>JABHOG010000014.1 GCA_018694835.1 Planctomycetota bacterium | reverse complement strand
TATGGCCACGTCGCGGCAGCTTCGGTCGGCAGCAACAAGGAATCCACTGGCAGCAAGTCGAACCAGATGCAAAACAGCTACTAACCTGGATCCGGAAACGAGTGAGTGTGACGGCCCCGGGGTTTCCTCGGGGCCGTTTTTTTAGCGATCGGTAGCAAGGATGGGAACGGCGCGTGGGCTGGTATCGTCATATCTGTGGAGGAAGCCAATCATGAACCGATGGAGTCCCTTGCTGATCGCCCTGTCCCTCTCCTCGAGTTTCCTGGCGGCCCAGGATGCTGTTCAGGAACCCGCAGTGAAGCCGTTCCACTTCTCGTTACTGGGGAAGCCACTGCCGGAGTTGAAACTCGAGGAGGGCGATCGCTGGTTCAACGCCACCAAGGGCCTCTCTGTCGCTGCAGCACCTCTTGCTGTATTGCGGCGCGGCAAGCCGCTGCTGGTCGCCTATACGATTCCTGGCTGAGAGAGTTGTGCTCCGGCATTGCCCAGCCTGGTCAGGTGGCAGCAAGAAGTGGGACCCGAGTTCTTATCGATGCTGACTGTCTTCAGTTACTCGTCCAGGCAACCGGAACTGGTCCAGAAATACATCGACAAGAACCAGGCGACCTTCCCCATCCTGTCGGAGCAGGCCAGCAACCTGGAGCGCCACGGCGTGAAGGGGTTCCCTTCCGCCTTCTTCCTCGATTCCACAGGCAAGGTGATCTGGCAGGGGATCCTGCCCCGTGCCTTCGAGTCCAATGACTATCAGCGCCCCTGGCTCGACAGCCTGTTGCGTCAGGCAGGAGTCGAACCGCCGCCGATTCCCATCCGTTGGCTCGATTTTGACGAGGGAGTCGAGGAAGCGCAGCGGACCTCTCAGACCCGACTGATTTTTGTCGAGGCGAACCGATGTGATCAGTCGGCACGGGTCGAGCGCTTGCTGACACAAGATGAAGAGATCGCAGGCCTGCTCAATGATTACATCCGGGTCAAGATCGATGGTCGAGCCCAGTTGGAGATCGTCAAGAAGTATCGAGCCCACTGGCCCGGAGATCTGCTCATCATCGATGCCAAGGACCAGGTGCTCTATCGATTCTGGGACCACTACAAGGACATCCCTGCACTCAAGAAAGCGTTATACGACCATGCCAACTGATACCGATGGCGCCCGCTAGGGGCAGGCAGCGCTGGTGGTCGGGCAGTCGAGAGTGTTGTTGAGCGGGTCGGCTCCGCAGGTCGGGTAGGGAGCATCCGGAGTGGTAGAGCCGGGCACAAAGAGTGCATTCAACCCGTAGACCATGTCCGCGATGTTGAAACTGCCATCATCATTGATATCGCAACTCTCGATGCAAGTGGGAGAGACCCCGCCCGGCACGAACAGTGCATTGAGCCCGTACACGATGTCCGCAACATTGAAACTACCATCTTCGTTGCCATCGCCACGGATGAATCGAATCACCGAGCCAGAGGAAGCGTTGTGATAGATCAAGGAATAGGGTGGCACACCAGGAATTTCGCGTTGCTGGTAGGTGATGTCGAGACCGAAGGATGTGTTGTTGAAGGCGGGATACAGCGTGCCTCGGATGGTCGGATAGATGTAGGCGTGCTGGCCGAGTGTGGTCGGTTGTAACTGCTCGACGAACTCGAACTCGGGAGATGTGTCGAGTTTTTGTGCCAGCACCAGTGCGCCTTCGTTGGCGAGGTCACGGTACACGGCATGGACGGTGCCTGAAGTCTCGTCACAGCCGATGTTGAAGATCTTGTAGTTGGCGATGTTGGTGAACTGGTCGCTGCTGGCATCGAATAGAGATGTCTCGTCGCTCCAGCCGCTGATCTCGTCCCACCTGCGGTAGCGAAAACTCCACAGCGGCGAGCCGGAGGCGGCGTCGACGACATAGGCACTGTGGACACTTCCGAACCCATCGCTGGAGAGCCAGCCGAAGTAGTCATTGCTGCCGGTGGTATCGCCGAGCACGAAGGTATCTACCTGCCAGCCGGCGGGGCCCGAGGGTCCGATGGTCGGGTCGTAGATGCGATGTTCGTAGACTCCCGGTGGGGTGTTGCGGTAGAAACTGCAATGGATTCGGCCGCTGGCATCGACCGCAAGACGGGTGTTCTGGGCACTGGCAGAGGGACTGAACGCCCCCAGGTCAGTGAAGGAGTCATCGGCCGCGTAGGGTTGATCGCTGCGCAGCAGGTGCTCGACCCAACTGGAGGGGTGGTGTCCGGAGATCCAAACCGTGTTGTTGCCATCGATGACGATGTCCATCGCCGAGGTGCGTGCATTGAGTGGGGCACCGGTGATGGTGCTGATCTCGACGATGTCGGAACGGTCGCCTGTGGCGGGATCGAATCGGCGATAAAACTGTCGAAAGTACGACGGGTAGGTGTACCGACCCCAGAGTACGTGAAGGATCCCCTGGTCGTCGATGGCCACCGAGCATTGGCTGGCGGGATCGGGATCGAACAGGCCACTGTCGTCGTCGTTGAGATTGGGCGGCTGGGTCGACCAGGTGGCGCCTCCATCGGAGGAACTCTGGACAATCAGAGTCATCTCGTCGGCGGCGTTTCGCTCGAGCGAGACACAGTGAAGTGCGCCATTGCCATCGCGAACCATGTTGTGGGATGTATTCGATCCCGACGAGGCCATCTCATCGCTATGCAGGAGCACCTGAGCCGAGGACGTCACGCTGCAGCAGAGCAGCACAAGCGATGCGAGGATACCGACGATGGTTCTGCTCGAGTAATGCCAGTGGTCCTTCAACCCGCTTCTCATCAGGGACACGCCAGATAGAGGTCGCAATCAATGCCGTCATCGGAAGGGTCGATGCCACAATCGAGAGCGCCCGGCGCCGGTGGATTGTCCGATCCCGGCACGAACAGAGCGTTGAGTAGGTAGACTGCATCGGCGACGTTGTTTCCACCGTCGTCATTGACGTCGGCACTGTCGAGACATCCGGGCTGTGGGGATCCCGGTACGAACAGGGCGTTGAGCAGGCGGATGGCATCTGCGATGTTGACACCGCCGTCGCCGTTGACATCGCCACGGCGGAACAGTTCCGGTGGTGGACCGCTACTGGCTCCGAGCGCATCGAGGTAGAGTCCCATCAGGATACCCTGCTCGCCGCTGTAGCCCCCGAACTCCCACGACTGCGCGATCACCTCGCCAAATGGGTCATCGGTTTCGTAGAAGTTACCGGTGCTGTATCCGATGCCCGATTGGACCCAGATGGAACCGCTCGAGGCTCCCGCCAGGTCCGGCGTGAGGGGATCTGCGGTGACCAGTCGATCGGTCCAGTCGCTGGCCGCCTGGTCCTGGTTGTATGCGGCATCCATTCCGGTCAGATCGAGCGTGGCATAGGAACCACCGATCAAGTCCAGTAACGAATCGTCGCCATCGGCCACCCCCAGTCCGATGCCGTCATAGTCGGCGAAGGGAGTCTGAGCACAGAATCCCCATGCATCGCCACCTTCGATGTAGACATCGATGCCATTGGCGATCAGGTCTGCCAGCAACTGACCTTCTGCAGTGTTCAAGCAATATTGATCTGGATAGGTTCCAGTGGCCACCCAGACCCGCTCGAGGGTTGGCGTATCGAGTAGGCAATCACACCCGAGGATGTCCGTCATCAGTGCCGGAGCGAGTCCGTTGAGCACCAGCGCATCGGAGATGGCGAGTGCCGAGTCGATCTGACCATTACTTCCTTCAGCGGACCATACCAGATCGATGGCATTGATCAGTGCCCAGATGGCATTTCCATCGATGACACAGCAGGGGGTGACCGAGTCGTCCCAGCAGCGAAGCTGGTACTGATAGGAAGCGGGCCCGCCGGGAAGGACATCGGTCCACTGCTGATCACCTCCGGGTAAGGTCGCGGCGAGCTGTCCATCTCGATAGACATCGATGCTGGTGAAGTTGTTGCCGTTGAGGTCCCAACTGAGAGTCACTTCGTTGCCACTGGTGGCGGCGGTGAAGTCGATAGGAGGGGTGAGTTGACAGGGAGGGCCACTACGATGGTGGATGGCCCATGCCTCGAGATCGCCAAACTCGGCTCCAGAATAGTCCGACGCGATCAGGCGCCAGTTTCCATCGATGGGAAAGCCGGAAAAATCGGCGAGGGTGCCGGGCCCCTGAGGTTGCATGCGGATGTTGAGTGGGATCTGGTCCTCGTCGAAGGGGATCCCCTGGTCATCAAAGATGGTGTGAATGTGATTCACATCGCTGGGAGACCCTGCGATGTATTGTTTCAAGGTCACCATCGTGGCCGATGGGTGCGTCAGGTCGATCCCCACCTCGCGAGTCCAGGTGTGAGTGATATGCACCTCGATATCGATGTCCTGAATCGTGTAATTGTCGGTGATGTTGATCACCGAGGTGACTCCCGTCGGGGTGCTGTTGGGAATCGCCAGTGGCGTGTCGAGACTGCCGTAGATCTCGAATCCATGAGGGACCTCAACTCGGTCGGTGAAATCGAAGCAGGCGCCGTCAGAGACCACGATCAGATAGTTGTAGACTCCCTGGCAAAGATTGTTGTCGGTCCAGCTGGTCGCAGCGGGGTCGGAGATGTCCTGGTAGAAGACGCCGTCACGCCAGATCTGAAAAGTGTCGGTGTAGGGACCATTGTTGGTGAATTCCAGGGTGATATCGGGCCCGGTCGAGGTCGCCACCATGGTATCCGGTGCGGTGAGACCACACGGCTCCAGTTCGAGGAGACCATAGGTGGCAACGGTGTTGGTGGCTTCATTGATGTCGTTCCACAGGTAGGGGGAAGCCTCCAGGGTGTGCCCCATATCCTCGTTGTTGGAGTTGTTGGGCTCCCCTGCATTCCAGTTGCTGTAGATCAGTGGTTCGCCGTTGCTCCACTCGAAGATACCCTCGACTGCGATGTCGTTGAGACCTAGCCACAAGCGCCGTGCGGAACCGCCATAGTTGCTGAAGTTGTCGCTGATGAAATCCATTTCTGCCTGGTCCGCGACGGCCACGAGGTTGCCGCCCCAGCTGTTGGCGAGAGTTTCTGCAGTGGTCCAGTCACTGGCATCCAGCAACAGGTAGTGATGGTCATCCAGCGGACTGGAGACGCTGGTCAGGATGGCCGGATCCTGCGCCTGCAACGGAGTGACCCAGATGGTGATGATCAGTAAAGAGACCACGGAATTGTGTAACTTCATAACTCCTCCGGAGGGCTGGAGAGATCGAAAATTGTAGGATGAGAGCCAACTACTATTTTCCCCTTCATCGACCTGGATACAAGGATGGAGAAAAAGGAGTGCAGAGAGGGCAATAACCGGCGTAGGAGGCGGATACGTTGGATTCTGGCCTCGCTATCGCGGGCTATCGGTGACTGCTGAAGAGGAATTATGGCAACACTGGCAGTGGAAGATCAACGGTTCAGAGTGGGCTCAGAGCGAGTCGGCTTGCTCGAACGGACCCACATCGAGCAGGCCGTGGACCCCTTTCGATCGATCGAAAGGGGTCCACGGCGTCGCTGACTCGAGAATCAGGGGCACAGGTTGAAGGAAGTACATCCGAGCCCGCCGGGCCCATCGGGGCCACAACCGGGGAACGGTGCCACGGGCTCGGGTCCACCTGCGAACATGTAGCCGATCAGATGCACCACATCGGAAACGTCGACCTGGTTATCTCCGTTATCATCGAGTGCTGCCAGGCAACTCACCGGTGTTCCATTGAAGAGGAAGCCGAGGGTGTTGACCGCATCGCTGACATCGTGGCTGCCATCGATATTGGTATCGCCACGGATGTAGGTGACGGCACCGCCTCCTCCACATTCATCGGGAATACCATCGCCATCATTGTCGGCACTGGTCCCGTTTGCGATATCACACTGATCGAGCACACCATTGAGATTGCAGTCGTTCGCGGCACTGATCTCACAGCCGTCGTGAATACCATTGCCATTGCAGTCTGGAATCCCCGCTCCGGCGATGGAGATGTCGAGTCCCCAGGTCAGAAGAGAACCTGAATCTCCTCCGGCATTATCCGAGATGGTCAGGGTCCAGTTGCCCAGACCGCTGGCTCCATCGAAAGCGGACAGTGGTGAGGACGGAGCCGTGGTTCCGGGATTGCCATCGTCGTCGTAGATCGCATTGATGTCATCGGAAGAACCACCCGTCTGGCTGTGCAAGTTAACGCTGGTGCCGGAAGGATTGGCAATCGAGATGGCGAGATCGCCGATCCAGGTGTGAGTCAGGTCCAGCGCCACATCTACATCGTCGACCAGTCCCGCCTGGGTGACCTCGATGATGCGGATCACCGGGGGCAAGTTGTCGGCGATCGGCGCCGGAGGTGAGACATTGTCGACATAGGAGAAGATCCCTGCAGCCTCACAGATATCGAGAACTCCGTTGGCGTCGCAATCTGTCGCGGGATTCGCTGCGATCTGGCAACTATCGATGATGCCGTCGAGATCGCAGTCCGTTTCGCTGCCCAGGTCGATTTCACAACTGTCGAGTACTCCATCGAAGTCGCAATCCGCTGCACCTGAAGAGATCTCGCAGGTGTCAGGGAGGAAATTCCCATTGCAATCGAGCGCGCCATTGATCAGTTCACAGGCATCGGCGATTCCATCGAGGTCACAGTCTTCCTGGCATTCATCGAGCAAACCATTTCCATCACAATCAGATGCGCCGCTGGCGATTTCATCCGCATCCGGAATGCCGTTATTGTTGCAATCGAGGTTGCCGACCATCGGAGCGAGGGTGGGCACCAGTAGCGTGTCCACGGCGCCGGGTTGGAACAGCCCGAGAGTCGCATTGGCAGCCGTCGGTGGAGAGGTGGTGACGAAGCGGAAGTTGTACATCGTTCCCCAACGAAGTGCGTTGGCATTGGGGTTTTGTGCAAAGGTCTGAGTCGACCAGTTGATTTCGCCGTTGCTGGTAGACAGCGCCCAGTCGGTTCCGTCATAGACCTCGGTACTGTGGTACTCGACATCGCGGAAACCGACATCGCTGGCGATCACACCCAGAAGCGGCACGGAGAAACTGCGTACCGAGCGAGTCGAGTCCATGTTGTAGAGCGCGTACTCGTAGCGCCACAGGTTGGCATTGATCTGGATGACCTTGTATCCAAGGATCAAGAGGCCGTCTCCAGCATCCGAGATGTCGACCAGAGTCACAGTCGGATCGTTGTCTTGCCACGCCTGGATGCCCGGCTGTTGCCGCTGGGTCGATCCGACAAAGGCGATGGCGTGATTGGAAGTGGAGGGGGAGACAGAGACCTGTCGGTAACTGGTGTTATTGTGATGATTGCCTGCGGCAGCGTCGTCTGGGGTGACATAATGTCCCTCGACGAAGTACTGCGCTCCTGCATTGGTCGCCGAGTCCAGGTCACTACCGTGAACGCGCAAGCGACGCCAGGTCAGATCGCTATTGCCAGGATCGAGGTTCTGCGGATAGATGAATCCACCGTGAGCCGGATCGGTCACCTCTGAGCGTGCGCCGAGGCTCCCCTGGCTGCCATTCAAACTGGCTCCGTAGGGATCGGAGCAACCGACTCCGAGCCGGCTGCCGGTTCCCGATGAGGCGCAGCCGCAACCACAGGTGTTTCCCTGCAAGGCGGTGAATCCGTGCTTGAGCCAGCTCATGCCGATCTGTTCGAGCACTCCATCCTTGAGGCGAAACATGTTCTGACCGATCACCGGGTGCTGGTTGGTGTTTGCGATCCAGAGCAGTTCCTCGGTGCCGATGTTGCAGGAAGTGGTTCCCACCGAAAAAGCGTAATATCCGCCCGCTGAACCGTAGCTCTGGGTGCCGGTCAACTCACCTACGATCACATCGGCTCCGGTGCCACCGAGTCCTCCGCCCGGATCACACTGGGCGTCGAGAGAGGTGGAGAAGAGCATCATCCAGGATGCAGCAAGAAGAGAGAGGATCCCGGGGATCCGCTGCTTGGAAAGTGTCATGGGTTCCCTTTCGGGGTCATCTTTGACCACGATGTTCAAATGGACGGGCCTCTCCATTGTATTGTCGAGAAATGGTCGAATCGAGGAGCGATTTCAAATCTTCGGCGGCTGAGTAGCAGGGAAGTCAGGAAAATGACGAGTATGAGGGATAAAAAAGGACCTCGTGGACCCGCTGGTCCACGAGGTCTTGCGTTTCATTGGAGCTGGCGACGGGAGTCGAACCCGTGACCTCAGCTTTACGAAAGCTGTGCTCTACCAACTGAGCTACGCCAGCCCGGTGTTCGCTGAATATGAACATGGGCCTGAGGTACGGAGGATAGCGACATCTCAGCGGGGCGGCAATCGACCCTCGGAACAAGTCCGCGACCGCCAGATCTGCCCGCTGTTTTTCGGCCTCGTTTCAGCGGGAGGATTCGGCCTCTGGCATCTCGCTATGAGGGTGATCGGAACGGTGTCGCTCGGAGATCTTCTCGCTGCTGAGGTGGTTATAGACCTGTGTGGTGGCGAGATGTTTGTGGCCGAGCAGTTCCTGCACCTGCCGCAGATTGGCACCACGGTCGAGCAGGTGAGTCGCATACGAGTGGCGCAGGGTATGGGGACTGGTTCGACTGTCGAGGCCCGCCTTGCCGATGTATCGGTCGAGGATCTTGCGGATCGATCGATCGGAGATGCGATCACCGAAGCGATTCAACAGCACCGGGTGAGGACTCCAGTTTCCATCCTCGGGTTGCCAGCGTGCAGGGATCGCTTCCTGGTAACTGAAGAGAGCAGCCAGCGCATGCTCGCCGATGGGAACGATGCGCTCCTTGCGTCCTTTTCCATAGGCGCGAACCAGACGCGCAGGGCCGTCGATGTGGAGCCAGTCGAGAGCGACCAGTTCACTGACCCTGAGGCCGGTGCTGTAGAGGATTTCGAGGATGGCTCGATCTCTCAGCCCGCGGTACGTGTTGGTCTCTGGTTGATCCAGTAGACGCAAGACTTCTTGAACGGAGAGGAAGTGGGGCAGGGCACGGGGCACTCGCGGCGTGCTCAATTCGAGAAACGCACAGCGCCCCTCGATTCGTCCTTGACCGGTGAGGAAGCGGAAGTACCCACGTATCGATGCCAGTTTTCTGGCTACAGTGCTACGCGAATAACCGACCTCTGCGAAGTGAGCCAACCAGCGGCGGACCTCGGTGCTCTCCTTGGTGGCAATCTGTGAGAGATCCTTGACCTCGAAGAAGTCACGGAGTTGTTCGAGGTCCTTGCGATAGGCCCGGAGAGTTTCCGGGCTCAGGTTCCGCTCTGTTTCCAGGTGCTTGAGGAACGAGTCCATCGAATTTGTACCCCACTTTTTTATCCCAAGGGGCGGCGATTCCCCTGCAGAGATCCTACGAAGGCCGAAAAAAAATGGGAAGAAGAACTGGGAACTGAATCAAAATGGTTCAGTCACCAAAGGTGGATAAGTCCGGATGCCGCGACCAGTATGTGGATAACCATGGGAGAAGTAGTCCCGGATCGTCCGAAGGAGAGGGGGCCTGCTTATCTCAGAATCCCGTGGCGACGACTGAGCAGTTCCCTCACGATGGCGCGGAAGTGATCCTGGGTCAGTTCTTCCTCATCGATATGAGCGGCGGCGTCGAGGGTCGAGGGGGAATCGCTTCCCATCGTCATCAACTGCTCCAGCAGCGACGGCAAGTCGGTACCATCGTAGAGGATGCAATGTTCTTCATCGTTGCTGACTACCATCAAGGATCGCTCGTCGGGGTGAGTGAGAGGAGAGTTCGGAATCATCATGGTCTCTTTCTTCTGTACAGATCTTGGTCAAGTCTATCTTTCTCTTCCCACAGGGAAGGGCGGGGACCAAAGCCACAAGGGTGCTCTCTCTGGTCGTCGGTCATGACTCATCTTTCGGCAGATCGAGCGAAATTCTGCAGCACAATTTCGCCATGAATCGAGCCCGATGAGCGCAAACGAACCATTTCATCCCTTCCACGCAGCACCTCGAATCGAGGCTTTGGGCCCTGTCGAGGTCGAGAGCCTGCTGGCTGCGATCGGTCCGGGGCAGCCCAGCTTTTTGCTGGAGAGCGGTCTCGATGTGGCAGGAACTGGCCGCTGGCATATCGCCGGGGTCGATCCGATCGGTTCCTTCGAGGCGAGTCGAGATCGGTGGCAGGTCCGTACTGCCGACGGGGTGATCGATTCCGGTCGTGGAGATCCGCTCGAGCAACTGGATCGGTGGTGGAGGCAGTGGGCCACGAAGGATCCTGTAGAGGTCGACTCGCTCCCCTTCGTCGGCGGTGCGGTCGGCTGGATCGGTTACGAGGCGGCCGATCGTTTTCTCGGATTGTCACCACGACAGACCCCCACAGGAGCCATCGGCGCCTTGCTCGATGGGGTCCCCGACCTCTGCTGGCAGCTGTACGACGAGGTGGTGCTGATCGATGCCATCGAGCAGCAAGGCTGGTCGGTTCATCGGGGTCGAGCGGGGTGGCAGGATCGACAGTGGTGGCGCCACTCCGGCGGCACCTCCAGCGATCCCAGCGATTCGATCTCGTCGTCACCGGTGAGAATCGTCGAATCCTCACTCACAGATGCTCAATACCTCGAGGCGGTGACGGAGATTCGTCATGGAATCGGCCTCGGAGAAGTATACGAGGTCAATCTGGCTCGTGGCTGGATCGTCGATCCTGTCCCCTCGCCGGTCGCGCTGCATCGGCTCTGGCGTGAGGCGCAACCGGTGCCCTACGGAGCGATGATCCAGGGCGATCCCTTTTCGGTGGTGTCCGCTTCACCGGAACAGTTTCTATCGAGAAGGGGCAGACGCATCGGCACCCGTCCCATCAAGGGGACCATCGCCAGAGGCCGAGATCGAGATGAAGATCGACAAGCGGCAACAGCGCTGCTGGCGGATCCGAAGGAACGAGCAGAACTGGCGATGATCGTCGACCTGGAGAGAAATGATCTGGGACGCATCTGCCAGCCGGGCACTGTCGAGGTGGTGCATCCTGCGCAGGTCGAACGGTATGCCTCGGTGTTGCATACGGTGGCGACGGTGACTGGTGAACTGAGAGGGGATCCGAGTCCCGGCGAAATCCTGCGCGCGACTTTTCCCGGAGGATCCATCACCGGGGCTCCGAAACTGGCCGCGATGGAGAGGATCCGCCAGTTGGAGCCGTGGCCTCGCTCCATCTACACCGGTTCCATCGGTTGGCTGGCCCCGACCGGAGATCTCGAACTGAGCATCGCGATTCGCTCTGCTCTGCTCCGTGGGAAGCGCGCTCTGGTTCCCTTCGGTGGTGCGGTGACATGGGACTCGAAGCCGCAGGCGGAGCGTGTCGAGTTGCTCGACAAGGCTCGAGCGATGTTCGAGGCGTTGGGGATTACCGTCGCCCACTAACCGTCGAGGTAACTCGCCAGAGCCCGCAGCATCTGGGCGATCGGTTCTCGTCCTTGGGTCAAACTATCGACGCAAAACCAGACTCCGATCAAACTCACCAGCAGCGCCGAGAAGACCGGGGCCAGTTGCAAGAACCGCGACTTCAACGGGGCACCCACTCGATTGAGAATTCGTTCCTTGCCCAGCACCAGTACGCAGCCGATTCCGATCAGCATCAATCCCAGTCCGAGACTGAAGAAACCGAGCACGATCAGTCCCAGCCACAGCGCCTGGAAGTGAGCGGCGACCAGCATGATGGTGAATCCCGCCGGGCACGGCACGATTCCGCCGCTGAAGCCGAGTGTCACCAGATCACGGAATCGAACCTCGCCATCTTGGGCCCAGTCCGCAGGCAGATGAGAATGCCCATCCTCATGTCCATGCGAGTGATCATGCGAGTGATCATGCGAGTGATCATGCGAGTGATCATGCGAGTGATCATGCGAGTGATCATGCGAGTGATCAACTTTGCGGCTCGCTCGCCAGCGTCGTCGGGCCAGAATCAGCCCGAAGGTCGTCAGCAAGGCACCCGATCCGAAACTGAAGATGGTGGTGATCCAGTTCTGAAAGGTGGCTGAAGTGGCCTTGTCGGTACTGGCTTCGATCAGCCCCAGCAAGAGCAGCCCCAGCAGGAAGATGCTGATGGTGTGGGCAAAGGTGACCACCAGACCGAGCACCACCGCATCGCGAATCCTACCGCGAGTGCCGACCAGGTAGGCCGCCACCATCGTCTTGCCATGGCCGGGTCCGATGGCATGACCGGCGCCGTAGAGGATCGCCAGTAACAGTGCCAGCACGACCTCCCAGATCGGTGCTTTCCCCAGCACGATGGTCTCCACCAGCCCGCCGATCTGTTCCTCTTCACTCACTTCCTCAGGGGAGGGGTCGGTCTCCGAGGGAAACCTTCGCGGCGACTGTAGCGCCTCTCCAGTCGGGCGAGGAGGTCGATTCGACGGCTCTGCTTCAGGTGACAGTGGCGCTTGAGTGGTCGGGAGGAGACTGGCCAATTGTGCGGCGGTTGGAGCGGTATCGGTGAAGGGGTCAAAGGTGGTCGCCACGGAATAGAAGTAGAGGATCGTGTTGCGGCCGGGAGTTCGGATGAAGGCGCCCTGATCCTCGAAGAGGGATGGATCCGGTTGCAGGATGAAGAAGGACAGATCGGGATCATGATCCTCGATGGGAATCCACGAGTACTGACTCGAAGTTTGCTCACGATAACTGTTGTCCTGCCAGTGCAGCCAGTAGCCACCGCCCCAGGGACTATTCTGTGGCAGCGATGCCGGCAATGGACCATGGAGGGTGAAGTAGGCGTCGAAGGGGCGAGCTCGCACCGAGCCCTCCAGCCCCGCATGTTCGATCAGATCCAGTTCGAGTGGAACCCGCTGGCCATTGATGCGGAGATCCAGTTGCGGCAGGAGAGATTCAATTCGAGTCTTCAGGTAGGGGCGCCACTCCTCTTCTTCCACACGATCATCGCCATCGGAGTCGAGGTCGGCGAGTAATGGAAATCCGGCAGGAACGCTCCACCCCAGATTGAACAGGATGATCACCTGACCATCGCGAATCGTGAAGGTGGTCTGGGTTCCGACCCCCTCCGCCAGTTCATGGGCATCGCCGCGCTGATCCCCCGTCATCGACAGGATCAGGAAGATGGCGAGGCATTGTTTCAGCCACTTTCGAGTGCTCATGCGAGAGATCAACACGGCTCCCATTCTTCATCTGGTGGGGCGATCGGTGTCACCGGAGCATAGGCGACCACCAGCTGTTTCTCTCCTCCTTGTTCGAAGCGGACCGAGATTCGCTTGGATGCACCGTGTCCCTGGGATTTGACGATGACCCCTCGCCCGAGGATCTCATGACGGATCCAGGCCCCCGGATGCAGGCCATCGTCCTCATCCTCGACCGACTCCGAGGGATCAAATCCACTGTTGCTTTGACCCCAGCCACCACTGGAATAGGCCGGGACTGCGTTGCGTTCGAAGACGATCGAGGTCCCTTCCAGTTCGGTGAAGAAGGATGACGGCATTCTCGGCTCCCGCTCTTGAAAGCGCCTTCGCCAGCTGGTGTGGGTCATGCACAGTTCCTTGCGAGCACGGGTGACGCCGACATAGAGGAGTCTCCGCTCTTCCTCCACATGGACCACTTCTCCCTGTCGAGCGTGAGGAATCAGAGTCTCCTCCGCTCCGGCGATGATGACCCGATCAAATTCGAGTCCCTTGGCGCCATGTAATGTCATCAGCGAAACCTGGCCCTCTTCTTCCTCTCGCATCTCTGCGTCGGTGACCAGTGCGATCCGTTCGAGAAATAGCGAGAGGGGGTCGATCTCTTGAAACTCCGGATCATCGGACGCACTGGCAGAGACGCTGGCGAGAATCTCTTCCGTCTCTGCAGCCGCGGCGACCAGTTCCTCGAGGTTTCGTTCCCTTTCTGGCCACGATTCAGGTTCTGCCTTCTTGAGGAAGGTGAGGTAGCCGCTCGTCTCGATGGCGAGTTTCACCTGATCGGGAAGGGCAGCGTCAAGGTTTTCAGATAGTTTCTGAATGACATCCTTGAACTGTTCGAGACCCTTCCGAGCCTTGCCACGGATGGAGGCGAAGTCGCTCTCCTCTCGCAGATGTTCACCGAGGTTTCTATTCGCTTCCCTGGCGGCATCTTGAAAGCGCTCGATGCTAACCTTGCCGATGCCGCGTGCCGGGGTATTGAGGACTCTGAGTAACGCGACATCGTCCCTTGAAGATCGAGCCGCCCGTAGGTAGGCGAGGATGTCTTTGACCTCCTTGCGCTCGTAGAAGGACATCCCACCGATCACGGCGTAGAGGATCCGGCGACGAACAAACTCCTCTTCGAGGGTTCGCGAGAGTGAGTTGACCCGGTACAGCACGGCAATCTCGGATGCCGAGCAGCCCTCTTCCATCCAGGTCTCGACATGATCTGCGATTCTCGCGGCCTCACTTCGCTCGTCTCGTAATTGCTGAACCCTGACCTCGGCTCCATCTGCGTTCTCGGTGAATAGTTTTCGATCGCCAAACTCGGTTCCAGCGAGGCGGCCAGCAACTTCCAGGATCTGTGGAGTGGAGCGATAGTTTTGATCGAGAGTGATGAAGGAGTGCTCCGGAAAATCTTCCTTGAAGCGGCGGAAGTTGTCGGGACTGGCACCCCTCCACGAGTAGATCGATTGATCGGGATCTCCAGTGACGCACAGGTTCCTGTGCTGC
Organism: Planctomycetota bacterium; assembly: GCA_018694835.1. GTDB lineage: Bacteria > Planctomycetota > UBA8108 > UBA1146 > UBA1146 > QNYK01. The sequence goes on along the minus strand of JABHOG010000014.1, from coordinate 18,880 downwards.
TCCGAAAGTAGTTTGGCGATCATGTACTGGGGGAGATTGGTGTCCTGGAACTCATCGATCATCACGAACTGGAAACGATTCCTCAGATGATCGAGAACATCTGGATGCTCTTGCAGTAATCGAACCACCAGCAGCAGCAAATCGTCGAAATCAACCGCGTCTCGCTCTTCCAGAAGTTCCTGATAGCGATGGAAGATGCGTGCCAGTTGTTGTTCATGAAAGGTCGAGGATTCTTCTCCCGCCTGTTCTGGCGATGTCATGTGACTCTTCCAGTGACTGATACGGGAGAGAGAGTTACGGGGGGGGAAGGAAGTCTTGTCGAGTTGTAACTCCTTGAGGATCACGCTGACCAGTTGCAGCTGATCGGAACTGTCGTAGATGGAGTATCGGCCAGAGTAGGGTTCGATTCGGTGCAGGTGACGTCTGAGCAAACGAGCACAGAAGGAGTGAAATGTGCGGAGGACCGGGGTGCCATCGTCGAGATCGAGAGAGGACGGGCCGAGGAATCCAGACGTCGGTAGCTGGGAAGGACGCTGTGGATAGAGCAACTTCAGTGTTCGGCGTAGCATCTCGTCGGCGGCCTTGTTGGTGAAGGTGATCGCCAGGATCGATCCCGGGGTCACCCCCGAGTGGACCAGTTCTGCGACGCGGTGGGTCATCACCCTGGTCTTCCCGCTGCCAGGGCCGGCGATGATGGCCAATGGGCCGAGGTGGGCCGTGACTGCGCTCTGCTGGGCTGGATTGAGTCCCTGGCTCATCTCGTTTCTCGTCCCTTTCCTCACCGTGGGTGAATTCACCGAGGTGATGCTGTGGTCACGGAATAGGACCGTCACGGCGGCCACAATCCGGAATTTCCCGCTCCTGTGGGGGGCGAGAGGTCTCTGGTGCCATGGTCTCCTCGATCTGGCACTGCTGCAAGGAGAGCCAAGTCGAGATCCCCATCCTGTTCGTGTTGACTGTCTCCTGTACCTTTCTTATGATCCTGGACTCACTTCCGTAGATCCAGGGGATCTGTATCGGATCCACTCCGAAGCCCAGGGAACACGGAATCTAACGCCCGACTTCTTCCATCGAGGAGGCATTCTTGGATGCGATGAGCGACATTTCCTTGCGTGATCTGGTCTTGACGAGGGAAACCTCTGTCGATTTTTATCACGAGACACGACAAGGAGTGACCTCCCGAAGGGAGGCCATCGATGAACTCGAGGTCATCCTCGATGAGATCACAGACCCTTTCCGCCGAGGAGTGGTGCTAGATCTTCTCGGTCGGCGTGAGGAAGCTCGCGAAACCCTGTTCGGGTGCAAGGATAATATCCTCTGCATGCACTTGCTCGGCAAACTGTTGCTCGAGGAAGGCTCGTCGAAGAAGGCGCTGAATGTTCTCGAGACAGGCTGGAAGAGCTGCGGAGCAGGAGAGCCCCGAGTCGGGATGCTGCTTTGCGAGGCGTTGATCCTCGAGGACAAGATCGACGAGGCGCGAGTTCTGCTCGGGAGTCTACAGGTCCAGGATGATCAGCCGAGAATTTCCTACCTCAACGGGTTGCTCCATCAGCATGAAGGTGACTACCAGGAAGCACTGGAATCCTACAGCACTGCCGCTGAAGGAAATCCAGATGAGACCCGATTCCTCTTCCGTCTCGGATACATGCACTCCCTCTACGGAGATGAAGAGAAGGCGATCGAGGCCTATCGCATGTGCCAGAGGAGCACTCCCCTTTACGCCCACGCGATGATCAACCTGGGCGTGCTGTATGAGGACGCCGAACGATTCGGAGAAGCGATTACCTGTTACAGGATGGTCCTTCTCTCCAACCCGGATCATGCACGGGCTCGTCTTTACCTGCGGGATGCCAGTGCTTCGCAATCGATGTACTACGATCGCGACAAGGATAAGGACAACGTCCGCAAGCAGCAGGTCTTGCAGATTCCTGTCACCGAGTTCGAACTTTCGGTGAGAAGTCGCAACTGCCTGCAGAAGATGGGGATTCACACCCTCGGAGACCTGGTCAGCAAGAGTGAGCCAGAATTGCTCTCCTACAAGAATTTCGGCGAGACCAGCCTGCAAGAGATCCGAAAGATCTTGAACCAGAAGAAGCTGCGCCTTGGCGAAGGAACTCGAAGTGACGACAACTTCATGCTCTCGATCGACGGTGAAGCCGCTTCTCTCCTGGGGGAGCCGGTCAGCCTGCTCGAACTCTCTAGCCGAAGTCAGCGTTGCATGGACCGTCTCGGAATCGAGACGATCGCAGATCTGATGCAACGAAATGAACTCGAACTGGTCAGCCAGAAGAACTTCGGCGTGACCTCGCTCAATGAGGTGAAGCGGAAGCTATCCGATCGCGGGTTGAACCTGACAAACGGCTAGAGGGGGCGAGTGTACGAATACCTCACTGGCGAAGTGGTTCAGATCTCTGAAGGTCACACTGTGCTCGAGGTAGGGGGGGTCGGCCATCGACTCCGTGCACCCTCGGGTACCCTGAGGAAATTGAAGGATGGAGCCACTGCACGGCTGTTCATCTCTCATCGAATCCGTGACGAACAGCTCGTGATGTTTGGCTTTGCTCATCCGGAAGAGCGTGATTTCTTCGATCGAATCTGCCAGGTGTCTGGGGTCGGTCCCGCCAGTGCGCTGGCACTTCTCTCCAATGTTGAGCAGGACCAACTTCGTACCTCGGTGCTGGAGGGGGAAACGGCTCCTCTGGAGAGAGTGAAGGGGATCGGTAAGAAGACCGCCCAACGAATCGTCCTCGATCTTCGAGGTGCTCTGGAGAAAGAGGATCTGGCGTCGAGTGCCGGATCCCCTGCAACGGTCGGGGTCCCTGAGGGCGCAGCGGCGGATGCCGTTCGAGCACTGCAAGTACTGGGTTTTCATATCACCGATGCTCAGGACCGGGTGCGTAAGGTGGTCGCCGACCATCCGAAGGAAAAGAGTGCCGAGCAACTGGTCCGCCTGGCCAGTCGAGGTCGCTAGCAGGCTTCCCCTTTTCGCGACTCGCGATACCATCGAAGTAGGGCAACCCCACCGGCGTCTTCGCGGCGAGAAACCGTCAGGCATCGGTCAGGATGACGCCTTTTCACCTCGCGCGGAATTCGTGAGTCCATCGCTGGCAATTACACCCGGCATTGATTTCCGGAATTCTCTTCAGAAATAACCCGATCGTGCCGATCCAGACTCTCAGGGGGGAGTCCGGTCTAGAGCGAGCGCGCTGACCCAGGGACTCCACGAGAATCCCCGAGTAAGGTCGTCGATGAACCCAGCCACTGCCCTCCTGCTGCTACTGGCCACCGCTCTCCACCCTTCCGAGAGTGTCTTCGTGGCATCCCCTCTGTCGCTGCTGGAGATCCAGGAAGATGGGGAGTGGGCGAGGTCACTGGCCCCGGGTAAAGAGATGTCGATCGGTCAGGGGGATCGTCATCCTTCCCTCTTCGGCTCCTTCGGTATCGATTCCAGCCTCGAATGGGAGTCTCACATCAGTTCAGAGGTGCTCGCGGAAACGGTCCGTGGGGTCTTGCGAGAACATCTGCTCAACGACCCGGAGTACGGTGTCGGAGGGTACGGCACCGAACTGGCCCAGATCAGTGGCAGCCACTATCGCGCTGGTCAGTCGCACCCCAGCGACTCTCTCAGTTCCTTCGGAGGATTCGACCTGGGGCTGGACGATCCTCTTCTCGACAGTTCATTGATCGGGGCGACCATCGACCTGCAGTCGACCGATTCAAGGGATCCTGATCGATATGGTCAGATCATGCCGACTCCAGACCAGGCCTACCGCCCCTACCTAGAGGTGCTGCCCTGGACCCGATTCGATTGGGCAAGAGAAGGCACCTCACGGAACTCGAATCTGGGAGGAATCCGTGCCACGGTCGGTCTCGACACTCTTTCACCCTTCCGCTGCCACTGTCTGCGCTTCTTGCTGACGGCAAACCTCGAAATCAGTGGAGAATCGGGGGTCCTGTTGCAGATCTGTTGGCAGGGGAATACTCGGTCTCCTTGACACCCACCCACAACTTGGCCAACATTCTATGCTTCGGAGTCGATTCCGGCCGCCGGATCGATTCGAGAATGTGAAATCAGTGGTGGGTGTAGCTCAGTTGGTTAGAGCGCCGGCTTGTGGTGCCGGAGGTCGAGGGTTCGAGCCCCTCCTCTCACCCCATAGATCATGAGGGGCGTCGGGGAAACCCGGGGCCCCTTTTTCGATGGCCCCGCCTAGGGACACGGAGATGGGGACACCGAGATGGGGACACCGACAAGAAACTCAGATTTCATCGCTGAAGTTGCGACTTCGTTCCTGCTTTCGCCGTGAGCGGTTCTTCTTGTTGACCAGCCGTTTCTTCTGACTGCTACGAGTCGGCCGGGTCGCTCTCCTCGAGCGTCTAGGTTTGAGAGCCTCCCGAATCAGATCGGCGAGTCGTTGCAGAGCAATAGCTCGGTTCCTCATGGCGGAGCGCTCCTCGCTGGCCAGGATACGAACCTTGCCGTGGCCGTCGATACGATGGGCAATCATCGCGGCCAGTTGCTCCTGCTCATCCGGGGAAAATGCGTGAGAGGCGGAGGGCGTCCAGCGCAGGTCGATCGCAGTGGCGGATCGATTGGCATGCTGGCCTCCCGGGCCACCGCGAGTTTGCTGTGAGATTTCGATTTCGGTCCACGGAATCCAGCGTCCGACACGCCAGTTCAGTCCTCTGGTTTGATCCGGAGCTTCCATCGATCCTCCTTGTCCAACTCTCAGGATAATCGCAGCGACCGAGAAGATCGAGTGGACGCTTGCCGCTGGAGCCGAAGATAGCGATGCTATCTGCAGAAGGAGAGCGATGAATTTGTTATGGATCCTGTTTCTGTGGCCGGGGCTGAACGCCAACCCATCCGCCCCAGCCACAGTAGCACCTACTGGTGAACTCGTGAGCGACCTGGAAACCCATCTCACCATCGGCTTTCCATTGGTGTCCCGTTCGCTGGCGCCAGCACTCCCTGCGGCGATCTGTGCACTGGAGTCGGGGGGCTTCGCACTCTTGACCCAACGTCCGGCACGCTTGCGCTTCCTCTCCTCGGCTGGAGCGCTCAAGGAAGAATCGTGGCCCTTGCCGGATTTGTTTGCCAGTCCAAGAGGGATACAACAACTCCGCAGAGGACACTTCATCATCATCGATCGTGCCGGTCATGTGGGTGAGATCGATCGCCAGGGAAAACTGGTGCGGATGTTGCCGGGTCCCGAGGGAAAGTGGCAAGCAGGAGCACTATCGAGGGCTCCTCGAGGAGTGGGCTGGTTGGTCACCGACTTGCTTCACGGAAAGTTGCACCACCTCGATCCGGATGGAAATGTGCAACAGAGTTGGAGCGGGTTCATCGAACCGACCGGGGTCTGCTCGGTCGGAGACCACATCTGGGTCAGTGATCGTGGCTGGCACCGGCTGATCCGATTCGATCCTCGTTCGCAACAACCGGATCCGCAGCAGGGGATCGGCGACCATGGAGCGGCTCCGGGATTACTCGCCTCGCCGATGGGGTTGTGCGCGGTCGAGGATCAGTTCCTCTGGGTCAGTGATCGTGACAATCACCGGGTGCAGTTTTTCAGCGGCCGTGGCTTCTCGATGCATCAATTCGGGATTCATTCGATGCTCCCTCGAGAAGCGCTGGGACGATTGCACTATCCGACCGCGGTGGCCTATGACGAGCAGGCAGCGGTCGCTGCAGTCATCGAGCCGAGCGAGCGCAGGGTGCAACTGTTCGGGGTGAGGGATCCTGAAGTGCCGGTGGCGGCCGCAGAACTGTGGCAACGCGTCGATCTGGTCTCTCACTATGGACGTTTCTGGGCAATCCAGCCTGGCGGGCGGCTGCTGGTCGTCTCGGAACCGGATTCGGAGCGGGTCTCGCTGCTGGTGAGGGATCTGGAGATCCCCTTCGAACTGGATGATGTCGGCGGCCCTGGAGCGGCTCCGGCTCGTTTCCGGACACCGATGGGGGTCGATTTCTTGCCGGGGAATGATCCCTCGCGCTGGGTGGTGGCGGATCGCGGAAATCAACGACTCCAGATGTTTCAGGTTGCCTGGAAGCAACAACCGCCGTTGCGTCGAGAGCCCGCCCTGGTGCAATTGGTGCGTAGCGTCGACATGGCCCTGTTGGTTCAACAGCATTCTTCATGGCAATCTTCTGTGCCGCCTCGACTGGCGGCTCTGGCCTGTGGCGAGGGTGGCATCATTGCCGTCGCCGATGATGCCAACCAGAGGATCTTGCTTCTCGACCGGAAATTTCGCCCGGTCGGTCAATTCGAGGCTGCCGGACTGTTGCAGGAAGCGACCGCCATCTCGGCGGATGGAAGTGGATTCCTGGTGGCGGATGCCATCGGTGGATCATTGCTGAGATTTGAACAGGGACAGCCGCAACCGGAGGTGATCGATGGCGACTGTCGGATGCCGGTCGGAGTCGATCGTCACCCCGATGGTTCCATCTGGTATACCAATGGAGCCAATCATTCGTTGCTGAGAATCCCACCCGAAGGAGGGGAAGCAGAGACGATTCTCGCTGGCGGTGGAACTGGAGAGCGCCAGCTGTTTCGGCCGCGTGCGGTCCGCATCGATGAGGACGGATCGGTCTGGGTGCTCGATCATGGCAATCACCGTGGAGTGGTGATCGACCAGAACGGTGCACTGCGCCATTTCGGAAGTGAACCATACCTCCCCGATGGCGGGGTCCGGATGCGCCAGTTAAAATTGCAGCAGCAGAAACTACAGGAGCAGAGATGACAGACTTCGACAGTGACAATTCGGAATCATCGGAGAGCCCCGGCTGCATCATCCTGGGTCTGGTGATCTTCTCCTTGCTGACCGGACTGCTGATGCTGCTCTTCTTCGTCGGATGCCAGGCTCCACCCGCTGCAGTGGTACCTCAGGGTCCCGGGTGGAAATCGTGGACCAGCGCCGATGGGACGTACGAGGTGATGCTCTACATTCCCGATCCGGCGCCGCTCAATCAGGAGTTCACCGCCCACGGTACTGTATTCAAGGACGGGGATCCCATCTCCGAAGCTGTTGAAGTGGTGTTCGATGGCGGCATGCCGCAGCACGCCCACGGGCTGGCGGTGCCGGTCGAGACGATCCGTCGCCCGGCGGGAGGATTCGCTGCTGCAGGGGTCCGATTCCACATGGGAGGGCGCTGGTTACTGACGGTAGATATCATCGAAGGACCCCATCTGGAACGTGCCAGAGGCTGGGTGGAGATTCGATGATGGTCATGCTGTTGCTGTCACTGCTGGCGTTGACCCTCGTCCAGGATCCCCCGCAGTCCGAGCCCACTCCCGCTCCTGCGGTCACCGAGGAGAAGGAGCAGGGGCCGCTACTGGATCCACCTCTGCGTCGTCTGGCTCTCTCTCTTCGTCGAGCAGAGAGTCCCCCCGAGGATCGGACCAATCGCTTTGCCGACGACCCGGCGGCGGCGCAACTGGGTCAGTTGCTCTTCTTTGATGTGGGATTGTCTGGAGATGGAAAGAGTTCCTGTGCCACCTGTCATCGTCCCGATCAGCAGCTGGTCGATGGCAAGACTCATCCGCGGGGATTCAACCAGATCCCCCGCGACACCCCGACCCTCCATGATGTGGCGAGTCATCGCTGGTGGGGATGGGATGGACGCTGGGATTCGCTCTGGATGCAGGCTCTCGGCCCGATCGAGGAGGTCGATGAGATGGCCGGTGATCGTCTGAAGGTGCTGCGTTATCTGACGGCGACGAAGGAGTTGTTGCAGCGATACCAGGCGATCTTTGGAACTCTTCCCGACCTGAAGTCTCTTCCCGAGAGAGCGATCGAGGCGGGAGAACCGACTGCCGGATGGAAGGCGTTGTCGGAGGTGCGTCGCCGACAATTGAATCGCGCTTTCACCAATATCGGCAAGGCGATCGCCGCCTACGAGAGAACACTGCGTGGTCCGGTGACTCCCTTTGATCATTATCTGGATGCACTGGCAGCCAACGACTTGCAGGTGGCCGCTGAATATCCCATCTCTGCACGAAGGGGATTGATACTGTTCCTCGGCAAGGCGCAGTGCATTCGCTGTCATGGGGGTCCGATGTTGTCGGACGGAGAATTCCATGACACGGGGATTCTCACCAGTGGTCGCACCGCTCGAGATGCGGGTCGATACGGCGGGATCCAGGAATTACGAGCCCATCCGTTTCGAAGTGGCGGCGAATACTCGGACGATCGACAAGGTGACCGTGCTTCGAGAACCGAGCGGCTCCAGCGAGACGCAGCGTTGTGGGGAGCATTCCGCACCTCTTCCCTCCGGTATCTGGTCGGGACGGCGCCCTACTTTCACGACGGAGGGATGGCGGACCTGCGCTCGGTGATCCGTTTCTACACCTGGAGGCAAGGAGCCCGGCCGACCGGAGCGGGTCATTCTCACCAGGGAGAGACGATGTTGACCCGCATCCGCCTGACCCGGCAAGAAGAGGACGATTTGATCTACTTTCTCGAAAGTCTGTCCGCCGTGGATTCCTCCTCGACTCCCGATGACTAGGGTGTGAGAGGAGGTTCTCAGGGCATATAATGGATGGATACCATCTAGGTCCCGCTAGTTACTCATCTCGAGTGCCCTTCCGGGGGCGATTATTCACGGAGGCTTCCATGTCCACCTCATTCAGAACTCACTGGCTGTTGATCGTTTGTGTTACCTGCACCATCTTCGGTGGATTGATCGCAATCGGTCACGATAACGACCCCAAGGCGAGGGATCGCCAACCTCCCTACACCGGACCTGGATATCGCAGCGCACTGCCAGGGCCACAGCCGTTCGGTCCCGTCGGGGGGTTCCCATCGGATGGAATCAACCTGGAGGCGTGGATCCCCCTGCCCGAGATGCAATCGGGCATCTCCAACGGCAACGATTGTTGGGGCTACACTTCTCCCAGTGGGCGTGAGTATGCGCTGATGGCTCATTCCAGTGGTACTACCGTGGTCGAAGTCACCAATCCAGGAAACCCCAACATCCTCGGAACCATCACCGGTCCCAACAGTCTCTGGCGAGATGTGAAGACTTATCAGAACTTCGCCTATGCGGTTTCCGAAGGGGGCGGTGGGATCCAGGTCATCGACCTTTCCGATGTGGATAACGGTAATATCCCCCTGACCAACACCATCACCACCGGGGGAGGACTCTCCTCGCACAATGTCGCCATCGATACTGACTCGGGTTACTTGTACCGATGTGGTGGTGGCGGCAATGGACTGCGCTTTTACAACCTCAACAATCCGGGCACTCCGGTGTTCGAAGGCAGCTGGACCGATCGATATGTGCATGATGCTCAGATCGTCGAGATGCAGGCAGGTCCCTTCGCTGGCAGCCAGGTGGCGTTCCTCTGTACTGGCAATGGTCCGGTGAGTTTCGATATCCTCGATATCACCAACAAGGCCAATGTCATACTGCTGGGACAGTTGATCTATCCGGGTGGGGCCTACAGCCACCAGGGTTGGTTGTCCCCCGATCAGCAGCACTTCTACCTCGGAGATGAACTGGACGAGGGGCCAGGGGTTCCGACCAAGACCTTCGTGATCGATGTTTCCGATCTGACCAATCCGATCCTGATGGATGAATACACCAACGGTAACAGTGCCATCGGCCACAACATCTACACCGTCGATAATCTGGTCTACGAGGCCAATTATCGCAGTGGACTTCGTATCCTCGACGGATCGAACCCTCTCAACATGACCGAGGTCGCCTACTTCGACACCTACCCCGCCGATGACAACAGTAACTTCAACGGTCTGTGGAGCGTTTATCCCTACTTCCCCAGCGGCACCATCATCGGTAGTGACCTGGAGCGAGGTCTGTTCGTCTGGTCGGTGGGGGCGACTCCTTTGACCTTCTCCTACCCCGCAGGGTTGCCGGACCAGCTCAATCCCTTTGGCGACAGTTTGACTGTTCAGATCGTCCCGGGATCGGGCTTCGTGATCGATACCCAGAGCACGACGCTGTGGTTCAACAGTGGCAGCGGCTGGATGTCGAGCCTGATGAATCAGGTAGCCCCTGGCAGTGTCGAGTACCTCGCCCTCTTCCCCGCATTTGATTGTGGTACCGATGTGCAATGGTATGTCGAAGCCAGCGTGATCGGTGGTGGATCCACCACCGACCCGCCAGCGGCACCGGTTTCCTATTACAGCGCACCCGCGATGCTGGGGGTCGACACGCTGCTGTCTGACGATATGGAACAGAATCCAGGCTGGACCGTCGGGGCGGCTGGCGACAATGCCACCACCGGGGTCTGGACGCGAGTGGCGCCGATCGGCACCGATGCGCAGCCTTCCGCAGATCATTCGGTGGTCGGCACCAACTGCTGGGTCACAGGCCAGGGCAGTGTCGGTGGGGCTCTCGGAGAGAATGATGTCGACGGTGGGGTGACCACGCTGATCTCACCCAATTACGATCTTTCGGCAGCGAGCAGTCCGATCATCAGTTACTGGCGCTGGTTCTCCAACAACAGTGGAGCCGGCCCGGGAACCGATACTTTCCGCGTCGATATCAGTGCCAACGGAGGCGCTACATGGACCTCGGTGGAAGTGATCGGCCCGACCGGCAACTTCACTTCTGGCGGTTGGTTTCAGCATCAGTTCCAGGTGGAGGATTTTGTGGCGTTGTCCGCCACGGTGCGCCTGCGCTTCCGGGCTGAGGATGTGGCCGCAGCTTCGATCGTTGAGGCTGCCATCGATGATCTGGTGGTGGGTGAACTGTTCTGCAACGACTGTAACGGTAATGGCGTCGCAGACGATCAGGATATCGCCAGTGGCACCAGTCAGGACTCCAATAGCGATGGAACTCCCGACGAATGTCAGTGTACTCCCTGGGTCCGAGGTGAACTCAATGACGACGGCACCATCGATCTCTCCGATGCGGTGACCCTGTTGATCTACCTCTTCAGTGGCGGCCCGACCCCCGATCCGGAAAGTCGCGGAGACGTCAACGATTCGGGCCAGATCGACGTGGCCGATGTGATCTACCTGGTCGAGTACCTGTTTGCCGCTGGATCGCCGCCACCGGCGCCCTTCCCCAATCCGGGAGGCTGCCCCTAATAAGAGACGGTGGTTCGTGAGCCGGGTGGTAGATTGAGCCGGGAGTGTTCGATCGAGAGGGGAACCGTCCTTTTGGACGGGATCGCCCCTTTGGACATGGTCGATCGGGTGCGCCTCATCTGTACTCTCACCGTATAGGTCACCGTATAGGTCACCGTATCCGTCACCGTATCCGTCACGGCATATCCGCAGTTGTATCCGCAATCGCGTGAGCCCCGGTATCTTCCGTCACGCTTCTAGCGGAACAGGATGTCGTCGAGCCCCAGGCGGATATCGACATTGGTGGATCCCACCGTATTCAGTTGCCACTCCAACTGCATCAGCTGACTGGTATCGAGCAGCGGCTGATCCTCCAGAAACTTTTCCAGCGGGATCGCCACCTGGAGGAACCTCTGGTACTTGAGGGGCACCTGTAATCCCACCGGGGAAGGCTCAGGGTGGAGAGTTGTCTGCGGCAGGAACGGTCCCAGGTCGACGCTGGCAGTGGTTCCTGAACTATCGGAGAGGGACAGGGTGCCGTCGAACTGCCAGCCAGAGTTGTCGAGGGCTCCGTGGACGTCATGGTTCTTGATCCTGAACTGGAGTTCCTTGCGGGGGCCCACATCGAGTGGAGATCCGAGCGATCCCAATGGCATCGACAAGATGGAAGTGGTCGACAGCGGCAGGATCATCACCAGATTGGTGATCAGGGGCAGTGGTTGGGGGAGCGGAAATGGCCAGTCATAGCAGGCCCCCTGGGAAAATAGGTCGGTATTGATCGACGAGATCAGGTGTCCCAGGTTGTTGCGAGGAAACTGATCGAAGTCATCGATCATCAGGGTTCCCGACAGGTCACGACGATGGGCGACGCAGACGTAGGGCGAAGTCTGGGACTCACTACCGTATAGCAAGCCCTCCACCGAGAGATCATCGAACGCGTGGCGTTTGAGAAAGGTCCACATCCACTGTTGAGTCAACTGGTGCTGCAGCGATCGGTCGATGTAGGAGCAGGCATCGACCAGCGGTGCGACCGGCTGCCACAGGCAATTGTTGCAGCCGATACTCTGCGCATCACTGGAGAATCCGTGGCATCCACCATAGATACAGACCGAGGTGGAAGGCCCGGTCATTCGCTCCAGTAGTCGCTCGGCGTAGGGGTAGATCACATCGGTATCCTGCTCCGCTGTAATCGAGAGTAGCGGAATGTCGGGCAGGGTTAGCCAGCGATCGGTGTTGCCAATCCAGGAATCTTGCTTGGCATCGGTCGGCTGAAGCAGGATTAGCCCTCTCACATCGGGATCGATCTCGGCCGCTGCAATCGCCGCACCTCCACCGCGAGAATGTCCCGAGTAGAAGACCCGGTTCGAATCGACCAGGCCCTCGAGTATGCTTCCCGCCTGTTGAGAAAGGTCCTCCATCACTCCACGCGTGTGAACCATCACCTGAGCGGCCTCATCATGGCCCCCCCAGCAATACCAGTTGGTGTAGAGATCGAAGGAGAAGGAATCGTTGATCGAGACGCAGATGATTCCGTGGGAGGCGATGAAATCGAGCAGGCCGTTATAGCCATTCCAGTCGAATCCTGTGCCGTGATGGAACACCAGCAACGGTGCCGGCTCAGTCAATCCCTCGGGCACGAAGATCTGCAGCGCCTTGAAGTCCAGCTGGGAAGAGAAGGGCGGAACAGTGGCCGCACAGCCCCACAGTGGGTAAGGGGTCGGCCAGATCAATTGATGGTTGTAGCTGGTCATTCCATCGACGACCTGCACCGGATACGGGCCGGCAGTGTTCAACGTTTGCCCGGGGATCACCGCAGTTTCGAGGGCATCGAAAGCGGCCCAGCGACAATTGAGCAAGGTTACGCCGCCCTCGGAGTCGAGCCCCCAAAATTGCAACTGGTGCATTCCGGGTGTGAACTCGGCCGCGGAGAGCCGACCATTTTGGGGATTCAAAGTCATTCCTACCGGGAATTGTTGCCCCGGCATCAGGCCGTAGGAGATGAAGGGAATTTCGGGTCGATGGACGCCAGTGAGATTGCCGGTTTGCCAGGCAATACCAGGCTCAAAACTACGGGGTAACTGATCTTGATAGGGGAGAGGCTGGCGCACCGTGGCCAGGGTCACCTGACGCTGGGCGACGATCGGTCCGATCACGCAGGGAGGGTTATCACAGGGAAGTGTGTTGGCCCGTGGGTCAGTCCCGCAATCGGGAAAGGGAGCGGCCAGTTGGGCCGGATCTGCGAGAAAGATGAGCCCCAGCGAAACGATGACATCATCGAGTTGCAGAGCAGCGTCATCGTTGAGATCGGCCGCTTCTGCACAGGCGAGTCCCTGCGAGGGGCCAAACAGGACCTCCAGCAACAGCACTGGATCGCTCAGATCGATGGAAAGGTCTCCATTGACATCGCCACGGATGAATCCACTCAGATCCTGTGCCTGGCACGGACTCCATCGCCCGCCGGCGAAGCCGAGCAGCAGGATCAAAAAGGTTTGGAGGAGATTCCTCATCAATACCCATCGCCTTTCGGGGGAGAAATCGTGGAGGACTAACTTAGTCCCCAAGTATACAGGGTAGTAATGGCATTTCAGTTCTCAAGATCTTCCTGAATCAGGCATAATTCCCGACCTGTCTTTCTTCTGTCCTGTGCAGCATTTTCTACGTAAGCCGTTTTCTAAAAGGTGCTTGCAACTTTGTCATGGAATGAATGCCGGATGAAAGACAGTTTGTGTCTTGGGCAATACCTTGTAGGATCGAAGGCTAGTTCGTAAGTCCAGAAGGTGTCAGCACAAACGACTTTGTCATTCCTTGTTTGTATGCCCTGCCGGACTTTTGTGTCAATCGATTTACAGGAAGAGTATTGCTCATCAGTAAAGGGGCCATCACGGCAACTGATGAGTTCAATCGCATGAAGGCGAGACTAAATTCTCGCCTTCCTGATTGCCCGATCCGAGAGGACGGGTGGGAGGAGGTGTCCCGTGTTTTCACGTCAACCCCAGACGAAACCGGGTCACGATTCAGGTGTTGCCAGACTGTCCGCTACGGCTGTACAGTCCTTCTTGACCGCGATGGTCATTTCCATGCTATTCGCCGGATCTTCGGTACTGACAGCCCAGGGACCGCCAGCGCCGCCCCCGGCAGCTCCGGTCGGTCTGACCTGTGAAGGCTCGGGTCCGCTGGTGGCGGATGTGGCGATGAACTGGACCAATACCGAGGTCTACGATCAGATTGCGGTCCGTCGAGACGCCATCCTCTTGACCATCATCTCCGGATCAGCGACCTCCTATCTGGATGTCGACTCTCCCGCTTCATTCCACGTATACTCGGTGCATGGAATGCGAGTCGGCGCCGCTGGATCGGTCGAAGGTGGTGGATCCACCTGTACCATCCAGTTGTTCCCACCGCCCCTCGAGCCGGACCTGCAGCCGCCAGGCCCGCTGCACCAGATGCCGGTGATCCTACCCGGTAACCTGTTCGAGTTCGTGGCGGATCTCGATGCAGCAATCCTCCTGGGAAAGGCACTCTTCTGGGACATGCAGGCGGGATCGGATGGAGTTCAATCCTGCGCCACCTGTCACTACCATGCCGGTGCAGACCACCGCAAAACTCAACAACTCAATGGTGGTCCCAATGGGACTCTCGAAATCGCTCCCCTCAATTCGATGGTCAGCGCTCAGGACTTCCCATTCCACAATCTGTCCAATCCAGAAAATGCCGATTCGGGAGTGATCAGCAGTTCCAATGATGTGTTCGGATCGGAAGGGATTCTCGCAACAGATTTGGTGTCGATCATCGAAGGTAGTGATCAGGAAAATACCACTCCCCATCCGTTCCCCGATTTCACGGTGACCAACTCCGATGGGAGTTCTGCGCAAGTTCGAACTACCACCGGGCGCAACGCACCGACCGTGATCAATGCGATTCACTATGTCGAGGCGTTCTGGGATGGAAGAGCATCCTTCTGGTTCAACGGGAGAGACAACTGGGGAGCCAGAAACCCGGATGCCACGGTGCTGAAGGTTCAACCCGATGGATCTGTCGCAGAGACCTCCATTCTCATCGACTACGCTGCACTCGCCTCACAGGCGGTCGGGCCGATCGTGAGCTCTGGCGAGATGAGTGCTCACGGCCGTAATTTGTTCCAGGTCGGCAAGAAGATGCTCTCGCTCGATCAGCCTCTGGCAGGTCAGCAGGTTCACGCCAGTGACAGCGTCCTTGGGCCATACCGTGACAATGTCGATGGTCGTGGACTGACTCTGGCCTACTCGGACATGATCTCGGCGGCTTTTGTCAATGACTGGCACGCCAGTGATCAGTTGTTCGATGAAACCGGTGCTCCACTGATAGATGGGACGACTGGACTGCCCCGGACCGGGCTTCCGGCAAACATCGACGAGTACACGATGAAGGAGGCCAACTTCTCGCTCTTCTGGGGACTGGCGATCATGCTGTACGAGTCGACTCTGAGATCGGACGATTCGCCTTTCGATCGGTTCAGAAGGGCACAACTGGATGCCACCGATCCGCTCGGCGACATCGACGCCATGACTCCAGAACAG
The DNA here is from genome assembly GCA_018694835.1 of Planctomycetota bacterium. GTDB lineage: Bacteria > Planctomycetota > UBA8108 > UBA1146 > UBA1146 > QNYK01. The sequence continues at coordinate 3,290 of JABHOG010000014.1, read as the reverse complement.
AGGCAAGGAATGGTGGTCATGACCCAGGCCAACTGCATGTTCTGCCACACCACAGCGCTCTTTTCCAGTGCCACCAGTTCGAAGATCTCCACCGTTCTGGAGCAGGAGTTCTCCGCCGTCGAGGGTCTGCTCGAAAGAATGCCGATGCAGGACTTCCAGCTCTCCATTTACGATGGAGGATTCTACAACCTGGGGGTTACCTTGACCGCTGATGACATCGGTCGAGGGGGAACAGATCCCTTCGGGCACGGACTGTCGATGGCTGCTGGATTCCAGGAGATCCATGCGACCAGTCCCATCGATCCGAACTACAACAACTTCCTGCCCTTCGCGGCCGGGACGATCGTCTTGGACCCGTCTCCACAGCCTTGGGAAGACATCGCAACCGCAGGTACCTTCAAGACTCCTACACTCAGGAACACCGAGTTGACGGGGCCATATTTCCATAACGGAAGTTACTCGACTCTGGCTCAAGTCATCGACTTCTACGCCAGAGGAGGTAACTTCACCGAGCAGAATCTCACGACACTCGCTCCTGAGATGTTCCCGATGCCGCTCTTCATCGGACAGCTCGACCGTAAGAGCCAGATGGTGGCGTTCCTCGAATCGCTCACCGATGAGAGAGTTCGTTGGGAGAGAGCTCCCTTCGATCATCCGGAACTGATGATTCCCATCGGAGCCGAGACCGAAGCCAATGGTGACCTGATCCTCGATGCCAGTGGCAATGCGATCGATAAATTCAAGGTGATTCCTGCCGTGGGTGCTGAAGGACGCATGGTCGAGACCGATGCTGCGGGTCGTCCATTGGAAGCGTTGACGGCATTCCTGATGCCGACTGCGGTCAACGATTTGCAATGCACTTCGGTGGCCACTACTGCGGATCTGACCTGGTCCACTCCGGCAACCATCACCGCACTCTCTTCCATCCGGATCTTCAAGGATGGTGTGGAGATCGCGACCACCTCCGGCCTGCAGACTGCATACACCGATGTGGGAGTGATTCCTGGGGAACGTCTCTATCAGGTGTTCGGACAGGATGCACACCTCGGACTGGGAGCCGACTGTACCGCATACATCGCTCCGCCTGCTCCGACCAGCATGGCGTCCCTTGCTAGCGGTCCCATGCTGACCCTCTCCTGGGCCAACGGCTGGGTTTATGATGGATTGGATCTGTATCGTGACGGAGTGCTGCTGGCAGAGAATCTTGCCGGTCCTTCGACCTTGTACCTTGATACCAATGTCAGCGCCGGGACTCACACCTATCAGCTGGTGGGCAAACTCATCACCAGCACACCGGGTGTCTTCATCGAGAGCGAGACGGCAACACTGGTGGCAGAACGCTCGCCACTGGCGCCCGAACTGCTCGGATGTAGTACTCCAGGTGGAACCGTAGCTCAAATCGACTGGACCAATACTGAAGTGTATTCCGATCTAGTGATCACCAGGAATGGTCTGGACATCGCAACCGTGACCGGCGATAGCACTTCCTACAGTGATCAGACCTCGCCGGCGGGAGTCGCCACCTACTCGGTTCGTGCGGTAGCGGATGGATTGCCATCGAGTGGCGTCGAATGCTCCGTGCAACGCGCTCCGTTGGCCGTCACAAACTTGCTGTGTGACAACTCCGGTGGCAATGGCGTGCTCAGTTGGACCAACCCTGAGCCCTGGGATGAAGCCCACCTGCTGCTGGATGGTTCCATCATTGCGGTATTGAGTGCCAACGAGACCGAATACACCGATTTCTTGTTGCCCAGTGCCGGTGCCGGAATCCACAGTTATTCGATCCGGACCTTTGTCGAGGGGCTCAATGGAGAACTCACATCCTGTAGCCTCATCGTCGCGCCCAGCCAGGTGGTGCTGTTCAATTGCAGTGACACCGGTCAGGGTGTGCTGTTGACCTGGACCAACATGAGCAGCTACGACACTCTCGCGATCACGCGTGAAGGTGCGCCGCTGGTCACCCTGCCGGGACAGACCTCCTCTTACATGGATCTCACGACCCCCAGTGGCCAGGTGGCCTACACCATCGTCGCGACAGTCGCTGGCAGTGAATCTGGCCCCGACACCTGTTCTCTCGAGATGGCTCCCGCTGGCGTGATCGGTCTGACCTGCAGCACCATAGCTTCTGGCGTCAGCCTCGACTGGACCAATGCAGAGTTCTATGACGAACTCGATATCCGTCGTGGTGGAGTGCTGATGGCGACGGTGCCAGGAACCTTGACCAGTTTCACCGACACTGCTGCTCTGGGTGGAGCATCTCAGTACACGGTCACACCACGATTTGAAAGTGTTGATGGACCCAGTTCGGAGATTTGCCTCGGCTACTACCAGCCCAATCCGGTGATCGCCCTTCAGGTACAGGTCAACGACCCCTGTACCGGTTCGTCCAACATCTCGTGGTTGAACACCAGTCTCTACGATTGGATTCGCGTTGAACTCAATGGTGTACCTGCGATGACCTTGCCGGGAATCATGAGCAGTCTCAATCTGACTCTTGCGGTTGGCACCGTCCATTCCATCGCAGTGATTTCCATCACCGATGACATGGAAAGTACTCCGGTCCTGGTGACCGCAGAGATTCCAGCCGACGATGCGTTGGCCCCGTCCGACGTGACCGCTTCGGTCGAGCCGGATAACTGCGAGGCGAGTGTTTCCTGGGTCAGCAATGGTAGCTACTCCGAGGTACAGATCCTCGTCGACGGAGTCCAGGTGGCGACCGCCACTCCGCAGGACTCGACGATCGTGGTACCGTTGCCCGGATCGGGTAGTTTCACGATTCAGGTCGATGCCACCAGTGCCTGTGGCTTGTCCCTCAGTGGATCTCAGGCGACAGCCACCTGTGCTCCGCGATTCATGAGAGGCGATCACAACGGCGATGGAGCCCTTGATATCTCCGATCCACTCGGAGTTCTGGGGTACATCTTCAGCAATGCGCCGGTGAACTGCCTGGATGCTTCCGATGCCAACGATGATGGCGGCGTCGACGTGTCCGATGCAGTGAGATTGTTGCTTCACCTGTTCGGTGGAAGCGGACCACTTCCTGCACCTCATGGATTCTGTGCCAGTGATCCGACCGCCGATGCCCTCGATTGTTCTCTTGAGCAGGGTTGCCCCTAGGGTCGAGATCCCCGGGTAGACCGTTTGATGAGCAGGGGTAGCCGTCCCAAGGATGAGATCCTGGGGCGGCTACCCTTGTCATTAGGAGGAGAGTCACGGATCGGTCCCAGGCACCAGCGCTGCCAAGTACCAGTCTCGTGGGGCACCAGTCTTGTGGGGCACCAGTCTTGTGG
>JABHOG010000013.1 GCA_018694835.1 Planctomycetota bacterium | reverse complement strand
CCCGGTTGCAGGTGCAGGTCGCTGATGCGGTGGACGCCAGCGGAGAGGAAGGCGGGCTCCTCGAATCGTCCCAGCAGGTCCTCGAGGCTCCAGCGCTGGTCTCCGACCGGGTAAACCGGTGTGAATGGGGTCGAATGGCTCATCCTCTTGTGATCCTCTCCATGGCGATGTTCTGATCCGCGGAGAATGCTACCTCAGAGAGACGCAGCGGGCATGGTTGCGGGTTCCAGCGGGTCGCCTTATCCTTGATTGGGTCGCCGGAGTGCCTCTGATTATCGGTTTTCCGGCGATATTCCCCTGGTTGGAGCAATTTTCACTGGAGAATTGCTGCTCGAAGACCGAAATAACGGGATGTCGGACGGCTTCCGACCTTCGTGCGGAAACCCGGGAAGTACGCCCCCCGGGAACTGCACGGATGTCCGCAGCCGCCGCAGGAAAGTGACAATGGTCGGTCCACGCGGATTTGAACACGAACACATCGCTCCCTCCGATCTCAAACGCCTCGAGGCGTGCGAGAAGCGTATCGGTTATCGCTTCCAGGACCCCAATCATCTGGTCCAGGCGCTGACCCATTCATCGCTCAAGACCATCGATAATCCCTGCAACGAGCGGATGGAGTTCCTCGGCGACTCGGTACTTGGCATGGTGATGACCGAGTTCCTCTTCAACTTCTTCCCCGACCGACCTGAAGGGGAGTTGACCCAGATCAAATCGGCGGTGGTTTCTACCAACACCCTCGCCGAAGAGAGCCAACGACTCGGCCTCGATGAGTCCTACGCCGTCGGTAAGGGTGTCACCAGTCGCAGAAAACTACCCAGTAGCCTGATGGCCAATGTCTTCGAGGCGGTCATCGCGGCGATCTATCTCGATGGGGGTATTACCGAGGCGAAGGAATTCATCGTCCGGAATCTCTATCACCAGGTGCTGGCAGTGAATCAGAAGGAGCACTCGGTCAACTACAAGTCGATCTTGCAGCAGCACCTTCAACGAGAAGATGGTTCGACTCCGAATTACAAGGTGCTCAGTGAGAGTGGCCCCGATCACGCCAAGGAGTTCGTGGTGCAGGCGATGCTCAAGCGAAAGCCGCTCGGTACCGGCGAGGGAACCACCAAGAAGGAAGCGGAACAGGCCGCCGCAAAAACGGCGCTCGAGCAACTCGGCATCGACCCCGCTGCCTGATCTTTCTCGCTGAACCAGCAGTAGATTTCACAAAAAAATCGGCTCGGGAAAGAACCCGTTGGCCACCACTCTTGCAGTGGATGGCTCGGATTCCTTCCGTCACCGACATCACAGCGGACCCATGTGGGACAGGGGTTTCTTACTTGCGTCGTAGACGCTCCTTTCGAGTCTGTCGTGGATTCTTCGGCGATTGTTTTGCCTGCTGGCGGCTGGCGACCTGCTCCATCTGATCGATCAAGATCTTGCAGCGCTCCACCAGCACCGGATCGGATGCGAAGAGAACGATGGAGTGGGTCGATGGGCTCGCCACGACATCGAACCGTTGGTCGGTCCACCAGGAACGCATCTCGCGCAGTGCCTTGAAGGTGTCATCCAGCGAAGCGTGCTTCAGCTCGATCACGATGCTCTGGAAGGGATCCTCTGAGATCAAGACCGGTGGGTAGGCAAACACGACCTTGAGCTCGCTGGGGTCATTGAATCGGCGTGAGTTTTTACTTGTGCACCTGACGCGCGTACTTGGAACTGCATCTCGAACGCCGGGGGCCCGAACCACATCGAGTTTCCAGCCGAGTGCGCGGAGCATCTTCATCGACATGCTGGCGGACTGCCATGTTTCTTGATCAAAGATGTGCAGTGTTTTGACATTCTGTGCTTCCAGTTGATGATCGGCGATGCTCTTTCCCGAGGGCAGGATCATCATGTACTGGGGATTAGCATCGACCGCCTGAAGTAACTGCAGGACCGTGATCGAATGTGGATCTGCAGCCGAGACATCGGTCGAGTTCTCGGGTGAGGTGGCACCGATGGCCTGCACCACGAGAGTCGAATCGACGATCGGGTCGCAAGCGGCGAGACGACTCCCGATACCGTGGGGAGTGAACAACAAGAAGGTCAGAAGCACTACCATCGAGGTGGTGCCAGATGAGATGTGAGAGGCCATGACGGCCCTCCTTTCGTTGGTGATCGGGCGGGACTACTGGGCGTGCACCGGCTAGATTGCATCCGCCGTGCCGAAACGAGATGCCCTTGAATCGGTCGATTCAGGTCAATTTGGACCACTGCGGGTCGGGGCTGCCCGGCTCAGGGCATGTGGGTGTACGAATTTCCAACACTTTCGCGAGAGAGCGGGAGTCGTCGTCGGGGTGCGGCTATCCTGCGTCCTTCTGGTGACACCATTTGGCCGGGCCGGCGCTACGGGGAAGGTAGATACGACGATGACCAGGGGAGGGAAGCAGGTCGAGGACGATCGCGATCCTCTGGTCGAGAGGGTCGTCGCAAATTCGAAACTTCTTCAGCAAGTGAAGAAGCGTCTACTCGATGAGAAGGTGCTTCATATCGGTCGTTGCAGTGAGGGAGCCGCCGGCTTACTGGTCGCTCACCTCACCGAGCAACTCGATCGCCCGCTGGTGGTTCTCTGCACCAGTCCCGATGCGGCGGAGAGACTGCGTCGCGATGCCTCCACCTTCACTGCTGAACCGATCGGTCACTTCGGCATGTGGGAGAGCATCTTCGAAGCGGATTCGGAACCGGACCCCGAGACCTTCAGGGAACGACTGGAAGCAGTTTCAGACCTGAACAGTGGTTCGATCCGGACCATCGTCACTCCCGTACAAGCGGCATTGCAGCCTCTTTCTGCCGATACCGGCGATGATCATCGAGTGTTGGTACGACGCGGCGATTGTCGGCCGCCCGGGGAACTGGCCCGATCACTGGTGAAGGCGGGCTACCGTCGTTTTCCTCAGGTCGCTCGCCCCGGAGACTTCGCCATCCGCGGTGGCCTGTTCGATATCTGGCCGCGAGAAAGCAGCGTTCCTTATCGCATCGATTTCTTCGATGATGAGGTGGATAGTATTCGATCGATCTCTCCCAGAGATGGTCGTACCGGATCGGAACAGGAACTGCTGGTGCTGACAATCGCACCGAAGGAGGAGTGGTTCATCCGCGGCTGGACCGGGAAGCAAAAGCTGCTCTTCGATGCTCTGCCCGAGGATGCGGTGGTGGCAGTGCTCGATCCTCGTGAGGTGGAGGAGAAGGCTCACTTCCTGATCGGTCAGTGGGCGAGCCGTCAGAGGCAACAACTCTGCGACTCCTTCTGGGCCAGAGCGGGCCGATTCTTGCGTCTTCAACTCGATCCACTGGTTCCAGAGCCCGGTCATCGCCCGCTGGCGTTGCCGGTGGTCTCGGCGGAACGGTTTCAGGGTTCTTTTGATTCGACCATCAGTGCGCTGGCCGAGGAGTCTGACCGCGGAACCGATGTGCTGGTGTTTCTGCGCCAAGAAGCGGAGGCGGAACGCTTCCGTGAGGTGCTCGCCGAGGCCGCAGTGGGTTCCTCGACGAGGGTACGGTTGGGAGATCTCTCTGCAGGATTCCGCTGGGACGAAGCGGGAGGCGGGATCTTTGTCAGTGGCAATGCCGCACTGGGTAGAAAGCGCAGCCTCGATCGAGTGCAGAAGAAACGAGTCGAGGGGCGAGCGGTCGACAACTTCATCGAACTGGAGGAAGGGCAACTGGTGGTCCATGTCGGACACGGCATCGCTCGCTTCCAGGGATTGCGAACGATTCGTGACGGGGCTCGCCAGGGAGATTTCCTGGTGCTGGAGTTCGCCGAGGGTGTGACTTTGCTGGTTCCGGTCGATCGGATCGACCTGGTCCAGAAATTCGTTGGCGGTGGACGCCAGCCGGGTCGCCTCGATCGACTGGGAGGTGCCGCATGGTCGAACAAGAAGGCGAAGGCGAAAGATGCCTTACACGATCTGGCATCGGAACTGCTGGAGGTTCAGGCACTGCGAGCGGAGCGGCCTGGATTTGCATTCACGGCAGATGACACCGCTCAGATCGCCTTCGAGGATTCGTTTCCCTACGAGGAGACCAGTGATCAGCTCGAGACGGTGGTGGAGATCAAGAAGGACATGGAGAAGCCCAAGCCGATGGACCGCCTGGTCTGTGGCGATGTGGGCTATGGCAAGACCGAGCTGGCGATGCGCGCCGCCTTCAAGGCGATCCGTGCGGGAAAGCAGGTGGCAGTGCTGGTGCCGACCACGGTACTCGCCCAGCAACACCTGGTGACCTTCCGCGAGAGGATGGCGGAATGGCCGATGCGAATCGAAGCCATCAGTCGATTGGTCTCACGCAAGGACACGACCCAGATCCTCGAAGATTCGGCGAGTGGAGCCGTCGATCTCCTCATCGGAACTCACCGATTGCTGTCGGGAGATGTCAACTTCAAGGATCTTGGATTGATCATCATCGACGAGGAGCAACGCTTTGGTGTCGCCCACAAGGAGAAACTGAAGCAGCTGCGACGACTGGTCGACATCCTGACGATGACCGCCACACCTATTCCCAGAACCCTACACATGTCGATGGTCGGGGTGAAGGATATCTCCAGCCTTCATGAGGCCCCCGAGGGCAGGGCTCCAATCCAGACTGAAGTGTGTAGTTTCGATGATGCACGTTTCCGCCAGATCGTTCTGCGAGAACTGAATCGCGATGGTCAGGTCTTCTGGCTCCACAACCGGGTCCAGAGTATCGAAGAGTGTCGACAAAGGGTCGAACGACTTCTTCCGGAATCCACGGCAGTGGTGGCCCATGGCCAGATGAATGAGCATGAACTGGAAGACAGGATGCTGCAGTTCATCGACAAGAAAGCCAATATCCTCATCTCGACCACCATCATCGAGAGTGGGCTCGATATCCCCAGTGCCAACACCCTCATCATCGAACGCGCCGATCGATTTGGCCTGTCTCAGTTGCACCAGTTACGAGGTCGTGTCGGTCGTAGCCATCACAAGGCGTACTGTTATCTGCTGGTTCCCGAGGACCAGCCGCTGAGAAGCGATGCCAGACAAAGATTGCAGGCGATCGAGGAGTACTCGCAACTCGGTGCCGGGTTCCAGATCGCCATGAGAGATCTGGAGATTCGCGGTGCGGGCAATATTCTCGGCAAGGAACAGTCGGGTCACATCGGTACCATCGGCTACGACCTTTTCTGCCGATTGCTCGAACGGGCGGTGGCGGACATGCGTGGTACTCCCTGGCAAGAACCTCCCGAGGTGGAGATTGCACTGAAGGGGCTGTGTCGTATTCCCGAGGAGTACATCTCGGATACACGCCAGCGGCTTCGAACCTATCGTTCCATCGCCACCGCACTGCGTCAGACTGAACTGGATCAAATTGCCGATCAGATGATCCACTTCAACGGTCCGATTCCACCGGAGACTGCCCGGTTGATTGGCCAGCAGAGAATGCGTATCCGGCTTGGCACCTGGGGTGTGAAGAGGATTGCTCCGGAAGAGGGGTGGTTAGTGATGCGTGGAGATCGAGATGCCATCATCTCTGGTATCCAGGGAATCGGCTGGAAATTCCGCGACCTGCCCGACGGCACCATCGCAGGGCGGCCCAAACAAGGGGTCACTCCGATCGATCTGGACGGCGTGATGGAAGCGATGAGGATCGAGGTCTCGAGCGGAGTGGGATCGAAGTGATCGGCACAGGGCCTAGCCCGGTGGATGGTGCTGGAGATTGCTGGAGATTGCTGAAGAAACTCAGGGGCAGCTATTACTGTCGCAGTCGATGCCATCATCGGAGGGATCGACATCGCAACTACCGACTGGATCGGGTACCGGTGTCGAACCGGGAACGAACAGGGCGCTGAGAAGAAAAACAGCATCGGGCAAGTTGAAGTTGCCATCGTCATTCATGTCTGCGGCATCGAGGCAGGTGGCGGAACTCGATCCGGGTACAAACAGCGCACTGAGAGCGAAGATCGCATCGGGCAGGTTGACCGAAGCATCGTCGTTGATGTCTCCTCGTATGAACTGGGTGCCGCCATCGATGGTGAGATACCAGCTCAGGACATCATGAGTTTCGGTGATTCCTCCGGTGGATCCGATGAATCCGATCCAGGCCGAATCTGATCCGAGGTGTGCCACCAGATTGATGGGCACCGACATCCGTGGAATCGTCAGATCATCGAGGAAGACCTCGAGCCAACCTCCTGCATAGCTGACCCGCATCGTTCTCAGGCCACCGACATTCGGCGAGGTGGAATCGACCGCCAGTCCTGCGATCAGTTCGTCGGCAGAGTTGGGAGCGCCTTCACGGCCATGAATCGCCAGGTGGGGCCCGGGAGGATCATTGAAGTTTCCGTTGGTGTAGGTATCGATCTCGACCACCACACAATTGAACATGCCGTCATATCCCAGCGGTCCGCCATTGGAGTAGAGCGATGTGGGGGATTCATTTTGCAGGATGAACACCATTCCATCTGCGCCCCCCGAGGCAGGATTGATCTCGTAGGTGAAAGTGGTGTCGAAGCCATCTCCAACGACCACCTGATCGGTGGTATAGACCGCTCCTGCCAGACCCGTGTTTGCCGGGGTGAGACGGACTCGGTCACCGAATTGGGTGGTGCTCCCGACCATGGTGAGTCCGGTCATGTCGAGGAAGTCGGGGTAATCGATGTCGGCATGGAGTCCAGGTGTGATCGTTCCCACGATCCACAACACGCACAGCAGTATTCTTGATCGCTTTGGCGAATCAGAGCAACAAGACATCGGTTTCCTCCAGGCGAGGAGCCTTCTCGCCAATCTCGATGATACCGTCTGTCACTGCCATATCGAAGTGCTCAATGGGGCAACTGCGTGATCTACTTCACCAGTGGCTCACTGGAAGCTTGCTGGTGATAGGGGATCAACTCGTCGCCGGAGAGTCCCAGTTCTTCGCTGATCGCCCGCAGGTGATGGTCGACGCCGATCTCGGCTCCGGGTCGGAATCCAGGGACCGTGATGACCTGGGCGAGAACTCCGCCCATCCCTCGATGGATCAGCCCTTTTGGCAGGTAAACGAGGTCACCGACCGACAGTTCATCCTTGCGAAATAGTTCTGCCGATAGTTCGCGATCGACATCTCTCGATTCGATGGCAGCGGTGTGGGCGCTGGTGAGGATCGCGCCGCCAGGTTGAACCATCTGGACCAGGTAAAACTCATCAAATCCACCGTCGACAGGGTGATAGTGAGTGAAGGAATCGGTGATACGAACCCTGTGCGCATTGAGACCATGCCAGATATAGGGACCGACTTCCGGTTTCCAGGTCAGCAAGATCCTGCGATAGGCACCTTCTTCTTCGGCACACCCTCCCGGCGTATCGGTGATGGCTGGATCCCAGTCGGGACGGATAAACCCGTGAATGTCGGCGGGGGGAGGTTGGGGGACTTCAAAAATCACAAACGAGATGGGGGCATCGGTCAGTAACCCCTCACCCGGGCGAAGAACAACGATGTCTCCGGTCGCTAGATTGCTGCTTCGGTGTGCCGCACCACCCGAGATTTCTGCTCGCGCTTTTCCCTGGGCGACGAAGGCCGCTCGAGTGATGGAACAGGGAAGGAGGGCCCGGGTATCGCTCCTGTAGAGGACGTCATGCCCCGGATTTCTGAGCCGAAATGCGGATCGAAGGGCGGCGAACCCATCGGCATCTCCATCGATGGAACCGAGGTGCGCGATGGCGATCCTCGGAGATCGATCGCCGTGGAACTCCCCCAGGCCCGCACAACCGACAGAAAGAAGCAACCAGACACAAGTAAGCGCAGGGATCCATGATCGAACAGAATCGAGCATCGAGCATTCTCCTCACCAAATTGGTCCAGAATACATCCGGAGAGTGAGTCGTCAGGATAACAGCAGGATCGTTCCAGGTCATCGACTGCAATTGCCTCAGTTGGTGTCGCTTTCCACCCTCACGCTGCTCGGATATTGTCTGTCTGGTGAGTAAAAGAACACCCCCCCCTGGGTACAGGAAAGGCCATATCTTGCATATTCCATCGCCTCATAGATCACCCTTGTTGCTGGTCGCTCCGCTGTTGTTGATCGTGCTGGTATTCAGTTCGAATCTGCACGCGGATTCAACAGCATTCATCGGAGCTACGATCTACCCCGTCTCCGGTCCCGTCATCGAAGATGGCGTGATGGTTGTGAGAGATGGGAAAATCGAATCGATCGGTGCACGTTCAGATGTGGTGATTCCTTCCGGCGCGACGAAAGTCGAGAGCAGCGGCAAGACCATCATTCCTGGATTGATCTGTACTCACAGTCACATCGGAATGGGTGGTGGTGGCGATGGATCGGATCCGATCCAGCCGGAGTGCTGGACTCTCGATTCGGTCAATGTTCGCTCCGCTTCAGTAGAGCGTGCAAGAGCTGGCGGCTTGACCCTGGTCAATCAGATGCCGGGCTCTGGCCATCTCATCAGTGGTCGCACCACTTACCTCAAGTTGAGACGCGGTGGAAAGGTCGATGACCTGCTGATTCGCGATGCCTCTGGCTGGCCGATGGGTGGCCTGAAGATGGCCAACGGAACCAACTCCCAACGAGCGGCACCGTTTCCCGGGACCCGGGCGAAATCGGCTGCGCTGGTGCGAGGGGCGTATATCAAGGCGCAAGAATATCGTGCCAAGATCGAGAAGGCCGCAGGAGATCCAGAGAAGATGCCAGAGCGTGACCTGAAACTGGAAGCACTGGTTGAAGCCCTCGAGGGAAAACGGATCGTTCATCATCACACTCACCGACACGATGACATTCTCACGGTCCTGAGGCTCAGAGATGAGTTTGGGTTCCAGGTGGTCCTGCACCACGTCAGTGATGCATGGAAGGTGGCCAAGGAGATCGCCGAGGCCAAGGCGCCCTGCTCCATCATCGTGATCGATTCTCCGGGCGGGAAACTCGAGGCCAGAGATATCCAGATGGAAAACGGAATGATCCTCGAACAAGCAGGCGTCAATGTCAGTTTTCATACCGACGACTGGATCACCGATAGTCGTCTGTTCCTTCGATCTGCGGCACTGGGCGTTCGAGCGGGCATGACCCGAGAGGGTGCACTGCGTGCATTGACGCTCTCCGGCGCCGAGATGCTGGGACTCGAGGACCGCACTGGATCTCTCGATCCGGGGAAGGATGCTGATTTTGCCATCATCAGTGGAGATCCCTTCAGCGTGTATACCAAGGTGCTGGAAACTTATGTCGAAGGAACCAGAGTTTTCGATCTCTCCAATCCAGAACATCGACTCTTCGCCGTCGGTGGTCGGGGAGCCGGTGAGGATCAGACCTACCAGTGCTGTGGGGAAAGAGGGGGGCAGTGATGAAATTACAATTTCTACTGACCATCGGTCTGGCGGCGGCTGGATTCACCGCTGATCTGGCGGGACAGCAGACACTCGCCATCCGCGGCGAGACGATTCACACCATGGCCCGCCAAGCGGACGGCCAATGGATGGAACCGATCGAGAATGGTGTGGTGTTGATCATCGATGGCAAGGTGGCTGCCGTCGGTCCTGCTTCTGCAGTGGAGATCCCCGATGGATTTCGAGTGATCGAGGCCGCAGTGGTGACGCCAGGATTGATCGACTCACGATCAGTGGTGGGTCTCGCTGGCTGGCTTAACTACGACCATGATCAGGATCAACTGGAGCGGTCCTCTCCGATGCAGCCAGAGCTCGATGCTCGAGATGCTTACAATGTTCGCGAGCCGTTGATCGAGTGGGTTCGCTCTCTCGGTGTCACGACACTTCACACCGGACATGCACCTGGACAGTTGATCTCCGGGCAGACCTTCATCGTCAAGACTCGCGGGGACAATGTCGACCAGGCGGTTCTGAAACCAAATGCGATGGTGGTTTGCACCCTGGGTTCTTCCGGATTCGGTAGTGGAGGCAAGAGTCCAGGCACTCGAGCCAAACAGATGGCGATGATTCGTCAGGAGTTCATCAAGGCACGCTCTTACATGGACAAGATCGATGCTGCACAGGCCGATGAAGAGAAGGAGGCTCCAGCCAGGGATCTTCGTAACGAAGTGCTGGTCGAGATTCTCAGGGGTGAACGACCTTTGATGATCACCGCTCATGGATCTGTAGATATCCAGAACGCACTGAGGTTACAGAAGGAACTTCAGATCAAGGTCGTTCTGGAGGGCGCATCCGAATGCTACGACTACTTCGATGAACTGAAGGAGCAGCAGATTCCGGTGATCATTCATCCGACGATGATGCGCGCCTCGGGCAAGGGCCAGAACTCCAGTATGGAGACGGTGGCCAAGATGGTGGCGGCAGGAATTCCCGTGGCGATGGGTAGTGGTTACGAATCCTATGTTCCAAAAACAAGAGTGGTGTTGTGGGAAGCGGCGATCGCCTGCGCCTATGGCTGCCCCTTCAATGATGCACTCGGCCTGATCACGGCATCGGCAGCGGAACTGCTGGGAATCTCCGATCGAGTGGGATCTCTCGAGGTGGGCAAAGACGGTGACGTCGCCCTGTATGACGGTGATCCTTTCGAGTACACCTCTCATTGCGTTGGCACCATCATCGATGGAGTGGTCGTCAGCGAGAAGCATCGCTAGATCCACTCGCCATGGGATGAGAAGAATCTTCTGGGCAAGCGTTGTCGCCATGGAGTGACACGGCGTGGCCACGGTGTGGCCACGCCGTGTGGTTGCGCAAACGATCCGCGATAGTTCCGGTGAAAACCGTAAGAGGTGTCGATGAATTCTGAGTTGCAGCATTTGGATTCCTCGTCGAAGGGTGACACCAATTCATTACCGCTGCTGGGGCTGCTCTTCATCGGGCTGGTGGTGTTGCTTCACTGCTTATCATTGCCGCATATGGAACTCCAAGGTGAAGAAGGGCGACGGGTCGTTGCTGCCCGAGAGATGATGAGTAGTGGCGATCCCATCGTTCCAACGGTCTGGGGACAGCCTTACCTCAACAAGCCACCTCTCTACCCATGGCTCACGGTGTTGGCATCGAATTTCACGGGTGGATCCGTCAATGCGATCACGGTACGAATTCCCGCTCTTCTGGCAACTCTGCTGACCGGTCTACTGCTCTTCTTGACCGGCTCCCGAATCAACAGGACAAGAGCGGGCTTCATCGCAGCGCTGTTGTTCCTTCTGTGTCCGGTGGTGATCCGAAAGTCGACCCTCGGCGAGACCGATCTACTGCTGACATTTGGTGTTGCCATCTATGCGCTGGAGATGCTGGTGATCGGTGGATCGAAAAGAAGGAATATTTTCGCAACCATCTGCTCAACCATCTGGATGAGTGCAGGTCTTTGCATCGCGTTTCTTGCAAAAGGGCCGAGTGCCTTACCATTTGTCATCGGAATCATGTTGGCTACCGCCAGGCATGAAGGTATCGCTCGCCATCGAGAACTGACCTGGTGG
>JABHOG010000092.1 GCA_018694835.1 Planctomycetota bacterium | reverse complement strand
GGAAGAACCTGCTGCGGAAGAACCTGCTGCGGAAGAAGTGGCACAAGACGAGACGACCCCTGAGAAAGATGGGGAGTCGCAGGAATCCTAGATTCCCGGGAGTTCTCATGTTCGAGTGGATGAATACAACCAAGCGCAGCGCTGGTGTGATGCTGTTCTGTGTCCTCGTCACCGCAGTGGCTCTTGCCACTGGCGGTGACGAGGACCAGATCCCTCGATCGTTGAATCGAACCGCCTCCGATCGAGCCATGTTCAATGCCACTGCAAGAGTGGAACGGCAGTCGCCTGCAGGCCCCACTCCGAGGGAAGCCTCTGGCGATGCGGTGACTGTGTTTCTCACATCTCGCTATCAGGATGCCGTTCGGTTCTATGCGAACGGCAATTTCGAGAAGGCATGGCGTATCTGCGAAGCACTGACAGTGCTGGCCCCTGAAGATTTTCCATTGAGACTCGATGTCAGGAAACTGCGTCGAAGGGCGCACGGGAGGCACCTCAGTCATAGTGTTTTCGTGGTTCGTTTCGAACGTGACGAGCCAGAAGTGGAGTCTGCTTTCCCGCTATCATTGCTCGAAGGTTCTGTGGTGCTGGAAAATCTATCGCAAGAGAAGATAATGTTTGGCGATCAGCAGCAGAATCCGGTGCTTGGCCAGGTGGCGTGGAGCATCCAAGAGGTCTACCAGAATGGCACGGTTCGAACCCTCTCGGACGTCCGTGTCTTGCGCATCGAGAGTGGATTCCAGGTCGAATCTGGTGCCAGCCGTGCCATCCCAGTCACCTTGCCGTTACCGGTGCCGGGCGCGATGCCGGTGCTCCAGCAATGGGCCGTGACCGGGGTGACGATGCCGGTCCGGCTGGTCACCGCCGAGGGAGAGGTCAGCCGAGGAATCCCGTGGCTGGAAGAAACTGGACTGGTGGTTCCTGCGGGATACCAATCGATTGAAAACGATCCGAAAGGCGAATTGCGAAAATCTCTGCTCGATGGGGATCTGACTCGGATGGCCATTTCTCAGTACCTGTGGCTGGGGCAGCGGCGAGATTCGAAGCAATCACCCAACCCTCTCGACCCGATGGTGGACGAGCTGCTCGCCTCCCTGGGGACTCACCACGGAGTGCTCGACGAGTTGATCGTGATCTCCCTGGAAGATGTGACGGGGTTGATCCGGGAGCGATCTGCGAGAGCATGGAAGATATGGGGAGTAACTCGTCAGGTTCGCCGTGGATCTGACAAGCTCAAGGACCGATTGCGGGGGAACTGATGTCAGAAGAAAAACTGGTCCTATCCGATCCTGCCTTTGATGAGGTGACACGTGGGGTCGTCACCATAGACACCCTAGAAGAGTTGAAGAAGAAGTGGATCCGGTCCCGAGAAGAAGATCGTCCTCTGCGGGTCAAACTAGGTGTGGATCCGACCAACCCTCAACTTCACATCGGTCATGCGGTTCCCCTCAGGAAACTGCGCCAGTTCCAGGACGCAGGTCATGTCGCAGTGCTGATCATCGGCGATTACACCGCTTGTGTCGGAGACCCATCGGGGAAGGACAAGACGCGTCCAACGCTGACTCATGATGCGTGTCGTGAGAATGCTCAGGATTATCTGAAGCAGGCCTGGAAGATCCTCGATCAGGAGCGCACAGAACTGCGATGGAATGGCGATTGGTTTCGTGAGATGTCATTTCTCGATGTGATCGCGCTCTGTGGCAGGACCACGGTGGCCCGGCAACTGGAACGAGATGACTTCAGCAAGCGTTACTCCGGAGGCCATCCGATCAGCGTCCACGAGTTCATCTACCCCCTGATGCAAGCCTGGGATTCGGTTCAGGTCGAGGCCGATATCGAGGTGGGGGGGACGGATCAGACCTTCAATTTACTGCTGGGGCGCGACCTGATGAGGCAGGAGGGCCTGGAGCCACAGGTTTGCATGACCACACCACTGCTGGTCGGGACCGATGGATCGATGAAGATGTCGAAGAGTTATGGGAACTCGATCGGAATCAGCGACCCTCCCGAGGAGATCTACGGCAAGACGATGTCGGTCCCCGATGAGCAGATGAGAGAGTATTTCACCCTCGCATCGGATCTGTCCCTCTCGGAAATTGACCAGGTTCTTGCTGCATCTCCCCGCGAAGCGAAGGGGAACCTTGCTCGGACCCTGGTCCGCCTCTACCACGACGAGGAACAATCGTTGGCGGCAGAGGCGCACTTCTTGCGAGTCTTCAGCCAGAAGGCGATGCCTGAGGTGATCGAGGAGTACACGGTTTCACCAGCAGACCTGGAAGACGGTAAGATCTGGGTTGTGAAGTTAATCGTCGACTCCGGATTGGCGGTCAAGAACAACGAGGCTCGTCGCAATATTGAAGGCGGCGGTGTGCGAATCGACGAACAGCGTCTCGAAGATCATGGCAGCCAGATCGAGGTTCGCGATGGAATGGTGATCCAGGTCGGTAAGCGCAAGTTTCGTCGGATCCGAGTCGGCTAGCGCCGTTCGAATTTCACCTCACCACTGAGCACCAGTTCCAGTGCACGTGGGTAAGCGATCTTTTCTGCATCGAAGACCCGTTGGGCCAGATCATCGACCGTATCCTTTGCATCGACGGCTACTCGCTGCTGAAGGATCACTGGACCATGATCGTAGTCGTCATCGACGAAGTGGACGCTACAGCCACTGAATGATTCACCCGCTTCGAGCACTCTCTGGTGAACTCGATCTCCATAGCACCCCTCGCCCCCGTGCAACGGAAGTAATGAGGGGTGAATGTTGAGTACCCTGCCGAGCCAACTCTGTGGTATCTCCAGTTTGCGCAGCCAGCCGCCCAGCAGTGCGAACTGACACCCCGCCTCATCGAGAGCTTGAAAGATCTGCTGGGAAGCCGCCGGCTCCTTGCAGCGGTGGACCTGGTGGGGGATCCCCAGGCGGGAGGCACGCTCCAGGCCGCCGGCACCCGGCCGGCTGGCAATCACCAGATCGATGGAGGCAGCGATCGACCGCTGCTCGATGACCTGGTGCAAGTTCTCCAGGCTCCGGCCTCCGCCGGAAAGAAGAAACCCGATGCTCGCCGGGTCGGCGCTCATCGGGTTTGATCCTGTACTCTGGTCACTGGCACCTGGCCTACAGGTCGTTAAGGCTGGTGAGAATCTGGCCGATCAGTCCGTATTCGACCGCTTCCGTAGGTGACATCCAGCAGTCTCCGTTGGTGTCCTTCTCGACTTCTTCCAAAGACTTTCCGGTTCCATCTGCGATCAACTGATTGCAGCGCTTGCGTAACTTCATGATCTCTTCTGCGGTGACTTCGATCTCCGACGCCTTGCCACGCACACCACTCGATGGTTGGTGGATCATGATCCGGCTATTGGGAAGGGAGAAACGCCGCTCCTTGGGAGTTGCCAGCAAGATCACGGTTCCGGCAGAGGCATTCAGTCCATTGGTGATGCACAGCACAGGACTCCGGATGAACTGGATGGCATCATGAATGGCAAAACCATCATCGGCCGATCCTCCTGGAGTATTGATGAACAGTCGAATCGGATCATCGGACTGAGAGTCGAGCCACATCAGTGCCGGCACAATCTTGCTGGTCAACTTCGGTGAGACCTCTTCGGAGATGAAGAGGGTCCGCTGCTTTTCCATCAGGTCACGCATGAACGGAACCTTGGCTTTTGTCTTCTTCTCTTCGTCGGATTCCTTGTCGCTGTTGTCGAACGCATCGTACGAGTGATCAAATTCTGTCATCCGCTTTCTTTCCTTCCTGGGCCTCAGGGGCCAGGTTTCATGAATTCAAAAAGTTCACAATCAGTCGTGTCAGTCTCGGTTCTGCTTCAGCAGCCACCGCAAGGATCTCCTCGACCGACACTTTCTTCAAGTCTTCCGGGTCGCAAAGATCGGTGACCACCGAAATTGCGGTGGCTCGAATCCCCTCATGGGCACAGATGATGGCTTCTGGAATCGTCGACATTCCCACCACATCCGCCCCCAGAGTGCGAAGCATCCGGTATTCGGCCCTGGTTTCAAGGTTGGGCCCGGGGACGGCGACATAGACTCCTCGAGTCGCTCGAATTTCCAGAGAGGAGGCAATTTTCTCCATCCTGACCACCGATTCGCGGCAGTACGGTTCCGACATATCGGGGAATCGGGGTCCCCAACGGTCGACATTGGCCCCCGTCAGGGGGTTCTGCCCGAGCAAGTTGATGTGATCATCGAGCAGCAGCAGGTCTCCCTTCTGCAGATCGGGATCGATTCCGCCGCAGGCATTTGAGATGATGGCAGATGTCACTCCCAGTCGGCCGGCGACTCGCATCGGCATCGAGATGTCGGCCATCGACCAGCCCTCGTAGGTGTGGAATCGCCCCTCGAAGGCGAGCACCCGGGCCGATCCTATCTGACCGATGTGGAGTCGACCGGCATGGCCTGGCGCGGTGGATACGGGGAATCCTGGGATCTCTTCATAGGGCATCGTCAACGGTTGCGAGATCTCGTGCACCAGGGCTCCGAGTCCGGTACCGAGGATCAGGACAGTGTCGGGGGGGGCTCCGGTGTTGAACGATGCGATCGCCTCGGCAGCCTTTTCGACTCGTTGCAGGAACTGTTGACCTGCCTCCAGGATGCGATTCATTCGAACTCCTTCTTCGCCCTACTGATCCTGCTGAGGACCGGTCCATCGACTCAATAGTTTCTTTACCTGATCCAACTCAGCTTCACACAAGAGGATGCACTTGTTCCGATGGCGTTCACCGCGGATCCATCTCAAGTCTTTCTTTCGCATCGCGAGGCTCCGGGCCAGCAGATCCACGATGGCCTGGTTGGCCTTGCCCTTCTCGGGAGCCGTGGTGATTCTCACCACCAGTGATCCGTCGCGGATGCCAGTGATCTCGTTTCGAGAAGCTCCGGCGATCGCCCTGATCGACATTTCGACTCCCTCGTCAGTCTGGATCAGTGAGACAGGAGTATAGGATGACATGGAAATCCTTCCATCCTAATCCCGGGTCTCACGCAGCATCTGACGCAGGCGTGGCACCGTTTCGGGAGCGATCCTTTGCCAGAGGGGGGTCGCCTCATCTTTCCTCTCTGCCCACTCGAGCAGCAAGGTGACATGGGTCAACATTTCCACCGGCGGACCGGCTTCGATCCACAGGTCGAGTCTCGATCCTGGAGCGATTTCCTTCCACAGGAGGTAACGCCAGACTTGCTCTTCGGTATCCCGGTAGATCACCCGATCTTTCTCGATTCTGACAATACTGGCGGCTAAATCACTGGAAGCACTTCTCTCGATGATGCGGCCGGAGCGTCGTGGGAGGTCGATGGGCGGCAAATTGGCGAGGGCCAGGTCGAATTGTTCGAGGAATCCATGATGGTGGTCGATCACCAGCATCGCCGATTCTGGTAAGCCGTCGCGGAGCGCGGCATCGCGCAGGACTCTGGAAGACTCTCGTCCGGAAAAGGACCGATTGAAGGCACTCCAACCCTCTCTCAACACAGGGCCCACCTCTGGTGTCAGTACCGCGGCTGCAGCCTCGCGGGCTTGACTCACCTGGGCTCGTAACTGCGGTTCCAGATCACGGGTTTCGGGAAGTAGTGCCCTGGAAACGACCCCGTCGATGATGTCTTCCGCCTGGGCAAACCTGCCCTCATCGAGTAACGACTTCACCTCGGTGTCGGCCTCGCTCCACAAGATGATCGCCTCGCTGGTGAGTCGTTCGAGGAACAAATTGCGCTGCCGCCACGCCTTGGTGCTGGCAAAGTTTTCGGAGAGGGTGAGAGCCTCCTCACGTGCACGAGCAGGGTTCCTTGACGATCTCCAACCCTCGGCTCGAGCCAGTGCCTCCTGCCAGGTGAAGAGCGCACGGTCTTCCAGTTCTGCGGCCTGTTCCAACTCCAGTTTCAGTTGCTGGGCCAGCACATTGGCACGTTCTCCCGCTCGGGTCCCCGGATGTGCTTCGACCAGTTCCAGTAGTTGCAGAAGCTTCTGTTCTGGCTTCACCTCCTGCTGGGTGGCGGAGAGAATGTCGGCGAGATGGCTACGTGCACCTTCTTCGCGAGAGAGCGCATCGACCCGCTGATGCTCTGCTTCGATGGCCAGTTCCAGATCGGTCACTCGAAGTTGAAGATTCAATGGGATCTTCTCAATCGACTCCAGCAGTTCTTCGGCGCCCACAGGGTCCCCTCGACTCACGGCGGATTCGGCCAGGTCGAGACTCTTGGAGACTGAGTCGAAGTACTGTGCAGTCTGTTGGGCAGCACGAGTTTTCTCGTTCTGGTTATTCTGCCACTGCATCCAACCGGCGACCGATCCGATCAAGATGACGAGGAAGATTAGCAACTTCAGCCTCGATGGACCGCTCTTTCCGACGGAGCCGTCGATCCCTCTCGAACTGTAATCGTGTATCAGTTGATCCAGTTCCTCCCCGAGGACCCTGGCGTTGGCGGGTCGCTGATCCCGATTGGAATCCATCATCCGAGCCACCAGTTGAACTACTTCGGCGGGAACCTGTGGGGCCATTTCTGCGAGATCGGGGGGAGACGTGGCCTGGATGTGTTTGAGGATCACCTCCCGCGCTCCAGCTCCGCGGTACGGGGTACGACCTGCGAGGCAATGAAAGAGGGTTGCGCCGAGAGAGTAGATGTCGGCACGCTGATCGATGGAATCTCCACGCGCCTGTTCCGGTGCGATGTAGTGCGGAGAGCCGCTGACGCCGTCCTTCTGGGAAACGACACCCGATTCGTCAGTGGTGCGTGCGATTCCCAGGTCTCCGATTTTGACTGCACCATTGCTGGAGATCATCAAATTGCCCGGTTTGATGTCGCGATGAACCACTCCCATTTTCTCTGCATATTCCAGACCCGTGGCTGCGTCCCTTGCACATCGCAGAGCCTGATCCAGAGGGAGGGCTCCGTTCTCATCAATCACCTTCTCTACCGATCCTCCGGCCACCAGTTCCATGGTGAAGTAGTGATGGGAATCTTCTTTTCCGACATCGTATACCTGGACGATGTGGGGGTGACTGAGGCGACCTGCGGATCGGGCTTCACGAATGAACAAGGAGATGAACTGGGGATTTTTGGTGTACTTGTCGGACAGGATCTTGAGGGCGATCGGACGATCGAGAGATTTTTGGCGGGCACGATATACGGTCCCCATCCCACCTCGTCCGATTCTCTGTTCGACCTGGCAGCCGCCGATTTCGGAACCCAGCAGTGGATCGTCATCTGTGAGGAATGTGAGCCGTGTGATGCCCACTTCGATGTGGTCATTGTGACGCAGGGTAGTGGGCTCGGAGATCTCCTCGCCATTGACCAGCACTCCGTTGGTACTCTCCAGATCACGGATGAGACAGACGTCATCCCGGCACTCGATCTGGCAGTGTCTCCGACTGATCTCCTCGTCTCGCAATGAGATCTGGGCAGTGTTGTCGCGGCCGATGAGTAGCACCGCTTGCTTTTGAATCGACCATGTACTTCCCCGATCAGGTCCCTTCTCTGCGACGATCCGAGGCATCAGTTCACCTCTTCCTGCGGCTGGTAGAGTGCGCGGCCGAGGCGAATCCAGGTGGCGCCCTCTTCGACGGCAACCTTCCAGTCTCCCGACATCCCCATCGAGAGGTGCTCGAATTGGGGGATAGTGCTGGCGGGAAGTTGTTCCTGAATCGTGGTTCTCAGTTGATGCAGGGCGCGGAAGATCGGTCGGCTCTGTTCGGGAGACCAGTTGGGAGCCATCGTCATCAAACCGCAGAATCGAAGGGCAGGGAATAGATCGATCCAGCGGAGGATCAGATCGGAAGCTTGCACCGGGTCGATGCCCGCCTTGCGAGATTCTCCAGCGATGTTGACCTGTACCAGCACGGGTAATTGGGCCACGAGATGGTCCTCCACCCATGTGTCGAGTGAAGCGGCGAGCCGCTCCGAATCGAGGGAGTGAAACAAACTGATCCGTGGGGCCACGTCACGGATCTTGTTGCGTTGCAGCCTACCGATGAAGTGCCAACCGTCTTGATCCTGGCCAGGGTTGGTCTTCTCGACCAACTGGTCCGCTCGATTCTCGCCGAGTGGCCCGTACTCGCCATCGAGCAACTTTCGAGCATCATCTCGAACGAGGTACTTGGTCACAGGAAGAATTCGAGCGGGCTCGGTACCCGGTGGAGTCAGGTCTCTGACCTGTTCGTTGAGGCGATTCCAGTTCTCCTCGAAGAGGGGCATGTCGAGAGCCAGCAGGCTTCTCTTCATGTGGTTTCCTCCGGCTGGGCGATCTCGAGGCGAATCGCCTTGGGGCCCAGCAACTCACGAAGTTCTTCGATCAACTCCTGGGTCGCACTGGTGAGGAGTCGACTCCCGCAGGGAATTCTCCACGAATCTGGTCCATGCTGATCGAAGATCAGGGTCACTGGTAGTTTGCCTGGATGACGGTGAAGGATCTCCTTGGTCTGGAATAGCATCGATTCATCGATGTCGGAAGGGAACTGGATTCCGATCTGTTTTGCGACCTGTTCGGAAGCCAACTCGAGGGGCAAGATCCGGTTGACCCTGATCTGACTGCCACTGAGACCCCCTTCCTGGTCGTCCGAGATCTCGGCGGTCCCCTGGATGATGAGAACCTGATCCATCTCGAGGAACTCGCTAGAAGTCTTGAAGGTCTTGGGAAAGACCACCGCCTCGATCGAACCTGAACGGTCCTCCACGGTCAAGACGGCCATCGTTTCACCGCGTCTGGTCTTCACCTTTCGAATCTTCGAGACCATCGTCGCAAGTGTGACCATCTTCTGGTCCTGCTTGGTGGTCAGTTGAGAGATCAGATGTGTGCGAAGTGGTTCAATCTCCGTCTCGATCCGCTCGAGCGGATGGCCGCTCAGGTAAAAGCCCAGCGACTTCTTCTCCCTCGACAGCGTCTCACTGTCACTCCACGGCGGGACGTCGGGCCAAGATTCCTGAACGGTGGGGGCCGAGTCTGCAGCAAACAGGCTCAACTGACCCGCACGTCGTTCGGCATGAACCCGTTTCCCTTCTTCGATGGCATCCTTGACTGCCGCATGGAGAGCCGAGCGACTCGGGCCCAGACCCTCGAAGGCCCCGGCACTGATCAACTGTTCCAGAACCATCTTGTTGACCAGTTCCGGTTCTACTCGAGAGGTCAGATCAAATAGGCTCTTGAATGGACCCTTCTTCTCACGTTGCTGGACGATCGCTTCGATGGCCTTTTCCCCGACTCCCTTGAGGGCGACCAGTCCGTATACGATCTTGCCATCCTGCAGCGAGTAGGTCTTGCTCGATTGATTGACATGGGGCGGAAGCACTTCGATGCCCAACCTCTTGCACTCGTCGAGGTAGGTGACCATCTGCTCGACCGCTGAGATGTAGCAAGACATCACTGCGGCGAGGAATGCCTCGCCATGATTCGCCTTGAGGTATGCGGTTCTGTAGGAGATCAGCGCGTAGGCGGTCGAGTGCGACTTGTTGAAGCCGTACTTGGCAAATTGCTCGATCTGTTCGAAGACGGCTTTCGAGATCTTCGGCTGGATGTTGCTGTGTGTCTCCGCACCCTCGACGAACTGATCCCGGTACTTCTCCATCAACTCGATCTTCTTCTTGCCCATCGCCTTTCGGAGGCTGTCTGCGTCGTTCATCGAGAAGCCCGCAAGGTCGTGGGCGATCTTCATCACCTGTTCCTGATAGAGGATCACCCCGTTGGTCATGTGCAGGATTGACTTCAGGGAAGGGTCGAGGTACTCGACTTTTTCCCGGCCATGCTTGCGGTCGCAGTAGAGGGTATGCATGCCCGAACCGAGTGGACCGGGTCGATACAGCGCCAGAACCGCGATCAAATCCTCGAAGCAGTCGGGAACCAGGTTTCGAAGCAACTTTCTCATGCCGTCGCTCTCGAGCTGGAAGATGCCGTGGGTCTCACCCTTGCAGAGCAACTGGTAGGTGGCCTCGTCATCGAGCGGAATGTTCTCGATATCGATCGATACACCCTGCTCCTCGATCAGACGGCAAGCTCGATCGATGATGGTGAGATAGCGCAGTCCAAGGAAGTCCATCTTGAGCAGACCCAGTTGCTCCAGAGTCTCCATCGGATACTGGGTCACGATGTCATCGCCGTTTTTGGAGAGCGGGATCAAGTCGGTCAAGGGACGGTCGGCGATGACCACCCCGGCGGCATGGGTAGAGCAGTGACGATTGAGCCCCTCCAGCCGCATCCCGACATCGAACAACTCCTGAAAGCGCGGATCCTTTGCCGCGGCAGCGAGCTTGGGTTCCTGTTCCAGAGCTTCTTCCAGTTTGATGCCAAGAGTGTCAGGAACTTTCTTGGCCAGTTGATCGACATCGCTAAGAGGGATACCGAGGGCTCTACCGACATCGCGAATCACCGCCTTGGCCGCCATCGTCCCGAAGGTGATGATCTGACACACTCGATCTTTGCCGTACTTCTGTTGCACGTACTGGATCACCTTTTCGCGGCCCTCCATGCAGAAGTCGATGTCGATGTCAGGCATCGAGATCCGGTCCGAGTTGAGGAATCGTTCAAAGATGAGGTCGTACTTGAGTGGGCAGAGAGTGGTGATCGAGAGGCAATAGGAAACGATCGAGCCGACCGCTGATCCTCGACCGGGGCCGACCGGAATCCCCTCTGCTCTGGCGTACCTGCAGAAATCCCAGGTGATGAGGAAATAGGAAACAAATCCCATCTCGATGATCACCGAGATCTCGTAGGCGAGGCGCTTGCGCGCCTCCTCGGTCGGTTCGGGGTAGAGTCTTGAAAACCCTTCTTCGACAAGTTCGTGGAATCGTTCCTCGTTCTGCCCCTGCAACTCTTCGGCCGTGAGGGAGGCATCGTCAGCCTTCTTTGCCGTCTCTTTTTCCTCGATGAAGACGGGCAGGAATGTCTTTCCCATCTCGAGTTCGAAATCGACCATCGAGGCGATATCCATCGTGTTGGTGATGTATTCGGGGTAGTCACCGAAGAGTTGTGCCATCTCCTTGCCACTGCGGAAGTAGAAGGAATCGGAGTCGAATGCCATCCGATCTTCGTCCTCCATTTGCTTGCCGGTGTTGATGCAGAGATGCACTTCCTGGGCGTGTGAATCCTCCCTGCGAAGGTAGTGCACATCATTGGTCGCGATCACCGGAACACCCAGTTTTTTGGCCAGTTCAGGGGCACGCTCCAGGATGCGTTTTTGCTCCACCAGGCCATGGTCCTGTACTTCCATGAAGAAGCGCCCCGGCGCAAAGGTGTCGATATATTTCCGTGCACACTCCTCTGCCTTTGCTGAATCTCCATGGAGTAGCGCTCGATTGATCTCCCCGGAGAGGCATGCGGATGTCGCGATGAGACCCTCGGAGTGCTGGCGCAGCAGCTCGTGATCGATCCGGGGTTTGTAATAGAATCCCTCGGTGTAGGCAGCACTGGTGAGTTTCAGCAGGTTTCTGTAGCCGATCTCATTCTCCACCAGCAATACCAGGTGGAATGCGTGCTGCTTGCCCTTTTCTCGCTTGCGGTCGTGACGGCTTCCATCGGTGATGTAGGCTTCGATCCCGATGATCGGCTTGATGCCTTGGGCGCGACAGGTGTTGTGAAACTCGACCGCACCGTACATGTTGCCGTGGTCGGTCAACGCCAGCGCCTGCATCCCCTGGTCTTTTGCCAGTGATACCAGTGCCGGAATGGTGCTGACCCCATCGAGCAGGCTGTAATGGCTGTGCACATGAAGATGGCAAAATTGATCCGAAACTTGTGCCAAGACTCCTCCGGCTGCTGAGATGATTGTTCGAAGGGGAAGATTCCCCAGTCCCGGTTGTAGGGGCCAGACAGGGGCCGGGCAAGTGCCACGGAGACTTGATGCCATCGCCGTTGGGTGTGATCCTCGCAGGAGAGGGGGAACCTTTGATTCCAGCAGATCCAGACTCGCCGAAGAAATCGACCGAAGAGGGCCTTCCCGAATCGGGCCAGGAAGTGGATTCCGCGGTGGGGGAGGCGGTCCAGTTGGACCCTCAGCCGTCCACTTCTCAGGTGGAGGACCAGGAGCCTCCTCAGACGGAGAACCAGGAGTCCCCTCAGACGGAGAACCAGGAGTCCCCTCAGACGGAGAACCAGGAGTCCCCTCAGACGGAGAACCAGGAGTCTCCCGAGGCGGGGGATACGGGCGCCTCTACCACTCCTCGCCGTGCTTTCGCCCGTCTGCGCGATGAGGAGCAGAGAGTGGCAGGAGGGGGGCGCTGGAGCGTCGATGCGAGCCGCCGCCACTGCCATCGTTGCGCTGAGGAGATTCTTCGAGGAAACCCCTTCTGGACCGTCCTGGCCGAGGCAGATCCAGCCGAGGCGGGGGAGGCTGTGGCGGCGTTTTTTTCCCGCCAGGACCACTGTGAGGGGTGTATTGAGTCGTTGGATGAAGATCCCTTCTTCGCCCGCTGGAAGACCACTGTGCCAACCCCCGAGGGGCCGCCACGACGGATCGTCAACATCGCTTCTCTTCATGCCACCTTCCTGTCCCTGATCGATTCTCTCGATGGTGGCGAGGATGTGGGTGCTGCTGCCGGGGGAGATGAGACGGGAGATCGGGAGTCGTCGGAGAGTTCCGCTCCCGCGGGCACGAGCTTGGCGCCGGAGGAGCAAGAAGAGCAGTTCGAGGCTCAGGACAGGCCGAGCCGGCGGGCCGCTCTCGAAGTCTCCGCGGTGGCAGACCGGATCCGGCTCGCTTACCTGCTGGCGCTGTTCCTGGTGCGCAAGCGAGCCTTGCGCTGGATCAGTCATGATCCGCAATCGCTGACGGTGAAGGAACGCTCAGGAGCGATTCACCAGGTACAGGTCCCCGCCATCGACGCTGTCGCGCTGGAAGAGGCCGTGGCAGAGATGGAGCAACTCCTCGGGTAGTTGCGGAAACTCTACTTGCGGAACCTCGCGTAGTTGCGGTACCTCGTGGCGGTGGTGATCTCCACCGAAGCAGTCACTTTCCAGCGCTTTCACCGCTTCCTCGGTTTGACCTGCGGTACCTTCTGAAATAAATTCCCCACTTTGCTCCACCAATCTACCTTGATCGAAGAAACACTGGATTCGCACTGATTCCCGGTATTCGCAGTATCAGCCATTTAAGAGCCGATATAGGCCAAAAGGGCCTCATTTCTTCGGCGCCCAGATTCCCCAGGTGAGAAAAAAAAGTTGACCCAGGAAAAGCACCAGATGTGGGGGGCACTCCAATCGAGGGGGGGTATGGAGTGTGGCGGAGTTATCACAACTCTATATATCATAAGGGTCTGTGAGGATCACCCGGTTGCTTTGGGGCGTTAGCCCCATAAGGTGGGGCGAAGTGGAGGTCGAGGGAGGCTGAGTGGGGCGCAAGCCCCGGCGAGCCACTCGACCGCGAAGCCCGAATCGATCGCGCCGGCAGTCGGCGCACCAGGGAGTCCAGATGGCCGTGCACTTCAAGGGACAGTTCGAACTGACCCTCGACGAGAAGGGGAGAGTGATCATCCCCTCGCGGCTGCGTTCGAAGATCGATCCGCGGGAGGATGGCGAGGGTTTCGTCGCCACTGCCGGTACTGCGCCATGCCTGTGGATCTACACCACTGCCGAGTGGGAGCACATCTACAAGGAGATGCGCCGCTTCGAGCGAGGCTCTCCAGAACTGCACGAACTGCAACGGGACTTTTTCGGTCAGGCCGAGGATCTCGCTCCCGACCGCCAGGGTCGGGTGCTGTTGCCAGAGCGTCTGCGCAGCTGGGGACAGCTCGACAAGGAACTGGTCTTTGTCGGGTGCTTCGACCGCATCGAGATCTGGGGAGCAGAGGTGTGGAAAGAACGCAACGAGGACCGAGACGCCTACGGTCGTCGTCTCGATGCGTTCCTGGAGGAGCACGGAAGTTACGCCAATCGAATGGAAAAATACTTCGGTGGGGAAATCACCGGAGAGAAGTAGCAAATGTAGGGAATGCAGATCTTCGCTTGGGGATAGGTGCGGATCTGTGGGGAAGAAACAGGGGGAAGCAATGATTTCATTGATCGAACAACAGATCGAACCAGTCAAGAAGCAACAGACGGTTCGTCAGAGAGTCGTCGACTACCTGGCGACCGGTAAGCCACTGGACCATGCGCCAAAATCGATCCTGACAGATGTCGATCGTCTGTACGAGATGTTGGAGCGAGCCAGGAGTCTCGGAGTCACCGGGATCAGTCTTTCGAGGGAACTCCAGTCGGTGGCGAGAGCTCGTGCCTTTGGCAAGGCGATCGCCCCTCTCACCGAGAGTGTTTGAAGTAGCGGAGGTCGGCGGATGAAGGGGCACGACCCGGTACTCCTCGATGAGGTCCTTGAGGGGCTGGCTCCAGCGACTGGTGAACACCTGCTGGACCTGACCCTGGGCCGCGGAGGGCATGCACGAAGGATTCTCGAGGCGACCGCACCGGATGGACGACTGACCGGTGTCGATCGAGATCCCCAGGCCCACGCTTGGTCTGCAGATGAACTGCCGGGAGATCGCATCGCACTGATTCACGGCAACTTCGGAGATCTTCCCGATCTCCGTCAGAGGATCGGTAGCGGAACCTGGGATCTGATCCTGGCAGACCTGGGAGTCTCCTCGCCACAGATCGATGAAGGAGACCGCGGTTTCTCCTTCCGATTTGACGGCCCGCTCGACATGAGAATGGATCCGACCCGCGGGGAAACCGCCGCACATCTGGTGGCATCGAGCACGGAGGAACAACTGCAGAATCTGATCGGGCAACTGGGAGAAGATCGACACGCGAGGAAGATCGCTGCGGCGATCGTCAGGGCTCGAGCCGTCGAACCGATCACCACCACCGCAAGGTTGGCTTCGGTGATTCGTGATGCCGTTCCCGTCTCCAGAGGGAACCACCTGGATGCGGCCACCCGGACCTTTCAAGCGTTGCGGATCTCCGTCAATGGAGAACTGGAAGCATTGCAGCACCTGCTCGATCGCATCGGCAACTTGCTCTCTCCGGCAGGCCGGCTGGCGATCATCTCTTACCACTCGCTCGAGGATCGAAAGGTGAAGGAGCGATTTCGCACCCTGGCCCGGGAAGGGGACCATCGATTGCTGACCACTCGTCCAGTTCGGCCCTCGGATCAGGAGATCCGGCGCAATCCCCGAAGCCGCTCCGCCAGGATGCGAATCATCCAGAGGCTGGGAGGTTCAGCATGACAGCGATGAAGGTAGCGATGGTGGCGGCCTGTGTGCTGGTGCTGGGATTTGATCTGGCGCGTGACGGAGCCGAGAAGATCCGATTGAAGAGAAGCGTCGAGGTGCAAAAGGAAACCCTTGGTCGCCTGCGACTTGACCTCTCCACCTCCCGTTCGAGGCAGCAGGTGCAGATCTTCGAGATGGTCTGGGGAGATGCCCCGGAGAGTCTCGACGAAATTTCGCTGGATCCACTGGAAGAGATGGCTCTCGTCGATGGAACTCAGGTCAGTCAGTTCTCCGGGTCAGCGGTACCGATCTCGGTACTCGATCACCTCCTCGCCGAGGAAGACGGGCTGGGCAAATGAGCTGGAAGACGTTTCTGGGGCTGGCCCCGAACTCCTCTGCCACCGAAGGGGAGCATCACCTGACCTCGCGATCGGGAGAGTTCCTCTCCGCTCTGGTGTTCCTGGGGGTCGCAGTCAGTTTTCTGGCGGTGCTGGGAAAGTGCGGCTGGATGCAGTTGGTCGAGGGAGAGCAATGGTCCTTCACCCAGCAGCAAACCCAGAGCCAAACGCGCCACTCGACCGT
Organism: Planctomycetota bacterium; assembly: GCA_018694835.1. Lineage (GTDB taxonomy): Bacteria > Planctomycetota > UBA8108 > UBA1146 > UBA1146 > QNYK01. The sequence continues at coordinate 19,045 of JABHOG010000092.1, read as the reverse complement.
CACCCGGGGAAAGATCCTCGACAAGAATGGACAGGTGCTGGCGCAGGACCGGATCCACTATCGTGTCGCCATCGATCCCTTTTCCGCAGCCAAGGTGGTCTCGAATGAGGCCGGTGTGGAAGGACTGCAGCGCGCCATCCAGGGGGTGCTCGATCTGCCCGGGCTGAGACTCGATCAGCCGAGGTCGAAGATCGAAGCGAGGATCGTTCAGATCGCTCTTCGAAATGAGCAAATTTCCTCACCGGAACCGCATCCGCCAGGTGCGCCATTGATCCAGTATTACCCGGTCGGGATCGTCGAGGCGGGCCTCGCAGAAAAAGAACTTCTTCGAGCCCGATTGCGCTTGCACAAGGATCTGGAACGGCCGGTAGTGCCGGCTCTGGAGACCCTTCTCGAGCGGCACTATCCCTTCGGAGATTGCGCGACTCTGGTCGTTGGAGAGCTTCGTAAGGATCGACAGATCGGTCTGCACGGAGCCGAACTTTCCTTCAACGATCAGCTGAAACCACGCAGTGGCCTGCTGAGTCAACGTACCGATGCCGTGGGTAGACGACTCGCCGAGGCGACCGAGCAGGTGCCATCGATGGAGCGCGAAGATGTACAACTGACCATCGGAATCCACGAACAAGCTCTGCTCGAATCGATACTGGAAGAGACCTGTTTCAGTACCGGAGCTGAAAGTGTCACAGGCATCGTGATGGATCCTCGAAATGGCGAGATCATCGCACTCAGCACCTACCCGGGCCTCCAGCGCGGGGATATGCAAAAATTGTGGAACCAGAGTCGATCCGGCGATGCCTTGCCGATGATGCTGCAGGCGCTACATCTTTCGATGGAGCCGGGATCGGTGGTCAAACCGTTGATCCTCACCGCTGCCCTGCAGGCAGGGTTACGATTCGAGGATCGCGTCGATGTCCAGGCCACGAGCCAGTCCTTCGCTGGCCGCCGGCGCGTATTCACCGACAGTCATTTGCTACGCGATCGCACGGTCCTCGGCACGGTGGTCGAATCGAGCAACATCGGAATCGTCGACATCGGCATGCGGCTCGGCAAGAAGCGTGTCCATCAGTGTCTGACGTCCTTCGGGCTGGGGAGTCGGACCGGAATCGACCTCCCCGGGGAAGAGCGGGGTTACATCAAACCGCTCTCGAAATGGAGCTGGTACACGCTGACCTCGGCTTCCTTCGGTTACGAGATCCAGGTCACTCCGCTTCAACTGATTCGGGCCTACAGTGTCATCGCCAATGGAGGAGAACTGGTCACCCCGCACCTCAAGAAAAGCTTTGTCGATCCACTTCGTTCCCCCGGGACCCGAATCATCTCGGCTCAAGTCGCTTCTCAGGCACGATTTGCGATGCGTGAAGTGATGCGAGTGGGCACCGGAAAGACGGTCGGAGGGACGGTCGAGATGGCGGGGAAAACCGGCACCGCCAAGATGTCGGTGGAGGGGGAGTACGTCGACGGACTTTACACCTCCAGTTTTATCGGATTCGCCCCATGGCAGGCTCCTGAGCGGATCGCGATGGTGGTGGTGGAGCAACCCGATCCCCAGATGAAGGGCTATTACGCCTCGAAGACGGCTGCCCCGGCAGTCCGGGATCTGCTCGAAGGGGTCCTACGAATCGACGGAAATCGGGTGCAACAGGCTCTGTCCGCCACCGATCCCGCCTCTCTCCTGGTTCCACAGCGCCTTTCCCGCCAACGGTTCGGCTCCACCGATTCTCTGAGCCGGGAGGGGGAAGATGATCCAAGGCGGATTGACCCCCTCGTCAGGGCCGATAGTCTGGGCAGCCGGGAGAGGACAGGGGAAGGGGAACCGCCAGCATGGGATCACGACGATTGATGTCGCTACGGGTTCCTCTTGGCCGAGACACCCTGGGGGAGATCCTTGGAACTCCACATCTGAATCGCTGGCCCGACCGAGCCATCTCATCCATCTGCAATGATCATCGCAAGATGCCGGCGGACCTGTTCGTCGCAGTGCAGGGCCAACGTCACGATGCCACCGACTACATTCGTGATGCAATAAAGGACGGTGCCCGCGGCATCGTTTGCCAGTCTCCACCCTTTTCCGATGTCGATGCGTCCGTCTCCTGGTGGCAGGTGGAGGATGCGCGTCTGGCACTGGGTCAGTTAGCGCACGCCGGAGCCGGCTGGCCTGGTCGCAAGATGCGAGTCTTTGGCATCACCGGTACCAATGGTAAGAGCACCACTGTGGGATACTTGTCGAGCATCTTGCAAGAGACTGGTGGCAAGGTGGGTTGGATGACCACCCTCGAGCATCGCGTCGGGGATCGGACTACTCGCAGCAGCATGACCACCGAAGATCCAATGGTGATCGCCGACTCTCTCGCCCGGCATCTCGAGTCTGGTGGTACCGACATGGTGCTTGAGGTTTCATCCCATGCCATCGATCAGCAGCGAATCGGTGGGCTTTCCCTGACCGCCGCTGCGATCACCTCTCTCGGCCGCGATCACCTCGATTACCACGGGACGATCGAGCAGTACCACGAGACCAAGCAGCGCCTTGGTGACTGGTGTCCGGATGGTGCGGCGTTTGTCAGGCCGCATCCGCAGCAAGATTCCTCCGCTCCGGCGGGAGAGATTCGTTTCCAGGTCGAGGGCTTCGCGGACGCGGTGGCGAATATAATCGACGGTGGTTTCGAGGGGAGCAGCGCTCGCTTCCAAACCGATGGATTCACTGGAGAGGTGAAGTTGAGACAGATGGGACGGCACAACGTGTCCAATGCCCTGGTCGCCAGCGCCATCGCCGCAGCAAATCAAATCTCGGCCACCCACATCGTGGCAGGAATTGACAAGGCGACGGCTGTTGCAGGCCGACTCCAATCGATCGAGTCCCCGGTGGGTCGGATCTACATCGATTTTGCCCATACTCCAGATGCCATCGACGCGGTGATCTCGACCCTGCGCCCGCTGGTCAGCGGTCGATTGATTCTGCTGTTCGGTTGCGGAGGGGAGCGAGATCAGGGCAAGCGTCAGCAGATGGGTTCGAGCGCCTCCAGGGCCGATCATCTGATCGTGACCAGTGACAATCCCAGGGGCGAGGATCCTCAGCAGATCATCGATCAGGTCTTGACTGGCGTGTCGGCGGGAGTCGACCACAACGCCGAGGTCGATCGGCGTCTGGCCATCGAGACTGCGGTGAAGATGCTCAAGCCCGATGACGTCCTGGTCATCGCCGGCAAGGGACATGAAGACACCCAGCAGATCGGAGATCGCTTCCATTCCTTCGATGACCATCGGGTGACATGCGAACTGCTGGAGCAGCATTATCCCTTCTCCAGGGAGGTGATCGGTTGAAGATCAGTTCGCTGGCTACTGTGGCGAGATGGGCGGGGGCGGGGCTGGTTCGAGGGAGCCATTCCATTCCGATCCAAAAGGTGATTTTCGATAGTCGGGAAGCGACCGCAGGATCGCTGTTCGTGGCGCTCGAAGGAGTGCAGCACCATGGGATCGACTTCGCCGTGGATGCGCTGAAGCGGGGAGCAGCAGCAGTGCTCTGCGACCCAGGACTCTCTCGCCATCATGATGGCCCATCGTTGGAGGCTCCGTCGGCGCTCGAAGCCCTCTCTTCACTGGCGCGCGGATATCGCCAACAGGATCGCCACCAGACGCCAGCTCTGGCGGTCACTGGAAGTGTCGGGAAAACCACCACCTGTTGCATGATCCACGATCTACTGGCTGCAACTCATCGCGTTCATGCACCGCGCGATTCCTACAATAACGAGATCGGAGTCCCGATCACGATCCTCGAGGCTCCTCCGGAAACAGAGGTACTGGTGCTGGAAATGGGTACCAGTTCGGTCGGAGAGATCGCTGCCCGCACCGAGGTGGCTCAGCCGTCTCACGGTGTCATCACTGCAATTTCAGAGGCACATCTGGAAGGTCTCGGTACTCTGGAGGCGATTCGTCGGGAGAAGTTTTCCCTGCTCGATCGACTTGAAGGAGATCAGCGGTGGGCACCGGTCGAGTGGCGCGCTCGGATGGGGGAGCAGGGTTCCCTCTATCATTGGACTGGACCGGCTGGCGACCTCGAGGTGCAAAGGCAGCAAGCGGATGCCGTGACTGTGATCGATCGCTTACGCGGGCGCGAGTACGTCTTGCCCTGGGCTCTGCCGACGAGATGGGCGCTGAGGTGTTTCGAATCGGCGCTGGCGGTGGTTCTTGATTTCATTTCTGATCCGGAACTGCTGGCTGCGGCAGTGGTCAAACTATCGCTGCCGCGATTACGTCACGAACTCCGCAGTGCAGACGATGTGGAACTGATCCTGGATTGTTATAACTCCAGTCCTCATGCATTGAATTGCGCCATCGATGATCTGAGCCAGTCGTCTGCTCGTCGAAAAGTGGCGGTGATCGGAACGATGGAGGAACTGGGAGCCGAGGAAAAACGCCTTCATATCGAGGCGGGTCTCAGATGTGCGAGGTCGAAGCTCGACCTCGTCTTCCTCCGTGGCAGGGCTGCCGAGTGGTATGCAGAGGGATTGGCTGAAGACTCCGGTGAATGCGATGTGGTTCTCATCGAGGATGGTGAGCGAGCAGCGACTCAGATCTGCCAGCGTCTCGAGCCAGGAGATTCGGTGCTGTTCAAGGGATCGCGCAAGGAGCAGTTGGATCAACTCGCCACTGAAGTCGAGGAGATACTGGTCAATCGGCAACAGATCAGCCAACAAGGTGGGGAGAGTTGATGGCGACCAGTAGTGGCTCCTCCTCGATTCTCGAAGTGGAACCGAATGCTCAACTGGATCCTGCCCGGGAAGGATTTCGATTTCTTTCCGCGGTGTTCATGATCCTGGTGATCGGGATGTTCTTTCACTACAGTGCGTCCTCCTACAGATCCTTCGTGGCGGAAGCAGATCCCACTTCGATGTGGGTCAAGCAGTTGAAGGGCTATGGCCTCGGATGCTTGCTCTTCGCCGTCGGATATCTGATCCAGCCGCGCCGCTGGATCGAGATGTACTGGATTCCATTGTGGATTGGAGTGGTGCTTCTGTTGTTGGCGACCATCGCCAGTCCGCTGGGTCGTGAACTCAATGATGCCTACCGCTGGCTCGATCTGGGGATTCGATTCCAACCATCGGAGTTGGCCAAGTTCGCAGTTCCAGCAGCGACCATCGCATTGACCGGAATTCTGCGTTATCGAGGAGTGATGGGGCGACAGATCGGTGTGCGGTCCGCGACGCTGATCGCTGCTGCACTGGTCGGAATACCATTCTTAATCATCTGGAAACAACCCGATTTCGGAAGTGCTCTCTTCCTGCTGATTCTGGGCCTGATTCCGCTGCTTCGCTGGACGCAGGTGTGTCTCTTCTGTGGAGTGATTTCGTTACCACTGCTTCTCTTGCTGCTGCCGACCGTGATTTCACGCATGAGCGAGATGGAGCAACGGTTCGAGGCTCTATTCAATCCTCAAGGAGTTCCTCAGGTGTGGGCAGGTCTACAGGCGATCGGCAGTGGTGGCTGGACCGGTAAGGGGATCGGGCTGGGGACCAGCAAGACTCTATACATTCCGTCAGAATACAGTGACTTCATCTTCGCAGTCTTTGCCGAAGAAACGGGTTTCATTGGCGTGACGGTATTACTCACCCTTTACTCGCTGGTGCTGTTGTTTGGTTGGCGTCTCTCCAAGGCGGTCGAGGATTCCGATCTCGCCTGCTTGGTAAGGGTCGTGACCATCGCCATCACCGGTCAAGCGGCCATCAACTTGCTGGTCAATGTTGCGTTGTTTCCGACCAAAGGGATCCCGCTACCTTTCTTCTCGCACGGATCGACAGGCCTCGCCGTGTTCATGGGGATGACGGGAGTCGTGATCGGAATCTCGAGAACTCGTGGGCGACAGGCGGTGAGCCTGACATGAAACGAATTCTACTCGCCGGTGGAAACTCTGGTGGTCACATATTCCCTGGAATCGCGCTGGCGCGGGCTCTCTCTCAACAAGAAGTCGCCGAGCCGCTTTTCCTCGATCATCAGACACCGATGGAGAGGAAGATCTTACCGGACTGCGGGATCGAGACGATTTCACCTCCTTGGAGCGGGATCGGCACCATCGGCGATTCGATGTTGAGGATCCCAGCCGCTCGTCAATGGCTTGGCGAGCAGCGTATCGATGCAGTGGTCGGGCTTGGAGCAAGGCCGGCGGTAGCGGTGGGGATCGGGGCATGGACCAGAGGATTGCCGCTCTTTCTGCTCGAGCAGAACAAGGTGATGGGGCGAGCCAATCGATTACTGTCCAGGTTTGCACGCAAGGTGTTTCTCACCTGGCCCATCGCTGGAATGTCTCGCAGTTTACGCTCGCGTAGTGCCATTCTCGGCTGTCCGGTGAGAGAACCTTTCGTTCCCAGTTCGCTGACCACCGATCAGAAATTACAATTGCTGGTCATGGGTGGTAGCCAGGGGGCGGAACCGGTCAATCAGATGATCTTGCAAGCGGTAGCACTACTGAGGAATCGTCAGGCCGTTCGGATTCATCACATCTGTGGAGATGAGAAAGGGGCCGGAATCCAGCAGCGCTGGGATCAACTCGGTGTCGAAGCAAAGGTTTCTCCCTTCCTCGAGGACCCGGCATCTGCTCTCATCGATGCCAGCCTGGTGCTGGGGCGCGCCGGTGGTTCTACCGTTGCAGAAATATGTTGTGTAGGTCGTCCCGCCATCTACTGGCCTTACCCCCATCATCGAGATCAACACCAACGACTGAACGCCCGGCATGTCTCGCAGCGTGGTGGTGCTTTGGTGGTGGAGGAGCCAGCGCCGGTTCAGGTTGCGCAATGGATCGACGATCTGGTCGAGAACAGGTCGCGACTCGAGCAGATGGCAGAGTCCGCTCGCAGCCTCGGTTGCCCTGACGCAGCACAGAGAATTTCCGATGTGTTGGCAGCACACCTCGGGGCCGATCAGGGGGGGATTCCTCATCCTGTTGACGAAGTGGTGGAGGAGGGGCGATGAAGATGAACACGGTCCGGTGGATTCTCTGTATCTCGGTTCTCATCGTCGGAGTGATAGGGTTTGGTATAGGGCTCGGACCCAGCATCGAATCGGATCCTGTAAGAGCCAACCAGGTGATGACCTCTCCCGTCACGCTCTCCTGGTATTCGGTCGACGAGCGTGCCCGTCAGTGGCTCGCTGAAGTGCCTGTTGAATCCTCCAACAACGGGGCCGTAACTTCTCCGGAAGATCCGCAGATGGAGCCAGGCTCAGGCCGAACTGCTCCTGGCCGGGACAGAATCCTCGAGTCGCCGCAACTTCAGCAGGAGGGCACCCGGAGCTCCTGGACGATTCGCCCAGGAGATAGTTTCTGGAAGATTGCCCGTGATGTCCTGGGCAGCATCGATCATTACCAGGCTCTCATCGATGCCAATCGATCGATCGATCCCGATCGTTTGACGGTCGGGCAGGTGATCTCATTGCCGGCGGTCGGTACGGCTGTAAAGATCGGCTCCGCAGTGGAGGTGGAATCGTCTGCTCCCCAGCAGCACAAGGTGGGTAGAGGCGAGACTCTGGCCAGTATTGCTCGTGACTACTACGGTGTAGAGGACTGGAATCGTCTGTTCGAGGCCAATCGGGATCGAATCTCAAATCCCGATCGTCTCAAGATTGGAACCTGGATCCTGATCCCGCAGCAACGACCTGCCGGGGAGAGGAGTGATCGTTGACCGAAGTGTCTTCAATCCCTGTCAAGATACACATCATCGGAATCGGCGGAGCGGCCACCAGTGGTCTGGCGATGCTCTTGAAGGCTCGTGGTCACCAGGTCTCAGGGAGCGATCAGACGGATGGTCTGAAGGACCGCTTGCTGCAAGCAGGGATTCGTTTCTTTACCGGTCATGATCCGCGAAATCTTGAGAAAGACACCGGCTTGGTGATCCGATCACTGGCGATCCCGGATGAAAACGAAGAGGTGGTGGAGGCCAAACGCCTCGAGATCGAGGTACTGTTGTACAGCGAAGTTCTCGGCCGCCTGTCATCGGAGGGCCATGCGATCGCCGTTTCAGGAACTCATGGCAAGACATCCACCACAGGGATTCTGACCAGCATCATGATGGCGGCGGGGCGTGACCCTTCCGTGTTGTTTGGTGGAGAACTGGAATCACTGGGAGGCCGAAACTGGAGAAATGGAAGAGGCGAGGATTTCATCGTCGAGGCGTGTGAGTACCAGAAGAGTTTCCTCAATCTTCGGCCGAGCGCTGGAATCATCACCAACATCGAGGTCGATCATCCTGAAGTGTATTGCGACCTCGCTGCTGTCCAGGATTCCTTCGGCGACTTTCTGCGAGGATTCCGTCCCGGAGCTCCGGTGGTCGTGCCCGAACTTCATGCAGATCAGCTGCGCATGGTCGGGGCGGAAGTTCGCCTCATCATCTTCGGTCTCGATCAAGGAGAAGGATGGCGATCGAAGGTGCTCGAGAAGGGGCTGAAAAGCCAGATAGAGATGAGTGTCGATGGGCGCCCACTCTTCAAGGTGACGCTCAACCTTCCTGGTCGCCATACGATGCTCAATGCGACGGCAGCCGCAGCGCTGGCCAGTGCCCTGGGAGTCGATCTGGAGTCGATCCAGCAAGGGATCGAAAATTATCGTGGAGTGAAGCGGCGTTTCGAGAAACGAGAAGTCATCGATGGCGTCGAATGGTTCGATGACTATGCGCATCATCCGACTGAAGTGAAGATGACACTGGAGACGGCTCGAGAGGTCTATCCAGGTCGAAAGATCTGGGCACTGTTTCAGCCGCACCAGGCGATTCGGCTGGAGTTCTTCTTCCAGGAGTTTGCCGGATCTTTTGGTGACGCAGATGAAGTACTGTTGCTGCCGATTTTTCATGCCCGTGAAGATCCACTCCAGTTTCCAACAGACATGCTGCAGGGGCTCGCCAGGCAGTTGAGAGAGCGTAAGGTACCCGCTCGAATAATTGGCTTCGAACAATCGATCCATGAACTGCCCGAGATCATCGCTCCTGGAGATGTGGTGATCGCACTCGGTGCCGGAAATATCGACAAGATCGGAGTTCGAATTTCCCAGGGTGGGCGGAATCTGGAGACATCCCGATGAACCTGCAGGAAATGATCGTGTTGAGTCGCCGCTGTTGGTATCAGACTGGCGGCGATGCGAAGTATTTTGCCGAACCCAAAACACTCGAGGAACTGGAAGAACTCATCTCCTGGGGAGAAACTGAGGGTCTCCCTCGATTCTTGCTGGGGCATGGCTCCAATGTTCTGTTCGCCGATGAAGGATTTGATGGACTGGTGATCCACACCAAGAAACTGAAGGCGGTCCGCGAGATGGAAGAAGGATTGCTAGAAGCCGAGGCGGGCGCGCCCCTCGAGAGCCTGGTCGATCAGGCCAACGGTCTTGGCTGGCAAGGACTCGAATCGTTTCCAGGGATCCCGGGAACCATCGGGGGTGCCGTGTGGGGGAATGCCGGCGCTTGTGGTGAGGAGATCGGGAATCGAGTTTCGCAGGTTCAATTGATGGAGGCTGGCGGTCCCGGGGAGTGGATCGATGCTTCGAGCCTTTGCTGGAGTTATCGGTGTTCAGGGATCGAGGACAGGGTGGTGGCAGCAGTCCGGCTACAACTTTCACCCGGTAGTGATCCGCAGCAACTGAAGAATCGGTCATGTGAGTTGAAAATGCAGAAGACGTCGACCCAGCCGTACAGCCAGCGTTCCTGTGGTTGCATCTTCCGCAATCCGGTGGGAGCCAGTGCTGGCGAGTTGATCGAGAAGAGCGGCCTCAAGGGGGTCGCCGTCGGAGGTGCTCGCATCTCCAGGGAGCATGCCAACTTCATCGTGAACGAAGGGGGAGCCCGTTCGGAGGACATCGAAGAACTGATCGAGAGGGTTCAGCGAAGGGTTCGTGATCTCTTTCAAGTCAATCTCGTCAGGGAAGTGATCATGCCAGGGCAGCGGGGAGGAAGTCGGTGATGATGGAGCCGGGGAGTGACGAGGGAGGTCGCGGAGGACGCAACTTCTTGCTAGCCATGGTCTTGCTGACGGTTTTTGGCCTCTTTCTGGTGTTGGCCAAGGAGGATGTAGATCGTGGGTTAGAGAGAGCCGGTGGGGTGTGGGCCATCGAGGAGTCTTCACTGCCTGGCTGGTTCCCCCGACCCTACGAGGGTTCGATCAGTTCACTGGCCCAAATCCCCTCGAAGGTTTCGCTGCAATCGGTCCGGTGGAAGTCTCAAGTGGTGGAAGAACTGGAACGGAATCCCTGGATCAATTCGGTTCAGGAGGTGATTCGAACCCCCGCAGGGATCGGATTTACCGGCCAGTTCGTCCGTCCTTCGGTGGGAATCCGCAGCCAAAACGGCTGGCTACTGATCGATGGGACCGGTCGGGTCATCGATCGACAACCCGGTGATTATCTGGCCGACGATTGGAAGATCCCCGAGTACCTCCCCCAGGGGGGAAGCCAGCAGCAGAAGATGTTGGCAGAAGCGAGTTCGGGAGATCGTCTCTCCGGTTCTGAATTCGAGGAGTTACTCGCACTCCTTTCGGTGCTCTGGGAGGACCAGGTGTTTGACCGTGTTCCTGGATTCCTCCATGAACTTTCGAGCCACTTCGTCGACGGCGATCAACGACTCTGGTACCTGCATACCACTGCTGGGATCCGATTACACTGGGGCCGCTCTCCCGCCTATCCGGGGGCCAAAGTGGCGACTTCGCAGCAGAAACTGGAGTGTCTTCGACAGGTGATCGAATTGCGTGGCGACCTGGCCCGCTCGGTAGACATCGAGGGAATCAGTCTCTACAGCGGTTCCGAGCCGATCACCGTCAAGGGACAGTAGACCTCGATCGACCGCCGACTGGACCGCCGACTGGAGCGGTGGCGTACAGCGGAGTCGGCTGATATCCTCGGCCACCGGTACCGGAGATGGGACTCTCACGGCTTCGTGAGACCGATGATCTTCAAGGTGCCTCTGGTGATCGAGAGGAGTGACGAGTCGTGACCACCCCAGACCGTTATCGTCGCCTCTTTGGTGAGGTCGCCATCGAAAAAGGGTGGGTGGGCGAAGCCCAGATCTATGAGGCGTTGACGGTTCAGGAGCGACTTCGAAACGATGGCAAACAGGTTCCTCTACTGGGTCAAGTACTGGTGGAATTGGGGCATTTGTCTCCGGAACAGGTTCAGCAGCTGATCGAGATCCTTTATCCCGTGGAAAAAGATGCGGGATCGAGCGAAGACCAGAAGGCGACCGGGAGTGAGGATTCATGACTGCAGATGATACGACTGAGGATTCCGGAGCACCGAAAAAGCGTCGAGTTCCAACACCGAGAAAAAGCGGTGGAGGAGAAGCCGGAGGCCGTGTGCCTGCTCGTCGAGTGCCAGGGAAGCGGGTTCCGGGTCGGCCACAGTCGACGCCGGAAGTCAGTGATCCAGCTGCCGGAAAACCTCAGGTGAGTCCACTCGAGTCGACCGATTCTCCGGTCGATTCTGATGCAGCGAAGCAAGCCGCAGCTCAGCAAGCCGCAGCCAAACAAGCCGCAGCCAAACAAGCCGCAGCCAAACAAGCCGCAGCGAAACAAGCCGCAGCGAAACAAGCCGCAGCGAAACAAGCCGCAGCCAAACAAGCCGCAGCCAAACAAGCCGCAGCTCAGCAAGCCGCAGCTCAGCAAGCCGCAGCTCAGCAAGCCGCAGCTCAGCAAGCCGCAGCTCAGCAAGCGGCAGCGAAACAATCCGCAGCGAAACAAGCCGCAGCAAAACAAGTTGCAGCCAAGCAAATCGCAGCCCGGAAAATCGCAGCGCAACAGTCTGCAGCGAAGAGCGCCTCAGAGGAAGAAACGGTCGAGTCTGCTCCGCGGCGCAGGACCGGGGCACCGGTGGGCCGAGGCGCCAGAGGCCGAGCTCCACGCCGCAAGGCTCAACCACAGTCTCGATCCCCCGTCTCCGCCAAGGGACAAGTGGGAGCCGATCCGTCGATGGGAGATGAGTCGCAGCCATCGCGTGGTCGATTGCCGCTGATTATCGGTGCGGTGGCAGTGGTCGCCGTATTGATCCTGGTCGTGATCTTCAATCCATTCTCCGAGCCGGAACTGCAGGTCGAACCGGAACCGGTGGTGCAGGAACCTCAAATCGATCCCCAGGAACAGAGAGAGGAGAAGGCTCGCAAGGCCTTCGCCCGGATCGAGGAAGAGAATCGCAAGGAGCCCGGGGATCGTTATGGCGCTGCGCATCGCTACCAGTGGTTCGCCTCCGAGTACGCCAATACCACCGTGGGCCAGGAAGCCTCGAATCTGCGCGCCGAACTCCTCGTCAACTGGAGAAGTGCCGTCGACCAGCAGTGGTTGACCCTCAAGGGTGATATCCGGGGCGCATTCCAGAGTGGAGAGTTCCAGACCGCAGTCCAGATGCTGGAGAACTTACCGCCCATCTTTGAAGGTGCAGAAGTGGTGCTGGAATCGAGTTTCGAGACGGAACTCGACAATCTTCGCAACGATGCTCAGGAGCAATTTCGCTACAAGAGGCGCCTGGATGAATTGTCTGCCAAGGCGGGTAAGTATGCACGCAAGGGATACGACGATATCGCCATTGCGACCATTGAAGCTCTCGATGAGAGGGTTGAAGAGGAAGCCCCCGATGTCTGGAAGTTGAAACAAGACCTGGTCAAACGAATTCAGCGTGAAGGTCTTGCGATGTTGATCGAGCAAGAGGGAGTGGTGGAAGCGGAACTCGCAGAAGCGAGACGCCTCGAGGAGGAGCAGAAGAAGGCGGAGCGTGAGCAACGTTGGCGCGATCTGCGAGAATCTGTGGCATGGTCGAATCAACTGGCTTCGACCAACCTCTACAACTGGGTGGTCACCAGTGATCGACAACTGGTGGGAAGCGGACAGGCTGGAAACTGGCGGGTTCTCGAGCGAGACGGCTCGGCGGTTCTGGTCGGCAGCAATCAGACCGGCGGCGAGATGCACATCGGTCTGTTCTCCAACCACTGGGAAGATTATGTCTGTCAATTCGAGGTCAATATTCGTGAAGGAGCGCTGCGAATCTCTCCCAGAACCAATTCTCGGGGGGGAGCGATCGGCGATCAAACCTCGCCGCAGATCGAACTCGCCGATGAATTTCCCAAGAGTCGCTGGGTGAAGTGCACCATGGAGGTCCATGGCGACCAGGCTTCTCTGAAGTATGGCGATGACCAAACCGAGATCATTCTCGACCCCGAGACCACTCGACTGCCGAGCGCCGGAGGCTTCGTCTTCTCCATCGATGATGGCACCCGTCTCGAGATGCGAGATGTCAGGGTCAAGGTGATCAGTGATACCCGCGACGGAGGCATCTGGGCTCGTTGAGAGCCGTAGGGTGCGCCTGCCATCCTGGCAGTGTCTGTGGAGAGATCATCGGGCGGCCTGTCGATCTGGCAGGTGTGCATCCCATCAATTCCGTCGGTCTTTCTGCAAGTCTTTATTAGTTAAAGGCTTATGAAGGCGCCCTGAGGGGCAGGATGGCCCACCATTTGCGGGTAGTGAAAGAATCAGGGTCGGAGACTATCGATCTACCGCTATCGGGGTGAGCCAGGGTTGCTCTGGTCACGAACACTCCCGCAACCGTCTGCAGTACTGCGAAGAGGAGCCAGCATGGTGAAAGAACTGACTTTTGAAGACGAAGCACGCAAGAAATTGCTGCTTGGAACTCACAAATTGGCCCGAGCAGTGCGGACCACCCTGGGTCCTCGCGGTCGAACCGCCATCATCGATCGATCTTGGGGGGGCCCAAAGATCTCCAAGGATGGGGCTACCGTCGCTGAAGAGGTGGACCTCGAAGATCGCGTCGAGAACCAGGGTGCACGGATGTTGCGTGAAGCGGGAGTCATCACCTCGAAGGACGCCGGGGATGGCAGTACCACTTCCACGGTCCTCGCCGAGGCGATCTACCGTCGTGGAATGCGACTGGTGATGAGCGGTGAGAATCCTGTTCTGCTTCAACGTGCTCTCCTCGCATGCACCGAAAAGGTTTGCAAGAAACTGAAAGAGTTTGCCGAGCCGATCGAATACCAGGAGTCGATCGTAAGCGTCGCTTCGATTGCGGCCAACAACGATGAGCGGATCGGTAAGATGATCGCCGAAGCTCTCGAGACAGTGGGCCACGATGGAGTCTGTACCATCGAAGAGGGCAAGGGGATCGAGACTCGACTCGATATCGAAGAAGGCCTTTTCTTTGACCGTGGATACATCTCCCAGCAATTCATCGCAGATCCAGAATCGGCAGAGATCTCGTTGGAAGATCCCTACATCCTGATTTTGGAAGAGAAGATCTCGAACATCGCTCAGATCGTTCCGATCCTCGAGAAGGTGGTGGAGAAGCGTAAGCCGCTACTGATCATCGCAGAAGATATCGATGGAGAAGCCCTCACCACTTTGGTGGTCAATAGCCAGCGAGGTGTACTCGATGTGGCTGCGGTGAAGGCTCCTGGCTACGGCGATCGTCGCAAGGCGATGCTGCAGGATATCGCCATTTCCACCGGAGGCCGGGCGATCTTCACAGATCTCGGTATCGATCCAGGATCGATCAAACTGACAGATCTTGGCAAGGCGAAGAAGATCGAGATCAATTCGCAGACCACCACCATCATCAACGGTGGCGGGAAAAAGAAAGATGTGGAAGAGCGCTGCCGTGAGATCCGCTTCGAGATCGAAGGCGCATCCAGTGATTATGATCGTGAGAAGCTGCAAGAGCGTCTCGCTCGCCTGATCGGTGGGATCGCAGTGATTAGCGTCGGAGGATCGACCGAGGGAGAGGTAAAGGAGCGCAAGAAGCGTTTCGAAAACTCTCTGGCGGCAACCCGTTCGGCGCTCGAGGCTGGCATTCTTCCGGGTGGAGGACTGGCTCTGATTCACTGTGCCGACGAGGTGGCAGAGATGAGTTTCAAGAATCCGCTCGAACGACTGGCGGCGCAAATTCTCGCCGACGCGTTGGAGGAGCCCTTCAGGCAACTGGCCAAAAATGCCGGTGTCGAGCCTTCACTACTCCTCAGAGAGATTCGTGCGGGAGAAAGCTTCACCAGGGGATACGACTTTGCTCGCCTGGAGATGTGCGACCTGCTCGAAGAAGGAATCATCGATTCCTGCGATGTCATTCTGAAAGCACTTCAGAATGCAGCCAGCACCGCGACGATGATTCTCACCTCGGATGCGGTGATCACCGAGATTCCCTCGGAGTCCGCAGAAGAAGACCACCACCATGACCATGAAGGCGTCGGCGCTCTCTAGAGCCCCGATCGAGAAAGACCAAGGAGCACAAAGATGTCCAAGCAAATTCTCTTCGAAGATGATGCCAGGCGCCACCTCCGGGAGGGGATCAGAACTCTCGCCAAGGCCGTAAAAGTGACTTACGGTCCTGGTGGAAGAAATGTTCTGTTCGAGAAGAGCATGGGGAAATCCCAACTGACAAAAGACGGGCAGACTGTCTCGCGTGAGATCGAAGTGGAAAAACCATTCGAGAACATGGGAGCACGCCTGATCAATGAAGTGGCAAACAAGACCAACAAGGAAGTGGGCGATGGAACCACTTCTTCGATCATTCTCGCCGAGGCGATGGTCGAGGGTGGTGGTCGTTTCGCGATGAATGGAGTCAGTCCTGTCGAACTGCGAAACGGCATCGAAAAGGCCGTGGCCACTGCTGTCCGTGAACTGGAGGCGATCTCCAGTCCGGTCAAGAAGCGCCAGGAAGTGGTGCAGGTCGGAACCATCGCCGCGAATGAAGCGGAACTGGGCAAGATGTTTGGCGATGCCATTCATCGAGTGGGAGAAAAGGGTGTCGTGACCGTCGAAGAGAATGACGGTGTCGAGTCATCCCTCGACCTGGTGGAAGGACTGGAGATCGACAAAGGTTGGATCTCTCAGTACTTCATCACCGATCGCGTGGCAGGTGTCTGTGTGCTGGAGAAGCCATGGATCCTCTTCACCGATCACAAGATCTCGTCGATCCAGGATCTCCTACCGGTTCTGGAGGAGGTGGTCGCTACTCGTCGTCCGCTGGCCATCATCGCAGAAGATGTCGAGGGAGAAGCGCTCGCTGGGCTGCTACTCAATAAACTCCGTGGAGTGATGGATGTGGTGGCGGTCAAGGCCCCAGGTTTTGGCGATCGTCGCAAGGCATTGCTGGAAGACATGGCCATCGTGACTGGCGGTCAGATGATCGCCAAGGACACCGGAGTCCAGTGGGAGCAAGTGGGCAAGGAGCAACTGGGCACTGTTCGTAAACTCGAGGTCTCCAAGGATCGAGCTCTCTTCTACAGGGGGACCGGTAACCAGGAAGCGATCGATCAACGATGCGCTCAGATCGAAGCGCAGATCGAGCAGACCCAGTCGAACTACGATAGAGAGAAACTGGAGGAGCGTCTCGCCCGGATCATGGGCAAGATCGCAGTGATCCGCGTTGGCGGAGCCACCGAACTGGAGATCAAGGAAAGAAAGTCTCGCGCAGAAGACGCACTCAGCGCCACTCGCGCGGCGATGTCCGAGGGAATCGTTCCCGGAGCCGGTACAGCCTTCCTTCATATCTCCGAGAAAGTGGCTGCCACACGCTCTTCTGGGGACGTACGTTTCGGCGTTCAGGTGGTGGCCGATGCCTTACTCGAGCCGACCGCTCAACTGGCTCGTAACTGTGGATTTGACGGGCCGGCCGTCGTCGCAGAGGTGATGGAGTACGAAGACATCAAGATGGGCTTCGATGGAGTCAAGGGCAAGGTCGTCGATCTGGTTCGCGCTGGCGTCGTGGATCCCACCAAGGTGTTGAGGGTCGCGCTTCAGAATGCAGCCAGTGTCGCTGGCCTTTACCTCACTTCGGATACCGCCATCGCTGATCTGGAAAAGGACGAGGCCGCTGTGGATGGCGCGCTCGTCTAGGGGGGGGTCGGATGTCAACCAGGGATTACTACGATGTCCTGGGGGTTTCTCGGGAAGCATCGGATGATGAGATCAAGAAGGCCTACCGTAAGTTGGCCCTCAAGCATCATCCGGACAAGAACCCTGGCGATACCAGGGCGGAGAGCAAATTCAAGGAGGCTGCTGAAGCCTACGATGTGCTCCGAGATGATGAGAAGCGGCGAGTCTTCGATGCGCATGGGCATGACGGTCTCTCAGGTATGGGGCAGGGCAGTGGATTCTCCAATGTCGAAGATGTCTTCAGCATGTTCGGCGATATTTTTGGCGGCGGCGGCGGAGCCTTTGGAGATCTGTTCGGAGGCGGCGGGCGCACTCGCAGGGGCGATAGTCTACGAGCCCACCTCCAGCTGACCCTTGAAGAAGCGGCCAACGGTGTCCAGCGCACCATCCAACTGAGAAGAATGGTGGGATGTGGTTCCTGTTCAGGAACCGGTGCCAGGGCCGGCTCCAAACCGGTTCGCTGCGGGACCTGTTCCGGGGCGGGCCAGGTGCTCCGCTCGCAGGGTTTCTTCAGCGTCAGGACGACTTGTCCAGCCTGTTCCGGTAGAGGAGAGATCATCAACGATCCCTGTCCCAGTTGCAGTTCTTCCGGATTGGTACAGAAATCGGAAGAGATCGAAGTCGAGGTTCCGGCAGGAGTGGAAGACGGAATGATCCTTCGATTGACCGGCCGGGGCAACGAAGGACCGCATGGCATCCCTGCCGGAGATCTTCAGGTGGTGCTGGGCTATCGTCCACACACCTTCTTCAGGAGGGTCAAGGATCACGTTTGTTTCGAATTACCCATCTCATACTCCCAGGCAGCACTGGGCGCAGAGATCGAGGTTCCGACCCTTGATGGAAAAGCGGTCCTGACGATTTCTCCGGGAACCCAGAGTGGAGATGTGCTTCGAATGAGGAAGATGGGCTTTTGTTCGGTTCATTCCAGCCGAAAAGGAGACCAACTGGTCGAAGCGACCATCGAGGTTCCTCTCCATCTAGGGCAAGAGGAGAAACAATTGCTGGAGCGTCTCGCTGAGATCGAGGAGAAGGAAGTGGGCACCAGAAGAAGAGGCTTCCTTGAGCGCTTCAAGGAATACTTCGGGTAGGAAGAGGTCGCATGGTGAATGAACAGACAGATCTGGCCCCCGATCAGGATTCTAGTGGGAACCCCAGTGAAGAATCAAACGAGGATGAAACCCAGATGAATCATGATTCCGCCTCGTCGGCGGACCCACAAGGAACCGATCTGGATGCGCCAGAACAAGATGCATCCGAGTTGGACCTTGTACCTGAGGAGAACAAGGAATTCCTCGTCGAGCAGTTGCAACGTGCCCGAGCTGAACTCGACAATTTCCGACGGCGCACGCTGGAAGAGCGTGCGATGGTTCGGAAGAGAACCGTTTCCGAGGTTTTTCGTACCTTCTTACCTCTGCTCGACGGATTGTCGGCGGCACTGAAGGTGGAATCGGATGACGCCGATGGAGCGGACGGGATCCGTGATGGCCTGAGATTGATCCATGGAAACCTCGATGGCATTCTCGATCAACTTGGTATCGAAGCGGTGATCTCCGTGGGTGCTGATTTTGATCCTGAAGTTCACGAAGCGATGCTCCAGGTCGATCATCCGGATGCTCGAAATGGTGAGGTGGTCGAAGAAGTCGAACGAGGCTATCGATTTGGGGATCATCTGATTCGCGCTGCCAGGGTGATCGTGTGTCGTACTGCCCAAGCACCTGAAGGAGCTTGAGATGCCTACCTATGATTATCTCTGCGACGGGTGTGGACATGGTTTCGAGTTGTTTCAAAAGGTCGATGAGAAGTTGAAGAAGACCTGTCCCGAATGTGGGAAGAAGCAATTGCGTCGGTTGATCGGTGCCGGAGGTGGGATCATTTTCAAGGGCAGCGGATTTTACGAGACCGATTATCGCAGTTCCGATTACAAGAAGCGCCAGAAGGAAGATTCAGCACCTTCACCGAATGAAACCGAGAAAAAGAGTGACACCGCGAAACCGGCCAAGAGCAAGGACGGATCGACGTCTTGACCCCATCCACCCTGTGCCCCGTCTGTAAGGATCCGGCCTCTCCGGTGACCAAAAATACAGATTCCTTCCCCTTCTGTAGTGACCGCTGTCGCGATCGAGATCTTGGCGGCTGGCTTCGAAATCAGTACAAG
>JABHOG010000091.1 GCA_018694835.1 Planctomycetota bacterium | reverse complement strand
CGCCAGCACCTGCGGGTTTTCTTTTGAAAGATCGTTCTTCTCTGCCAGATCATCGCCGAGGTGATAGAGCACCCGGGTGGGGAGCGGGTGGTGATAATAGATCATCTTCCACGGTCCCTGGCGGATCGAACTGAACGGCAAGATGCCAGGTCCTCGTGGTCCCCAGAAGTGCGGCATGTGCCAGAACAGCGGCCGATTGGGGTCGATCGCCGGGTCGTCTCCTCTTAACAGTGGCACCAGGCTGATTCCTTCAAGGGTCCTCTGATGAGCGGGCGGGCACTCCACTCCTGCGACCTGCAAGAGGGTCGGAAAGTGGTCATGACTGATCACCGGAGTTGTACAGATCCGCCCGGCGTCGATGGTGCCGGGCCAGCGGATGACCAGCGGTACTCGGGTGCCCCCCTCCAGCGCCGAACCCTTGCCGCTGTTGAGCGGGTGGTTGTGAGTGTGCGCTTTTCCATCGCGGGCGTGAGCCGACAGGCCACCGTTATCACTGGTGAAGATGATGAAGGTGTTGTCGAGAATTTGCAGATCCTCCAGCGCCTTGCGCAGGGTGGCCAGTGCCCGATCGACCGTCTCGATCATGGTGGCGTAGGCGGCTTCCTTCGGTGGCAATTCGGAGTAGCGATGACTCCAGCGTGAATTGGCGATGATGGGAGCGTGCACCGCGTAGGGTGAGAAGTGAAGGAAGAACGGTTTCTTGCGGATGTGAGCATCGTGAATCGCCGCCACCGACTCCAGTGCCAGTGCCTCGGTCAGATAGATCTCCTTGCCGTGGTATTTTTCCAGGCCAGGAATATCCCAGACCGACTGCCCGGGGTGAGCGGGATCCTTGGCGAAGTTTCTGCTCCCGCGATAGTCGGCGGGCCCCCCCGCTGCGTGGCCTCCGATGTTGACATCGAAACCGAGCTGAAGGGGGTCTTCGCCGGCGGTTCCCTTGGCCCCCAGATGCGCCTTGCCGGCATGAATCGTCTGGTAGCCCCTTTGTTGCAGCAGTAGCGGCAGGGTCACATCGCCCGGCTGGAGCCCATTGACCTTCCAGCTCGGCGGGGTCGTGCCTTCCCGTGGCCGTCCGGTGTCCCGGTCCTTGTGGAGGATCCAGTAAGTGATCTGGTTCTGCTGCGGTGATCGACCGGTCATCACACTGGTGCGAGTCGGCGTGCACACCGGAGAGGAAGAGTAGGCATCGGTGAAAGTGATCCCCTCGGCGGCGAGTCGTTGCAACTGTGGTGTTCGGTAGGCATCGCGATGCGGTGGGCCCTGCGGGTGCAGTTTCAACGAGGTGTCTTGCCAGCCGAGATCGTCGACGATGAAGAACAAGATGTTGGGCGGTGCAGCATCCTCCGCTGCGGTCAGCTGCGACTCGGTGCAGCAGGACTCGGTGCAGCAGATCGAGCCGATCAGAGCGAGCAGGGGTGTCAGTATCCCGATTTTCATACCGGTCATGATACGGTGGCCAGAGCGTCCTTGTCAGGGGTGATTCGCTTCAGGCGGAAGGTGGGCGCGACACCAGTGCCCGCACCGCCAGCAGCGCTCCGAGTGCCAGGTATGGCCAGGGAGAATCGGTGCGGGAGAACGGCAGCGGGTGGGTTCCCGCCAGCAGTAGCAGGCCATGGCTCAGCAACAGCAATGAGAGTATCGCACAGATCGAGCGGGCGCGATCGAGACGCGCGGGGGGACGGTCGGTGGCGCTCACCGGGTCAATCCTCTTCCGTCTCTTCTTCATCCAGTTCATCGAGTTCATCGAGTTCATCTTGGTGTAGCCCGAATGGCCGCATCACCACTCCCAGTCCAACCACCAGCGCCAGTGCGATGGGGATCGGCCAGGAAAGTTGGGAATTATGGGCGAAGATGAAACCGATGAGGATCAGCACCGTTGCGGGGAAGAAGTCGAGCGGTTCCACATCGGTGCCGAAGGTCATCGCGCTTTGCCACAGTAGATGCAAGAGTGCGGTGATCCACAGGGTGGAAGCCACGAACTGGTGGAACCCATCTTCCGCGCTCGTCACGAACGAAATCAACAAGGCCACGCCAACCAGCAAAGCCCCGCCACGCTGAGATTTATTCATCGCTGTTTCTCCTTCGGTTCAGGTTCCTCGAGATCTCGAGCGCTGCTCTGGTGTAGAAGCCTCTGCTGCAGCAGCCACTCACCCCACTGCTGGTCCTCGCGTAGTGCCCTCAGGTCGCCATCGACCTCGACCATGGTGATGCGAATCGTCGATGAGAGCAAACTGATTTGAGCCGCCTCGAACGCCTCGTCGACCCTTCCCGAGAGCGCCAAGCAGCAGGCAAGATTGTAGTGAATCGCCAGCATCTCGTCGGTCAGAGCTGGCTGGAGTCGCTTCGAGACTCGCGGGATCAGGTCCTTCATCAAGCCAATCCGCCGCTGGTGGGTGATGCTGGCTCCGGCCAGATCCGCACTTCTGAATTGCAGATCGCCGAGTGTGCCCAGTCCCTTGAGGACCTCTGCCAGGGTCACCGTGGTCGGGGGTGGGTCGGTGATTCGCCGCAACAGACCGATCCAGCGGTCGAGAGTCTGGCGCTCCCCGAGGCGAGCCAGCATCAAGCCGACTTCAGTCTCGACCCACGGTTCCAGCAGCAGGTCCTCCATCGTTTGATGGAGGGCGCCGATCAGTTCGGTGTTGGCGACATCGTGCAGGGCATTGGCCGCCTGGCGGCGACGCGCGATGAACAGATCTTCGTTGCGGAGCATCGTCAGTAGAAGTCGTGCGGCGGGAGTTCCGAGTGGAACCAGAGCGGCGTACTGGCCTCGATATCGCACCTGGTCCTCGGTGGCGGCGACCCGATCGAGTTCCTCTTGCACGATGGTCGACAGGTCGGTGGGCAACGGAGCTGCGGAGCTACCGCTGGAAATCGCCATCGTCATGACCAGCAGCCACAGCAGTGACTTTGCCGGTCGAGTGGCACAGGTTCGTATCGAGTGAGCCATCGCACCTCCGAGGTGGTATCAGAGCCATCTTTCGCAGCGGGTCAAGTGGCGATGGGGATCGAGCCGGAGATCTGCCGCAGTAGTGAAAAGGAAGCGAGACCCGGGAACTCCTCGAGGGAAGTCCCCTGGTCTCGCATTGGAAGGAACCATCTGGCGATGGATCTTCACTGGGAGATGGTCAGTCTCCCCTGGTTGGCATTGGACAGTCCCTGGAAGAAGTCGAGTCCTGCTTCGTCGCCACCGGTGAACACTGTATCGATGGGAATCCGGTCCCAGTTCGCCGCGAGGATGTTCCAGTGAGCGATTTCCGCATCGGCCATTCCGCCGCAGAATGGAGCACCATCGCCGACCAGAATCAAGCGACGATCGTCATGCTCGCTCTTTCGCAAGGTCCTCAGTCCCTCGATCACCGCTGGCGCCAGGCAGGTGCCGCCATGAGGCTCGATTTGCAGGATCCAGCTGGCGGCTTGGACCTTGCGCGCAGGGCTCGCCTTGCCGCAGCGCATGTCGAATGGGATCATGTTGCTGCTGAAGGCGATGGCGCCGAAGTCACTGTGACTACTGAGTGAATTGACCACGCCGATGAACTCTGATTTCAAGGTGTCGATACGGCCATTCCAGGCCATGCTTCCCGACACATCGAGCACCCAGAAGAAGGCATCGCCATCGAAACTCTGACCGAAGAACAGAACGTTGTCGGGGAGGGAATCATCCATGTCCTCATCGTGATCGGCGCCACCGCCAGAAGGCAGGTCGAGGGGGCGACGGGAACCGTCAGCGCTGGCATCGGTGATCTGTGGGTAGAACGCCACCAGCAGCAGCAACAGTAGCGCAAGGCTCTTCATCCGCGGCTGGGTGAGGGAAGGCTGGGTGAGGGAATCGGTTTGTTTCGTCGAGTGATTTTTGTGGTGGGTGTAGTTCTTGGTCATCACAACCTCGCTTTCAGATCTCCCCGATCAAAAGTACGGGGGTTCGATCTCTACAGAGGTCATCCGTAACTCGCCGGAAGTAGGACACTCACCTGTCATTTTTCCTTGCTGAGAAACCCCACGGCGGGGTGGAATTGCCCAATAATCACCGAATCTTCGGTGTATTCTGCAATTCTGCGATGTCAGGAAAGTTCGCCGGATGGCGCGATCAGCGTTCGACGCGCTGCATCAGGGCCGCGTAGCCACCGTCTCCACCGAGGTCTCCTGGGAGCATATCGATCTCCTCGATCAGCCTCAATTCGGTGTTCTGTTCGAGGGTTCTGCGGATCACATCCTGGTTCTCCTGCGGTTCGACCGAGCAGGTGCTGTAGAGCAGGTGACCTCCCATGGCGAGGTGTCGGATCGCCGCACGCAGGAGCGCCAGTTGCTGTTGCTCCAGATCGCTGACCACTTCTGGGGAGAAGCGCCAACGTGCTTCGTGGCGACGATTGAGGACTCCGCTGTTGGAGCAGGGGGCATCGACTAGCACCTGGTCGAAGGACTCGTCGATACGCAACCGACTTGGGTCTCGGTCCACTTCCATCAGGTGGATGGGACAGCAGTCATGCAACTGCAGCCGCTGCAAGTTCTCTGCGATGCGGCGCAACTTTTGATCTGACAGGTCGCAGGCGAGGACGCGCGAGATGCCGCCGCGATCGAGCAGGGTCGCGAGCTTTCCACCGGGTGCGGCACACATGTCGAGCAGACGAGCCCCCTCTCGCTTCGGCATGCGCAAGGCGAGGCGGCGAGCGGTCAGGTCTTGTACCCAGAAATCGCCACTGACGAAGCCGGGAATCTTCTCGACTCTCGTGCCTCGTTTCACATCGAGGGTTTGCGGGGCCCCCTGGGCCGCCTTGGCATGGATTCCTGCCTTCTTCATGACGCGAACCTGGTGATCGAGTTCGCGGTCTTTCTTGAGCACGATGAACAGGGGTGGTGTCTCGTTGTTGCGAGCCAGTAACTGGCGCACCTTCTCTTCAGGGTAACGATCGAGCCAGCGGCGAATCAATTCGGGCGGATGGCTCGACTGGATGCTCCAGCGCTGGATCCGTCCCGATGTTCCCCGCTGGAGACGTAGCCCCTTGATTCGTGCCCAGCCGGTGGGAACACGCACCGCATCGATCGGGTCATCGAGATTCTCATCCACATCCTCGACCGCCTCGCAGAGAGAGCGAAGTACGGCATTGATGTATCCAGAATCGCGAGCCGCTTGCTTCGGGTCCTCGATCAACTCTCTCCAGCCATCGACCGATTCCGCCACCGCAGCATGGGCAGGAGTGCGAAGCCAGACTCGCTGGTAGACTCCGACTGCGATCGCCGATCGAACCGTCCGCATGGCCTCGAGGAAGGGTCGATCCATGAACAGATCGGCGAGGAAGCGAACGCTGCCGCGGAGTCGCACTCCGCCGTAGCACAACTCTGAAAGAAATCCCCGATCGGATGGGGACAGGCTGCTGGCATCGAGATACTCCCCCAGCAGCTGGTCCATCGGAGTATGGGAAGCCTGCTCCCACAGGGTCAACAGGTGGATCGCCGCTCCACGGGTCGACAACTCTGCACCATTGTTTGCGCGCCGGATCACCGGGTAGGGATAGGGAGGCTCCTGCTCGGGAAGATCGACATCTTCGACATCTTCATCTCCAGCATCGGGAGGGTGACGATCCTCTGTGGTTCGAGGAGGGCGATCGATGTTCATCGGCTATCTTCTCCCTCGAACCGGTCTCCGGTTTGAAAAGGCATCCCTAGTTGTAATTGTTGCACTGTCATCGAGTTCTTGCCGATCCGCTGCAGTCGTTCGATAGCGATGGCGCCCTGGCCGCAAGCGACGACGATCTGGTGCTGGGACACTTCAAGCACAGTACCTGGAATGGCGCCTGGAATCCCGTCGATCTGACGGACCTGATCGAGGATCAACTCATCGCGCTGGCCCCCGGCGCCGTGGCGAAGCACCGTGGAACGGGTTCTAGGCCATGGTTTGAGCGCTCTGACCTGACGATCGACAAAACTCGCCGGGCCGTCCCAGCGGGCCCAACCTTCCGATTTTTCGACCTTCGGGGCGAGGGTGATCCCCTCGTCTGGCTGCTCCGTCTGCGGTGCGTCGCCACGCTCCAGAGCTTCGAGATGTTGTTCGAGCAGTTCTGCAGCCAGCAGGGCGAGGTGTGCTTCCGCCTCCTCGGCGGTCACTTCGCTCGGTGCGGTCCATGATCGAGAGCCGACCATCGGTCCGGCATCGAGTGCTGTCACCATCCGGTACAGAGTCACTCCCAGCTGTTCATCGCCGGCCATCAGTGCACGCACCACCGGTGCGGCGCCACGCCAGCGTGGTAGCAAAGAACCGTGCAGATTGAAGCAACCATGTTGGGGGCCCTCGAGAAATCGTGAGCCGAGGATCAGCCGGATATCGGCGGTGATGATCAGTTGTGCTGCGCTCTGCTCGAGGATCTCGCGACCGGCTCTTCCGCGCAGTCGCTGACACTCGAAAACCTCGAGACCGAGCGATTGCGCTTCCGCCTTGATGGGGCTGGGTCGCAGGGTGCGCTTGCGGCCATGGTGTGCGTCTGGAACGGTGGCGACCTGCAGATCAGTTCGCAGTGAGTGGAGTTTCCGCAGTGCGGGGATTCCGAAGGGCCCAGAGCCGAGGAACAGGATGCGCATCCCGTTAGGTTTCTTCACGAATTCGGACCAGCAGTGGATTCTCAGGGGCGCCCTGTTCCAGGCGTAACTGGTGCATCCGGGTCAATTCCAGGATTGCCAGCAAGGTGCTGATGGCACCGGAGATTCCACGATGGTGAGGAAACAACTGGTCGAAGGGCAGTGCCGTAGATGGGGCGCTGCGAAGTCGCTCGAGGACCTCGGTCATCGACTGTTCGATGGGGATCTCTTCTGCCGAGATGACGGTGAAGGCCGAACGCTCATGGAGCAGATCGAGCACTCGCTGAAATGCCGAGGCGAGATCGAGAGAAGATGTTTCCGACAGGTCGAGGGTACCGGGGGGTGGCGGGGGCATCTCGTCTTGCAGGCGTTCATATCCGAGGGAGCGTAGTCGGTGTGCTTCCTCCAGCAGTTGAGCTCGTTCCTTGAAGTCGCGGTACTCGAGCAACTGTTCGACCAAACTCTGGCGCGGGTCGTCCAGTTCCTCTTCGAGCAGTTCGTCTTCCTCTTCGATCAACTCCGGAGACAGCATGCGACATTTGATCTCGACCAGCCGAGCACCCATCACCAGGTAATCTCCCGCCTGGCGTAGATCGAGGGTCCCCTGCTGTTGAGCCGCTGTGACATGGGCGAGGAATTGTTCGAGTACCTGCGCCACCGGAATGTCGAGGATGTCGATCTCGTTCTTGTGGATCAGGTAGAGCAGTAGTTCGAGAGGCCCGGAGTATTCCTCGAGAGCGGTGTAGAATCCGTCCTCCCACTGCTGGAGCGTGGGTGGAGTCGATGGAACCCCGCCCTCGGAGCCGTCTTGAAGGTCGGCGGGGGCCGACGCAGGGCTCTCGGAGTCTTCGTTGGAGTGTGGTGGATCGCCGGTCAACTGGGTCACTATTCGCTCTCCTGGGTCCCGAGGAGTGCTCCCTCAGTGGGAGCAGTGCTGAACAGGATAGCAGAAGGGCGTCGTCGGTGTTCGTGAAGGTCGGAATTACCCTTGCGCACGAGGATGGGTCCGTGAGACTGAAGAGCGATGAAAGCCATAACCCCCACACCACCAGGAGAACATCCGCCCCGGCTGCTGGTGCTCGATGTCGACGGAGTATTGACCGACAACCGTCTTTCCATCTCCGAGGACGGTCGTCAGGCGATGAACTTCCACGTGCCGGATGGAGCCGGGATCCGCTGGCTGATCGAACACGGCATCCAGGTCGCCTGGATCTCTGGCCGCAACTCAAAGGTTACCGCAATGCGTGCCGCTGAACTGGGCGTCTCCGAGGTTCACGGCGGAATCCGCGATAAAGCGAGCTGCTTGCAGCAAGTGCTGGATCGCCTGTCGATCGGTGCCAGCGATGCGGTTTATGTCGGAGATGATCTGATCGATTTGCCGCCGATGGCGCTGGTCGGGGTCCCGGTGGCGGTCGCCGATGCGCATCCAGTGGTGCAAGAGGCGGCCTGCTGGGTGACCGGACGAGCCGGCGGCCAGGGAGCGGTACGTGAGGTCTGCGAGTGGATTCTCGAGGCTCACGGGGTCTGGGAAGAACTGGTGAATCGTCAGCTGACGGGGGATACACCTTGAGACGCTTCACCTTTTTTCTCGGAGTGTTCTCGGTCGGCCTGGTGGTATTCCTACTCCTCACCGGCCAGTTTCAGGGTACAGAGGAACCCATCGAGAATACTGAGACCGAGCCGCCGCTAGATGTCACCGAACAGAATCATGTCACCCACCGCTCCTACGATTATTCGCTGGGTCGGCTGCGATTCACTCTGCGAGGACTGGTCGACCTGAGTTCAGGGCTGGTGCTGTCTCCCGACAACCTGGTGAATCAGCGCGACCTGCTCGATGCGTCGATCGAGATGCCGGTCTACGCCGCAGGGCGAACCGAGCCGATCGACAAGATCATGTTCGAGGCGCAAAGGGTGGTGACCGATCCCGGCGGCGAGGAGGCGCAAGTGGTCGGAGACCTGCGAGTCATCGGTGCCGGCGGATCGCCAGAGATGCGAACCCGTGACATGGTGATTCGTTGGGCGGATGGTGAGGATATCCGCATCGAGGGCCACTCCCCGGTGCAGGTCACCTGGCCCGAACTGAAGCTAATTGGTTCCTCTGGTATGCATGGCTCGCTGGGTTCCGGTTCTGGTCTGAATAGCCTGAGTTTCTCGCCGCCCCTCATCATCGCCATGAAAGGGATGGTGAACGAGGATGGGGTCGTTACCGAGCAGGGCCTCGTTGGAGCGCCTGGGCGGCAGATTCGAGTCCTTTGCAACGGCCCGATGACCCTCAAGGGGGCCGAGAACTGGGTTCGATTTGACGGCGGAGTGCAGGTGTTCGAAGCACAACCTGACGACCCGATCGTGCCCCAGCAGGCCGCTCCCCCTCGGCACATTTTCGCCGATTACCTCGATCTTCATCTCGAGCCCACCACCCGTCGGTTGGTGCGAATCCAGGGGAGCCGTCGTGAGAATCCGATCACCGTCCATCTGGGGGGCGGAGTACGAGTCGAGGGAAATCAACTCCACTGGCAAAACGGCGAGGCGCGGGTGCGACTCTCTCAAGGGGTCTTGATCCACAGTGATCTGGGCACCTTCGAGGCGCAAGAAGCGACGGTCCTGACCCAGGAGGGGCGCTGTATCATCAGCGGCGGAGTCATCGGAAAGATGGTCGGCCAGGCGATCACCACGGGTTCCGCTGAATCGCAGAATGAGGCGCTGTGGCAGGTCACTGCCGAGGACGCGGAGTTCCAGTTCGAGGATGGCCAGTTGCTTACCTTGACCGCCCGGGCGGCGTCGGGGCAAGTGGTAGTGATCGAGGAGCAACACCCCGAGGGAGCGAGAATCGAGGGAGAAGAGCTTCGTTGGCTCGCCATCGATCAACAGATCGAGGTTTTCTCGACCGCCGATCAGCGGGCGGTCTTCAGCGCAGGGAACAACCGTATCGAGGCAAAATCGGCGGCACTCTCCATCGGCAAACCAAGGCTGGTCTTCGCTGGAGGAGTCCAGGCTCAACTGGTCGAACTGCCGACCGGTCCTACCAGTACGGTGCCGAAGTGGCTCGGGGAGAATCCGAGCAGCGTGGTCGAAGCGGACCAGCTGACGTTGCAATGGGATGCCCAACAGCGTCTCAAGCAACTCGATGCGGTGGCTGGTGAAGAGCCGCTGAGTTTGCAGATCCAGGGCACCGAATCGCTGCATCTCCACGGCTCTCAGTTGCAGTGGCGAGGCATCGATGGAGTGGTGCGGATCGAGGGGGTCGGTCGTCAGCAGATCCTCCTCGGCGACCGAGCCGAACTGACCGCCGATCGTCTGCGTCTCTCGCTGGCCGAGAGCCAGGCCAGCGGCGAAGGAACGGTCGAGGCGAGGATTGGCCCTTCCGCAGTCAGCGGGTCAGCCAGTCAGGTGGTGATCGGTTGCGACGAGGTAGTGGTTTCGCTGGCGAAAGATGGGATGCCAGCAGATGGCAGCGCTGAAGGAACCACAGAGATCTCTCCCGGCAGCATCATCGCAGTGCGAGCTCTTGGCCATGATGGTCGCAAGGTCGAGATCAATGACGGTACCGTTCTGGCCCGCTGTGAGGAGTTGCTATGGGATGCCGTCAATCAACGTTACCGCTTTCAGGGTAAAGGTTTACAGCAAGTTGAGGTGGCTGGCGAGGCGCGGAATCCAGACATCATCGAGGCGCAGATGATCACCCTGGATCCGGTTGCAGCGACCGCCGAGTTACAGGGCCAGGCGGCAGCCCGGGTGTACCTTGGAAATGCCTCCGCAGGAGAGGCGGTCGAGACCGAAAGGAAACTGGCCTGGAATCTCTCTGCCGAGCGGATCGATGCGAAACTCGATCTGAGTGGAGAGCAGATTCGACTGGTCGATGTCGAGGCCAGCGACTCGGTTCAACTGCAACAGCCGGAGGGTTCGATCGAGTTTCGTGGACAGCACTGTCACTGGGACCAACTCCATCAGCGACTGGTACTTTCGTCGCAGGATGGGCAGGGATTGCAGACCTTCGTTCGTGGCACCGATCCTCAAGATGAAGTGGTGGCCAGAGAAGTGGTGATGGTGCGCTCGACGGTGCCGGGTAAGGGCACTCCGGAGCGGCTCGAGGTGTTGCTTTCCTCGGTTCTGAGTGCGACTTTCCAGCTCGATCCTACCGCCGAGGAAGAGGTGGGGCAGTTCCAACTGAGAGCCGATGAGTTGTTACTGGTATTGAGGGAGCCGCTGGAAGGGGGCGTGATCCGCCCCCACGAGGTGCTCGCTTGGGGCTCGACCGACCTGCGAGGAGGTCCCTACCGGATCCTGGCGGAGCGTGCCCGAGTACTGCTGAGGAATCGTAGCGTCGAACTGGAAGGCGGGGAGCGTCAGCCGGTCCAGGTGTTGCGTGACGGCACCTCCAATCTCCCCCCCTCTCGCTCGGTCAAGTTGACCTGGGGCTCTCGAGGCTATCGGGTCGAGAGTTTGCCCCGGGGCGGCGGCTGGTCGATCGGTGATATCGATTCAGCTCTCGAGCGAATGGACCGTAAGGATCACAGTCCCTGATCGTTGCGGCACCCTACCCTGGTCGATTGCTGCGGGCTTCCAGTTGTGATGTGCCGTCCATCGGCCGTATCATGCCGAGTCGTAGATGTTTCACCTCGTCGAAAGGGCGCCCGATGCTGAGATCCAACAGATGGTGGTTGTGGCTGACTCTTGTGCTTCTGGCTCTGTCGGCTGGTTGCACTCGGGTCGACAAGCGGATTGATCCCGAATACGACATCGGGGATGCGCAGTTGTTGGTGATTCCATTCCAGCAGAAGTCGA
Organism: Planctomycetota bacterium; assembly: GCA_018694835.1. Taxonomy (GTDB): domain Bacteria; phylum Planctomycetota; class UBA8108; order UBA1146; family UBA1146; genus QNYK01. The sequence continues at coordinate 7,580 of JABHOG010000091.1, read as the reverse complement.
AAGCTCCGTCGGTGTTGCGTTGGCATTATGAATCGGTCGCCGGGACCACTCTCGCCCGGGCGATTCGCATGCAACTTCCAGCGGCCTGTGATGGGGTCTATCTGGTTCCCGATGATCAGGTGTCGGAACTGGTGTTTCACACCGATTCCGACCGGGTGCCGTGGCAAAAAATCGGTCAACAGGTTGGGGCGACACATGTCTTGACCGGTCGTATCGAGCGGTTGACCTTTCGCGATCGCCGCAGCCTGGGAATGCTTCAGGGACGGCTGCAGGGCTACTGGGATCTCTTTCGGGTGACGGACGGGAGGTCGGTACTGAGGCGTGAGTTCGACATCCGAGTCCCTGAAAATCCGGAAACTGGCCGAATCTACGTTTCCTTCGAAACCTCTGAAAATGAACTGCAAGGGGCACTTCTGGCTCGGCTTGCCGAGCGGGTCACTTCGGTACTTTGCGGAGAGAATATTGAGAAGCTCGATTGAACTCGCGGGAGTGTGGTCGGTCTCCTTGCTGAAGAGGGTCCCTGGCGACTACAATCTCATTAACCCGGGACAGGTCTCGTCGGTACCAGGATCAGAATCCTGTCGAGTGCCAGAGATGACCTCGATCCCCGGACTTCGGTCCACAGACTTCGATGGAGGATTCTGATGACGCAGAGCATTACTGGAATCTGCCTGGCATTCATGCCGGGACCCTTTGAAATGGGCGTAATCCTGTTGGTCGCATTACTGATCTTTGGCAGTCGCTTGCCGTCGGTGATGAGGAACATGGGAAAAAGCGTGACCGAGTTCAAGAAGGGTGTTCGCTCGACCGAGGATGATCTGAAAACCACCATCGATCCGCCAGAGACTCCCCCCACTCAGCGCCGCGATTCTGTTCAGACCGACTCCGAGGGGAACGAGCGTTATCCCGAAGAGTAGTCTCGAAGAGGAGGCCGTGGCGATTCCGCCGAGCGCCACCCCTCGGTAGCGGTCAGCGCCCCTCTGCCAGCCGCTCGGCGAGGAACTCTGGAAGTCCCGACTGACGGATCTTCTGCTGTACCGCCTCGATGTCGTATTCCACCCTGAATCGTTCGATTCTGCGCTCTTCCGGCTCGTAGATCACCAGGCTGGCGGCCGGATTGCCATCCCTCGGCTGTCCGACGCTGCCCACATTGACGATCGCCTGGAGACCTTCCTGCAGTTCCACCACAGCATCGGTGTTGTAGCGGATGACGTCGCTCAGCAGGAAGCTGACCGGCACGTGGGAGTGCCCGATGAAGCAGACCGGGGTCTTGAGTTGCTGGAAGGAGAGGTGGGCATCCCAGGTGGTCTGGATGTAGTCGAACAGATCCGGTTGATCGAGGCTGCCATGGACGATGGAGAATTCGGGCTCGTGATGGACCAGCGGCCAGCTACGAATGTACTCGAGTTGCTCTTCATCGAGCTGGGAACGGGTCCATAGCGTGGCTTGGCGGGCGATGGGGTTGAAGTAGTCGAGATCGAGGAGGTCGAGCACGGCATGTTCATGATTGCCGGCCACGATCACATCGCAGCGGTCTTGAATCTTGCTGAGGCAGGCTCCAGGATCGGGTCCGTATCCGACCACATCGCCGAGGCACAGCGTCCGATCGACCCCCTGCTGATCGAGGAGCTCGAATACGGAGGTGAGAGCCTCGAGGTTGCCGTGGATGTCAGAGATGACCGCAATTCTCAAGGAGATCTCCTGTTCATACTGGATTCTAACATTTCTTTGCCTTCTTCATCCCCCCCTGCCGACTGGGATTGCCGGGGAGTGGGTCCTGGGCCGTATGACTGCTGGTATTCTAGTGAAATCCCGAGATATGAAAAGACCTCTGAGGAGGAACATTGGCACGTGGTCATTATCGGCCGCCCTGTTCCTCGGGGAACATTGGTCATCGACGAAGCTCTTCATGCTTCATGGTTCCACGGGGAACATCGGAAAGTGAAGCCCCATCGGACAGGCTTGTCTCGAGTAGACAGGGCGGATACCCTCCCTCCGGGGGGCCCCACTGTGGGCTGAGGAAGCAGGAGGAGAGAACCTTTGGCCAGAGTGATTGCCATTGCCAGTCAGAAAGGTGGAGTCGGAAAGACCACCACCGCCGTAAACCTGGCCGGATACATGGCCCTTGCCGGCCACTCCTGCCTACTGGTGGATCTCGATCCCCAGGCCAATGCCACCTCCGGGCTCGGCATCGAGTCTCCCCCGCGCTCCCATCTTCCCGCTCTCCTCGACGGTACGCTCGACTGGAATGAAGTCTCCGAGGAGACCGCCATTCCGGGCCTGCGATGCTTGCCCAGTACCGTCAATCTGGAGGTGCCGGTGGCCACCGCTGAAGCGCGTGGCGGTGGAGCGGAACGGCTACGGCAGCAATGGCTCGACGCACCCCCCTCCCAACTCGATGTCGTTATTCTCGACTGCCCCCCCTCTCTTGGACCGTTGACCGATCTGGCGCTTCACATCGCCGACTCGGTGCTGGTTCCAGTGCAGTGCGAGTACTATGCGATGGAGGGGTTGGCCCAGGTGCTGGAACTGGTCCGTCGAGCGGAGTCCTCGCTCGAGCGCAAGATCGTGCTGGAGGGCCTGGTTCTGACTCTGTTTAGCCCCGAGGTCGATCTGTGCCACGAGGTGGCGGAAGAGGTCCGACGCTACTTCCCCAAAGATACCCTGGATACCCCGGTCCTGAGGGATCCGGCTCTGGCAGAGGCGGCCAGCTATGGCCAGCCGATTTGTCTCTATCAACCGCGCTCCGCTGGAGCCTGGTCTTACCTGAACCTCGCGAAGGAGGTCCTTGAGCATGAATGGACGGAAACTGGGACGTGGGCTCGATGCCCTGATCCGGCGCACTGAAGAGATTCCCGCCGGTCAGACTCCCCCCCCCGAAACTACGTTAGAAAGCGCTGCAGTGGTGGTTCAACTCGATCCGGCCTTGATTCAGGCCAATCGAAATCAACCTCGTACTCAGTTCGATGATGGAGCCATCGATGAGCTCTCCCGATCGATCGCCACCGATGGCATCATTCAGCCGCTGGTGGTGCGCCGGGGCAGCGATGGACAGTACGAGCTGATTGCCGGGGAGCGGCGCCTTCGTGCCTCACGGAAGTTGGGGCTGGAGCAGGTTCCTGTGATCATTCGCGAGGTGGAGGACCAGCGGATGTTGCCGCTGGCGCTCGCGGAAAATATCCAGCGAGAAGATCTCAATCCCATTGAATTGGCCCGAGCCTATCGCGCGCTCCAGCAATCGTTCGCCCTGACCCAGGAGCAGCTCGCCGAACAAGTGGGCAAGAAGCGCTCCAGTATTGCCAATACCTTGCGCTTTCTCGAACTGGAAGATGAGATCCAAGACAGCCTGATGAATCGCCGGATCAGTGCCGGACATGCCAAGTTGTTGCTGTCGGTGAGTGATCACAAAGAGCGCCGCCAATGGCATCAAAAACTACTGTCCAAGAGTTGGACAGTTCGGGATCTGGACCAAGCGCTACGAATCAGTAAATCCCATCCTTCTTCCCCACCAGGTGGGCAAAAAGTGCCTACAACGGGAGCAAATGGGGCTGGAACCCACGTAATTGCAGAGGAGACGCGATTGGCTCTCCTGCTCGGAACCAAGGTGTCGGTGCTCGAAACCTCCGCCAAAGGGCGTGGAAAAATCGTCATCGAGTTCTTCTCGGCTGAAGACTACGAACGAGTGACGCGCATCATCGTGGGTGGCAGCGACTCTTGAACAGTTTCTCGCTGGCGCACTAGAGCATCGGGATGGAATGCTTATGGGATCCTTTTCCCGTATGCCACGACCGTGGAGGCTTCCGATGATCCTGATTGCTGTATTACTCCTATCGGTGATTCTGATGCTGTGGGGCATCGGTCACCTTCGTGGGGATCTGTTGACTCGTGGACCGGTCAAGTTGGCGATGTTTCCGGCACTGATCTTCGACGGGCTGGCTCGCACACTCTCCTGCCTGGCCACGGCAACACCGGTGATCGGCCTTTCACCCTGGCGTGACGGGTCACCGTTTTTGATCGAAGGACAGTGCACTCTCCAGCGCCTGGGCGTGCCATTGACCACGGCTCTCCGCCTCTCGGTTTTGCTCCTCGGATTCTCTGCTGCAGTGTTGTGGTTGCCAGAAGCCACCTCGACGATCCCCGATCCCGGCTTATTACAACAGTCGTATCAGCTGGGAAGTGGCCACCTGGCTGCCAGGGTATTGTCGGCTCCTGTCGAACTGCTGGCGACTGGAGTCACTACCTGGTTGATGGTGGCGTGGCTCGGCGCGATGGTGCTGGCCGCAGGGCTCCGTGGACGGGATACCGCAGCAGCCGTACTGCTGGGAGCGACCCTCTTTGCCGGCCTGGAACTGGCCGCCAGGCTCGGACTTCGTTTTGGCACCTTCACCAATGGTTGGTTCCTGAGTCGCTTCTACGAGGTGGAAGCAGGGCGATCACTGATCTTGTTGCTGCTGGTCGAGGTTGCGGTCCTACTCGTGTTGAGTGCCATGCATCTGATTCCGATGCTGGTGCAAAAGATTCGTCCCGGGGCCGAAAAAGACTCATCTTCCAGGCCGGATCGTCTCGTACCTCACTTCTGATCCTGCGGACCCCTTGCCGATCTGGCCTCTTCGCCTATCATCCCTGTAGCCCTGAAATTCCACGCCGTTGGTGTTGAGTCGGGGGCCTTGAGTGATCTGGGTCGAGGAGGTGGTCATGTCTCGAGTCTTACTGACATTGCTGATGGTCTGCATCTTGTCTCCATTCCTTGCGGGGCAAGGGGAGGATGGTTCACCAGCTGAGGCGAACTTATCTCCGGGTAGCGAACTGATCCGCCTGAGCCTCGAGCAGTCGATCCTGCTGGCACTGGAGAACAATCTCGATCTGGTAGTGCAGCGACTCACTCTCGCCAGCGCAGAGCGGGATCCGCTGATCGCAGAGGCTGCCTTCGATCCGCTTTTCAGGACCGGTTTCACCATCAGTAAGTCGAGCACTACTTCGACCAGCATCATCGAGGGTGCGGCAGTGGGTGAGCAGAGCGAACGCGACAATCGCACCTACTTCCTCGGCTTGTCGGGGCAACTCCGCTATGGAACCACCTGGAATCTGCGCCTCAACGGCAGTCGTTCTGCAACCTCCGCCGTGAGCGAGTTCTTCAGTCCGCTCAACTACCGCGGCGCCTACGACCTGTCCCTGAGCCAGCCGCTTCTTCGGGGCTTTGGCCGCAGTATCACCGAGACTTCCTTGCGGATTGCGATCCGCAATGTCGAGGCCTCACGCCTGGCGATGAGGCGTGCGGTCGAGACGACGGTGTCGTCGGTGGTTTCTTCCTACTGGGATCTGGTCTATGCGAGAAGAAATGTCGAGGTACAGGAGCGCGCCCTGAGTGAGGCGAGCGAACTGCTCGAGATCAATCGGCGTCGGCTCGAGGTGGGGACCGGCACCGAACTCGATGTCATCAGCGCCGAGGCCAACATCGAGACGCAGAAGGCCAGCATCATCGATGCGGTCAATCAGTACCGTGATCTGCAGGATGTGTTGCTCGACAAGGTCAATTCTCCTGAGTTCAGGATCGGCGGAGACTCGGGCCCGATGTTTCGCGATCTCGAGGTGATTCCAACCACGTCTCTGGAACTGCCCGATTTTCCGGTGGTGATGGCCGAGGCGGTGGAAGCGGCCCTGATCACCCGCCTCGAGCTGCTGCAAAGCGATATCGAGATCGCCAACAGCGCGGATCAACTGCTCCTCAGTGAGGACCAGCTGCGCCCCAACCTGTCCGTCGATGGAGGCTGGAATCAACCTGGAAACGACATCAGTTTTGATGGCTCCTGGTCCAATGTCGGCGAAGACTATTCCTGGAATGCCGGGGTCAATTTCGAGTTCCCACTGGGTAATCGTGCCGCCCGCAATCAGATGCTCCAATCGCGTGAGAACCTACGCCGTTCACACGTCTCGCGAGAGCAGGTATCTCATGCGATCGTGCTGGAAGTGACCCGAGCGGTGCGTGAACTTCTGAGTGCACGTCAGAGCGTCGAGACGACTCGTGCGGCGACCCGGCTGCGTCGTAAGGAACTCGATGGAGAGACGAGGCGCTTGGAGGTGGGGGTCTCGACCGCCTACCAGGTGTTGCAGGTGCAAAATAGCCTGCTGCAATCGCAGGTTTCCGAGTTGCAGTCGAGGGTTCGATTGCGCAAGGCGATTGCGACCTATCGAAATGCCACCGGTACCATCCTCTCGGGCAGAGGTATCCAGCTCGACTGATCTGGGGAGCAGCGCAACCAGTGCTGCTACCTGTCGCATCAGTCAAGAAAGCCCTGTTCTCCGCTACTGTTGCATTGACCTCATCGGGAATATGATGATTGCTGAACCTGAGTTCCTGGCGAGGAAGGCAGGGGAATGAAATGATGTCAGACCCAGCAAAATTCAACATCCAGCTCCTCCTGGTGCTGGTCCTGGGACTTGGGCTCCTGACTCCTCTCGATGGTGTCGAGGCTCAGGAGTTCGAGATCAGCCTGGGAGTCAGTACCCTCAATGGCACGGCCTACAATCTCCTGGTGGGAATGGCCGAGGGTGCTTCCGATGGCTATAACCCCGGTGAAGATCTGTATGCTCCGCCCGCTCCGCCGAGTCCGTCCTTCTATTCGAGCATCAATTACTCCAATGATTCCTGGTTCTCCTGCATCATCGCTCCCGATCCCGATCCGGTCGTCTTCATCCTGGAGTTGCAGTTCTTGATCACTGATCCGATCCTCATCGAGTGGGAACTGGGAGGGTTCCTCGCTGGTGGGGAATACACCCTGCGCGATGCAGTGGGGGGGGGATTCATCGATGTCGATATGACATCTCAGGATTCATTACTGGTCGACAACATCGCAATGACCAACCTGGTGCTCGCGATTGTGCCGCCGCCGGCAGAGACCTTCGTTCGTTCCGATGTGAATCTTGACGGTTCGATCAACCTGGCCGATGCGGTGAGATTGCTCGAGCACCTCTTCATGACGGTGGCCATCGATTGCCGCAAGGCCGCCGATGGGAATGACGATTCTTCAGTCAATCTGGCCGACGTGATCTTCCAGCTGGCCTTCCTCTTCAATGCCGGCTCTGCGCCCCCAGAACCGTTCCCCGGCTGCGGGACCGATCCGACCCCGGACCCCCTCGAATGCCAGGTCTACTGCCCCTGATCAGACTGACGAGAGACGACCATCAGGTATTCTCACGAGCCAGCCGGGACAAGCATGGAACTCGGAAAGTTCACATCATTAGTAAGCCGTTTGTAGTCTCGAATACCGTTCGTAAATCCAGATGCCTCAAAACCGCCAATAGAAATCGTTTATGCCACCCATGTAAATAACCAAAGACGTCGCAGCCAGGCGGGACCGAAGTAAAGGCTGGTGTATTTTTTCTGATATACGAATATGCTTGTTAGCGACAAGGTGCGCAGGATTTAACGACAACACTAAGAATACAAGTATGACAAAAAGGTCTATTGCTGCTCACGGGCCTGATACGCCTCGATCCTTTGATGAGGGTCTCGGGAGACGCTTCCGCGATCATCCGGAACCTGGTACTGCAGCGCCAGCTTCTCCAGTTCCTTCTCCAGT
>JABHOG010000090.1 GCA_018694835.1 Planctomycetota bacterium | reverse complement strand
CGATGTCCCTGACGACTCCAGCCTCTCTAATTCTGCGCTTTCGAGACCTCAAGGGCGACCAAGCGATCTCCCTGACATCGTTTCCGACGGTCATCGGCAGATCCTCCAGTTGCGATGTTTACATTCAGGATGACACCATCTCGAGGAACCATGCCCGCATCTATGAAAAAGATGGGGCCCTGTGGATCGAGGATCTCGGCAGCCGTAATGGTGTCCATGTCGGCAACATGAAGATCACCTCCATGCCCTTGCGTGAAGGGATGGTCCTACAGCTCGGTAGCATCTCAGTGCTGGTCGAAGGCTCCACCGGGTCGGTGTTCAACATCCAGATCGATCACGATCTTCCCAGCCAGGGAGTACTCGATTCTCAGGTCATCGATGAATTCGAGAAGCAGCTGGAATCACAACCAGTGTCCGATGCCAGTGGATCAACGAGTATTAGCCTGGGAGTGGCCCTCGACCTGTTCAAGAATGCGGCCGAGACGCTCCTGACCCGATCGAACCTGGTGGAGGTCGCACAGGGAGCGATCGACCTCGCTCTTCGATCCTTGCCAGTAGATCGAGGCTTTCTCAGCCTGGTCGAGGGGGACTCGCTGATTCCCTGCGCCTCCAGATCGCACGAGGGCATCGACTCCGAGGGTCCGATGCAGCTGTCCAGCACCATCGCCAAACAAGTGCTGGACGAACGCCGCGCGGTGCTGATCCAGGATACCGGCACGATGTCTAATCTCGCCGCAGCCCAGAGCATCATCCAGATGCAGATTCAATCGGCCATGTGTGCGCCGCTATTACAAGAAGGTGAGGTGGTGGGAATCCTCTATGTCGACTGCGTCCTGTCGAAAAAGCCCCTCGGTAAGGATCACCTCGATGTCATCTGCGCTCTGGCCTTGATGGCCTCCAGTGCCCTCGAGCAATTCCGCCTGCGACATGCAATGGAAGAAGAGAAGCGGCGGCGCAAGGACCTCTCCTGCCGCTTGTCGCCCAATGTGGTCGAGCGTGTTCTCGCTGGAAAAGCGGAACTGGGTTCAAAAGAAACAGAAATCTCGGTTCTGTTTGCCGACATGGTCGGATTCACCACCATCTCTGAAAACCTGACGCCGAGAGAGGTCGTGGACCTCCTCAATATCCTCTTTGAAGAACTCACCGATGAAGTCTTCAAGGAGGACGGAACCCTCGACAAGTACGTCGGGGATGCGCTCATCGCATTCTTCGGAGCACCGGAGAAACAACACGACCACGCTGTCCGCGCGGTCCGTTCCGGACTTGCGATGCAATCGAGGATCCAGCAGGTCGCAGCCATGCATCCAGAATGGCCGCCGCTGAGTCTTAGAATCGGGATCAACTCCGGCCAGGCAGTGGTGGGCGATATCGGTTCGGTCCAGCGCAGCGACTACACCGTCATCGGAGACACCGTCAACATCGCCAGTCGGCTTGAATCACAGGTCGCCGCTGCGGGAGAAGTGGTGGTCGGCCCCGATACGGCTCGCGAGTGCCTCGACCTCTTCGAACTGGAGCAGTTGCCGGAAACGCCATTGAAAGGCAAAAAGAAGATGGTGCAGCCGTGGCGAATCCTCAGCCACAAGAATCAAGACTCATCCTGAATGGCTACCGGCCAATGAACAGAATTCGACGATCCAGAAATCGACGATCAGCGGCCAGAAACCAGATGGGCTGCAGTCTCGCCTGAATCGTCGGGAGCTTCGCCATCGGAGTCTACCTGGGGCAACACTTCGGCAGCGCTTTTCGCATCTTGCGGATCTGAAGCCTTTACTACCGGGGGTGGAAGCTCATCGTGGGTCAATGCCAGCACCCGCTGCTCATCCACCACCACCTTCAGGTCCTTCAGGAGGGTCCCACCCGCCTCGAAGATGATATCTCGCATCAGATCCTCGATCACCGAGCGCAAGCCTCGTGCACCAGTACCACGCTTGCGTGCCAATGAAGCTACTGCTCGGAGTGCCTCCGGGGTGAACTCCAGATCGCCTTGCTCCATCCGAAAGAACTCCTGGTACTGCCGCACCAGCGAGTTGCGAGGTTCGGTCAGCACCCGCACCAGGTCATCGTCATCGAGCGGCTGAAGGGCGGTCACCACCGGCAACCTGCCCACAAACTCAGGTATCATTCCGAAACGAAGCAGATCTTGCACCTCGATATGCTGAAACAATCGAGCGCGTTCATGTAGATCCTCGAGATCGATAGCGTCGCGATCACTCGACCTGGCTCCCTCTTCGCTACGAAATCCAACCTTCTTGGCGTTCATACGTTCGGCGATGATCTCCGGCATGCCATCAAAGGCACCGCCACAGATGAACAAGATGTTAGTGGTGTCGAGTTGGATGTACTGCTGCTCCGGATGCTTCCTGCCACCCTGTGGCGGAATATTGGCTACCGTTCCTTCGAGGATCTTGAGCAGTGCTTGTTGCACACCCTCGCCCGACACATCGCGGGTGATCGAGACGTTTTGGGTCGCCTTACCAATCTTGTCGACTTCATCGACGAAGATGATTCCGCGCTGGGCCTTCTCGATGTCGTAATCGGCAGCCATCACCAGCTTGAGAAGAAGGTTTTCGACATCCTCACCGACATATCCCGCCTCGGTCAGAGTGGTCGCATCGCCGATGGCGAAGGGCACGTCGAGTACGCGAGCGAGAGTCCGGGCCATCAACGTCTTACCGCTTCCGGTCGGGCCGAGAAGTAGGATGTTCGACTTCTCGATCTGCACTTCATCATCAGATTTGGATTCGTCACTACTGGCATCTTTGCCACCATTGCGCGCGGCTTCCTTTTTTGAATCGAGATGAACCAGTCTTCTGAAATGAAGGTGGACCGCCACCGCCAGAGTACGCTTGGCATCTTCTTGCCCGATCACCCAGTCCTGCAACTCTTCGTAGAGTTCCCTGGGACTCGGGACTTCGGCAAGGGTGCGCGGCTTTTCCTCTGAATCGGGCGTGGATGAACTCTCAGAGATGATGGTGTAGCAAAGATCCACGCATTCGTTACAGATGCAAACCCCGGGAGGCCCGGCGATCAGCCGTGCCACCTCATTCGACACCTTGCCGCAGAAACTGCAGCGGTCGGAGCCTGTCGGAGGTCCGCTATTGGACCCTGAACTCTGGTTTGTATCTGACATCGCTAATAACTCGCTTCAGGAACTCTCGCCAACCGGCTTCAAGGTCTCGATGACTTGATCCACCAGTCCGTAATCCTTGGCCTCCTGGGCCGACATGAAAAAGTCCCAGTGAGAATCGTCTTCGATTTGGCCCGGGCCTTTACTGGCGTGGTGTCCGAGGATCTCGCAGAGAACCTCTTTGTTGCGCTTGATCTCCTTGGCCTGGATCTCGATGTCCATGGCTGTTCCCTGAGCACCACCCCAGGGCTGGTGGATCATGATGCGCGAATGTGGCAGCGCGTGACGCTTGCCATGAGTTCCCGCTGCCAACAATACTGCGCCCATCGAAGATGCCTGTCCGATGCAGTAGGTGGCAATATCGCACTGAACAAATTGCATGGTGTCGTAAATCGCCAGGCCTGCCGTGACCGATCCACCAGGGCTGTTGATGTAAATGTTGATATCCTGATTGCGATTGTCCGAAACCAGAAACAGGATCTGGGCGATCACCAGGTTCGCAGTGTGATCGTGAATCCCATCGCCGATGAACACGATGCGGTCCTTCAGCAATCGCGAGAAGATATCGTATGAACGCTCGCCGCGTCCTGTCTTCTCGATGACGAAAGGCACGAGGTTGTTCTGGATATCGTCGATCTTTCGCATGAGTTCGTCATTCATCGGTTTCCCCCTGAATTTCTGAGTTCTGAGTTCTGTAATCTATTTTCATCGAAGGGCCGGCATTTTCAAGAGCCGGAAATCTTCGCCTTCTTGCGCAACACTTGTTTGACCTTTTCACGTCTCATGCCATTGCGAAGCTCTGGCAACATGCCGCCCTGGCGATACTGCTCGAGCACCTGTTCGAGTGGCTGTTGATAGGTGGTCGCGATCGCCTGTAGGCGATGAACCACCTCGTCTTCGGTCACAAACACTTTTTCTTCGTCCGCCAGGCGATCCAGCACAAAGATGCGCGTCAACTCCTGGCGAACTTCGTTGGCAATTTCTTCGTCTTTCTCCGCCTCGCTGCGGGCGTCATCTTCTGATTTTCCGTCCTGGACCAGTTCCATCGCACGGCGTTGCACCTTGGATTCCATCCGCTGGGAAACCATCGACTCGGGAAGTTCCATCTCAACGGAGTTCCCGACCTGCTCGGCGATCCAATCTTCCTGGCGCGACTCTTCCTGAGCCTTACGACGATTCTCGAGGTTTTCTCGCACCTTTCCTCGAAGATCATCCGCTGATTCCACTCCCAGTTTATTCAGGAAAGCCTCATCGAGTTCCGGAGTGATCTTTTTCTTGGCATCCTTGAGAACCAGTCGAACGGTCGCTTCTTTTTCTCGATGGTCTGCTGCCGGAAAGTCATCCGGGACCTGGACCGTTTTTTCGATCACTTCATCTTGGCTCGCTTTGATCAGCGCTTGGCCCAGTTCAGGGACCTCCATCGAATCGATCTTGTCCTCACCAATCTTGACCAGGATTTCCTCGCGCTCAAAGATCGACTCCTCTTCGATGAGCAGGGAAAGATTCACGACGGCGAAATCTCCCTCGCCATGCTCGCCCAGGGCCAAAGGCTCCAGAGAAGCGGACTGCTCGCAAATCATTTCAATCTCTCGCTCGACTTCGGATTCCTCGACAGCCACCGACTCATCGGTGATCTCGATCCCCTTGTAGTCGGGCAACTCGAAGGTCGGCTGGATATCGAAAACCGCTTCGAAGGTGAACTTTTCATTCTCGGAAAACTCGACCTTCTCAAATTCTGGAGCGCCGAGCGGTTTCCACTCTGCGGATTCGAATTGCTCCTCCACGGCGCGACCGATCAAATCCTCGCGTACATCATCTTGCACCTGCTCACCGAAGCGTTTCTTGAGCAGTGGTAAGGGAGCCTTTCCCTTGCGGAAACCAGGCATCTGGACCGTTTCCCGCAATTGGCGGAAGTTCTTCTCCAGTTCCTTGGCGACCGTTTCCAGCGAGACCTCGATATGGAGGCGCTTGCGACTCGGACCCTCCTCAGAGCAGTCCACTTGGCTCGCCACGGAATCGGCGGCATTCGCATTGGCGGTTGCCGATGGAGTTTCCTGGTCGGGATCGGCGGTGTTTACATCGGCGGAATCAGTGTCGTTCATGGGGTCCTCTCTGCCCTTGGTCGGGCCCGGCACGATGGCTGGATGGGAAATCATGGTCCCACCCTGCAATTGTGTCAACGCTTGCGGGGGTCTGGATGCTCCGGATTCGCATAATTTGGCCCAGATATTCGACATTTCTTGGCCAGATCCCGCTTCCCGGGAACATTCGACTCGATTTCTCGCACCAATTGAGCACGGCCTCCGGGGCAGCCTCCCCCTCGGCATGGCGACATCTACACCCCGGAAATCGTTCCAAACCACGTTGATTGGAAGAATGTTGAGAGGAGATGGATGAAAATCGATGATCGAGAACGGGGCCGACAAATCCGGTAATAGTGATATAGACCGTAATACAGAAGAAAAAATGGAGCGGGTGATGGGATTCGAACCCACGACAATCACGTTGGCAACGTGATGCTCTACCCCTGAGCTACACCCGCTCGGAACCGATAGGAGAGTCGATCTCAAACCGGCGTTTCATGGGCCGATTGTGGGCATCGGCCTCGTCCCTGTCAACACCTCCGCCCATCCTTGTCACTTCGCCACAGGCCCCTGACAGTGGGCCTCAGCTGTGAAGACGCTTCTCAATCCTCACCACATTGCCCTTGCCCAGGTATTCGAGACGATCGGAACATCGGTGCATCAGCAGGATGCCGAGCCCTCCACGCCCCCCCTCTCTCATCCGCTCCTTGGCTCGATCGAAGGCATCTTTCTCCTCGATCTGACCGAGAAAGAACTCATGGTCAAATCCTTCCCCTTCATCTTCGACAAGCATCGTCACCCGCCGCGGTTCGACCACATAATTGACGGTGACCCGGCGCTCGGGACGAGCCGAGTTCCCATGACGAACGGCATTGTCGACCCCCTCCTTCAGTGCCGAGTGGAGAGCGTTTCGCTCCTGTTCAGTGAGCGGCAACTTGGCGATGAGCGCACCGCCGAGACTCAATCCCTGGTCGATGGAATCCTGATGGCCTTCAAACTGGAAGCGAACCTGTTGCGTGAACAACTTGCGGTCACGGGTCACCCGACGCACCTCGGACTCTGTCAACACGAACAAATTTCCCAGTTCGAATGGATCTACCAGTGAATCGTTTTCCCACACGCGAAAGCCGCAAACATCTTGCAAGTCGGCACCCTTGGGATGAATCAAGATCACTGATGCGAGGGCGTGTCGCTGGTCGATTTTGATACTTTCGACCACCTTGTTGCTGTTGTGGACCCGCTTGTCGACCACGATCAAATCAGGAGCAATCGCATCGATGCTCCCCATCAACTCGTCCACTTCATGAAACAGAAATGCCTTGCCGCCACGCTGCTCGACCCGCTTCTTGCAGATTTTCGCGAAGTGTCCGGTCGAGGGAAGCAACATCGCCACCGATCCCGAGGGCCCGGATGGATCGGACAGTACCGGCACGTTGCGAGGTGTACCAGGATCTGATCCCGGAACTGCCACTTCAACGGCGGCCGACCCTCCCTCGAGCAGTTGCTCCGCTTCCTCAAGATCTCTGGCGACCTGAACCACCGAGGTCACTCCCAGCAAGTGCATGGTAATCCCGACATTTCTCGCCACCCTGGCGAGCAGGAAAGATCCCCCCGCTTCCTTGCAGAGGTTGTGAAACCGGATGATTCCGCTAATCCCTGTGGAATTGATGTACTGGACTCCACGGCAATCGAGCACCAGTTGGTGCCTACCGCTTTCGACCAATCGCTCCAGCGCTTTCTCAAATTTCGGGTAATTGGCGGCATCGAT
>JABHOG010000002.1 GCA_018694835.1 Planctomycetota bacterium | reverse complement strand
GGCGTGTTGTCAGCCAGGGAACCAAATCCGTCGGTACCCACGGCGCAATCGTCGCAGCCGTCACCGTCTGAGTCTTCACAGATGTTTGGATCGAGCGAGTCGGTATCTGCTCCGTCCAGCACACCGTCGTTATCGTCGTCGGTGTCTCCTGAGTCGCAGAGGCCGTCACCATCCGTATCCGTGCCGTCGTTGGCGGGCGTGTTGTCAGCCAGGGAACCAAATCCGTCGGTACCCACGGCGCAATCGTCGCAGCCGTCACCGTCTGAGTCTTCACAGATGTTTGGATCGAGCGAGTCGGTATCTGCTCCGTCCAGAACTCCGTCGTTATCGTCATCAGTGTCACAATCGTCGATGGTTCCATCCGAGTCCGTGTCCGTCTCACAGGAATCGAGGATGCCATCGGTGTCGCAATCCAGAGCTGCATTGGCAGTGATCTGGCAGGAGTCGAGAACGAAGTTGCCGTCGCAATCCAGCGCAGCATTTCCGCCATATTCTGTGGAGTACTCACAGAGGTCCAGAATTCCATCGACATCGCAGTCCTTGGTTGGATCTGCAGTGATTTCACACTCATCGATGGATCCGTTGCTGTCGCAGTCGGTGTCACATTCGTCCGGGACGAGGTTTCCGTTGCAGTCGGTAGCTCCCAGCAGCAACACCTCACAGGAGTCGATGATGTTGTTGTTGTTGCAGTCACTGCCACCGGAAATCAGTTCACAGGTATCCGGAATCTGATTCCCGTTACAGTCCTTGGCGGTTCCCGCAGAGATATCACAGGAGTCTGGAATTAGATTGGTGTTACAGTCCTGCGAAAAGCCGCTAGAGATGTCACATTCATCGGGGATTCCATTGCTGTTGCAATCCTGGCTGGTCCCGTTGGTGATATCGTCTGTGTCCTCAACCCCATTGGTGTTGCAGTCGACCAGTGGGAAGTTGGGGATCAATGGAATCAGGGGCGAAGCATGAGCGCTCGTCCCGATGCCGATACCCAAACAGAGAACCAAAGCCACCAGGGCCTTAGCTGTGAACTGGAGAATACGGGACGGTCCGTTTCTCATAACTACCTCCTTCTGATGCAGCCGGGCACATAGATGCACCGGCGCGACTCGATCGAAATTATCAAAATTTAAACAGATCACCCGGTCCCCCTGCCCGGTGAGGGCAGCGAACCTGACGACACTCCTAGTTAGCCCTAAATGTATTGCTTACAAACCCAAGCCCGAGAAACTGGTCGATCTGGGCTTTACTATCCCAAATAGACCAAACCACAGACCTTTACAAGATCGATTTTCACGATGAACAGGCATATAGTCAACGCTACTTGTTAACTATATTACGTGAGTCAAGTTAGTTCGGTACATGAGAAGAGGGTGGAGAGATCGAACCTGCGATGAACCCGCCAGGACTCCAATTCGATGGAGGTCACTGAAAGATCGATCGCCAGAACCTGCTTTCCGAAACCTTCAGCACCCGCCGAAGAACAGGGAAAGCACACCACCTGCCAAATACAGCACCCTCTTACACACTCCTCGAACACACTCCTCGAACACACTCCTCGAACACACTCCTCGAACACACTCCTCGAAGCCATTACCGGCCTTCTGGTTCCCAATGAACCTTTTGGTCCGCAATGATCCCGCCACACGCTAATGTCAAGAAAGACAGAATCGTTCCAGACAGGTTCCGATATTCTCACATCCCTCCCCCATCCACAACCTTCTACTATGCCTTTCCCGCGGGTCTACCCCCCCCAACCCGCGACTCCCACATCCATGTGAATGGTCACCGCCCAGCCGGGGATGAATCACATAACTGATATATATTGTTAGCCTTATGATCGATCGGTGGGCCTGCGAAGCGTCACACCTCACCCTTACTCGTGTCGCTTCGCAGCCTCGATGAGTCGGTAGATCCAGTCGAGGGCCTCACGAGGAGTCAGATCATCTGCGTCGAGTTGGGCCAGCAGTTCCCGCAGCGGATCGGTCGAGCAGCGAAACAGATCGGGTTGAATCACTGCAGGCTCCGCTCGGGAAATGTTGCCGACCGAGGAGGCTCCTGAGAAATGCTGCGGCAAGGACCCTTTTTCCAGCTGCTCAAGAATTGACCTCGATCGATCGAGGACTGAATCCGGAATCCCCGCCAGGCGAGCGACATGGATACCGTAGGACTTGTCTGCACTGCCAGCGACGATTCGGTGCAAGAAGACGATCTCATCGCGCCATTCCTTCACTTCCACATTCAAGTTGTGTACTTGCGCAGGCATCTCGTCGGCCAGAGCCGCCAACTCGTGATAATGGGTCGCAAAGAGAGTTCGCGATCGAACCCGTTGGGCCAGTTCCTCCGCGATGGCCCAGGCGATGGAGATTCCATCGTGAGTACTGGTGCCACGCCCGACCTCATCCAGGATCACCAGCGATCGAGCGGTGGCGTTGTGCAATATGCGAGCGGTTTCGATCATCTCGACCATGAAGGTGGATTGACCTCGGATCAGATCATCGGCAGCACCTACACGAGTAAAGATACGATCTGCGATGCCGATTCTGGCCCGGGTAGCGGGAACGAACGATCCCATCTGAGCGAGGATCGAGATCAATGCGGCTTGGCGGATGTATGTCGATTTCCCTGCCATGTTCGGACCGGTGATCACCGCCAGAGATCCGTGATCTCCACCCAGGTGAAGATCATTGGGTGTGAAATCAGCTCGTGCAGTACCACTGCCCACGACAGGGTGCATCGCCCCCTCGACCTCAAGGATCGGATCCTCCACCAGTTCCGGTGCCACCCACTCTTCTTCTCTTGCCACCTGAGCCAGCGCAGCCAACGCATCCAGTTCCGCAATGGCCCCTGCTGCGGTTTGCAACAGGCCGATCTTCTGGGTCAAATCTTCACGGATTCGCTGAAAGATCTGTTCCTCGAGTGCGTCAGCCCGCTCCCTCGACCCCAGAACCTTCTGCTCCATCTCCTTCAAATCCGGGGTGATGAAACGTTCCGCATTCTTGAGGGTCTGCTTGCGAATATAATCCTCGGGAATCCGATCGCGCTGGGAATGAGTGACTTCGATGTAGTAGCCGAAGACTCTGTTGTATCCGACCTTGAGGGAGGGGATGCCGGTTCGCTGCTGTTCCTGCTGCTGGAAACTGGCAATCCATGACACGCCATCTCGAGAGACCACACGCAGTTCATCCAGCGCTGGGTCAAATCCATCTCGGATCATTCCCCCCTCGGTCACTGTCAGGGGCGGTTCTTCGACGATGGTTTCATCGATCCTCTGAGCAATCTCCTGCAGCGCACCTCCCTCGAGATCCTGATCCAGAAGCTGGAATTTATGGGCCTCGAGATCGGACAGAAGTTCCTTCAAGCGAGGAACTTCTTCGAGAGATCTGGCCAGAGCGCGCAGTTCTCTTCCATTGACCTTGCCCAGGGGGATCCGCGAAGCGAGGCGCTCGATGTCCCTCACCTGGCGCAATGCCGTTTGAATCTGATCTCTCAGTTCATCCCCTCTCACCAGGG
>JABHOG010000089.1 GCA_018694835.1 Planctomycetota bacterium | reverse complement strand
TGACAGGTTGAGTCCGTCGAGGTGGGAGAGTTTGCCGTCGGCGGGATCGGGGCAGGTGACCGGTTCGGTGGGCCAGTTGCCATCGAGCAGGGCGGGGGCCGCTTTCTCGAGCCACTCCTTCAGTTGCGATGTGGGGAGGACTCTTCGCATCAGGTCGGCGGTGGCCAGTGTCGGCGACAGGAAGTCGTGATTCGATGGTTCCAGATGCAACGGCAGGTCTACATCGTCTGCGTGATGGCGCAGCGCGATCTGCTCGATCTGTTGCTTCGCCTCGTCGTCGCCGCAGATCGTCGCCCAGTCGTGGAACAATCCGAGCGAGTACATCGATTGATCGTGTTGGCCCGAGCGGATCGGGCGGGCGAGACGATCACACCAGGCGAGCAGATCGCGGCGGGCTCGTTCTTCCAGCGGAATCATCCGATCGAGCAGAGGGCTACCCGATTGCCGCAACTCCCCACAGAGGATCAGCAGCCAGCCGCGGCCGTAGGGTACTTCGAAGCCGCGGTGACCATCGGCGTAGGTGATTTCTCGCGCCAGCTCTGGCTCGTTGAGCGAGCGATCGAGGAAGGTCTCGATCTCGCCGTGGTGCTCCTCACCCAGTTGTGTCTGATCGCCATCGAGATGGAGGGCGCGGACCAGCGTCCAGTGGCCATGCACCGCCGAGTGCCAATCGAAAGCTCCGTTGAAGACTGGAGTCTGCTGAGTCGGCAGTTGGAGATCGGCTTCACTGCGGAGCACCACCCCGATGTAGTAGGGGTACTGCTGCTGAACGCAGGAGAGAGCCAGCTCGGTCAGTTCTCGAAGTGTGCCCTGCAAGGCCATCACGGGTTCCTTTCCCGGTTTATGGCGTTCATGGAAGCATCCTGTGAGGCGCTCGTCGAGGGGCCGCTGCGGGTCCGGTTCCGTGGCCCTTCGTCGCAGGAGTGTTAGAATGTCCATCGGTCGAAGGTTCGAGGTCGGGGAAGTACCCCGATCAGATCCTTCTGCGAGAGGATCGGCACCCACGATGCAACCACTGGCGATCCATATGGTCAGCCTCGGCTGTCCCAAGAATCTGGTCGATTCCGAGGTGATTCTCGGTCGGATCGGTGCCAAGGGGTTCGTGGTGGCACAGCAAGCAGAAGATGCCGATATCCTGATGGTCAACACCTGTGGCTTCATCGAGAGCGCCAAGCAGGAGTCGATCGAGGCGATCCTCGATCTGGTTCGCCTCAAGGAGAAGGACCCCGCCAAGCGTGTGGTGGTGGCCGGTTGTCTGGGGCAGCGCTATCCGGAAGAACTGGCCAAGGAGATTCCCGAGATCGATGCGATCGTCGGCATGTCGGAGTATCCGAGGATGCCAGAGATCCTCAACGGCTTGATGGAAGAGGTGCGAGTTGCGCGCCGGGTTCATGTCGGAAGCGCATCGCATCCGGCCTGGTCGGAGGATTCGCGCCTCAGGCTCACTCCCAGGCATAGTGCCTACCTGAAGATCAGCGAGGGTTGCGACAATCCCTGCACCTTCTGCTCGATCCCATCCTTCCGCGGCCGCTTTCGTTCCAAGGATCCACAATTCGTCGTCAACGAGGCTCACGAGCTGGTCGCCAACGGCACCCGTGAGATCAATCTCATCAGCCAGGATCTCACATCTTATGGTCTCGATATCGATGGAGAGTTCCTCCTTCCCGAGATCATGGAGAAACTCGACCAGGTCGATGGAATCGACTGGATTCGCCTGCTCTACACTTATCCCTACAAGTTCTCCGATGCGATGATCGATGCGGTAGCCCGCTGTCAACGGGTGATTCCCTACATCGACATGCCGCTACAGCACATCGATGACACGATGCTGCGACGCATGGGTCGAAGACTGGGAGAAGAGGGCACGCGCGAACTGTTTCACAGGATGCGAGAGCGGATACCAGGACTGGTGCTGCGAACCACCTTCATCGTGGGCTTCCCCGGAGAAACTCGTCAGCAGTTCGAGAAATTGGTCGGATTCGTCGAGGAGAACCACATCGAGCGGGTCGGAGTCTTCCCGTGGTCGCCAGAAGAGGGCACTCCGGCGGAGAAGTTGCCGGGGAGAATCCCCGAACAGGAGGCGCAGGCTCGCGTCGAGCAGTTGATGCTGGCCCAGCAACAGGTGGCGTTTGGCTGGAACCGTCAACGGATCGGCACCGAGGTCGATGTGCTGGTCGATGAGATCTGTCCCGACAGTGGCGCTGTCCTCGGACGTTCCTATGCCGAGGCGCCCGAGATCGACTCCATCATCCGCCTCCCCAGTGGCTCGGCCGCGGCCGGTGAGATGATTCGATGTCGCATCACCGCTACAGATGATTACGATCTGGTTGCAGAACCGTTGAAGGTCGTCTGACCGGAGAGAAAGAGAGGCATGATGGGCAGCCAGAGCAAAGATTGGCGCAACCTACCCAACATGATCACGATGAGCCGCCTCGCCATGGCTTTTCTTCTGTTTGCGATGCTGACCCTCGAAATCCGTGGTTGGGGGATCATCGGCGATCGCCATCTGGCGCTCAACCTCGCGGCGCTGGCATTCATCCTCTGTGTTGCCACCGACTTCATCGACGGCTACCTGGCACGACGCTGGAAGATGGTCACCGCCTTCGGTCGCCTCGCCGATTCCTTCGTCGATAAGATCGTGATCTGTGGAACACTGGTCTATCTGGTCCATCTGACTCCTGATTTGATCCGCCCCTGGTTCGTCGTCATCATCGTCGCCCGCGAGTTTCTCGTCAGCGGCATCCGCTCCTACATGGAGAGCCAGGGGATCGAGTTCGGTGCCCGTGCCGGCGGCAAGCTCAAGATGGTGCTGCAGTCGATGCTGATTCCGGCGGTGATGTTCAAGAAGGCCAATGAAGGAAGTGACTTCTTCTATCCGTGGCTGCTGGAGAGCCTCGATGTGGTCACCGTCATCCTCTTCTGGGGAACCCTCGTCACCACCCTCTGGTCGGCGGCGGACTACATCCTGGTGGCGACCCGTTCCAGCCAGCAGAAGCAGAACTCCGCTTGAAGATCTCCGAAGTTGTCGATCGAAGCGTCCTGACCTTTTTTGGATCGGGACTGTTCCCGGTTGCTCCGGGTACTGCAGGATCCCTTGCGGCACTGGTCGTCGGGTGGGGCGCCTGGAACATCTGCGATCCATCCTTTCAGCCGTATCTGTTCCCATTGCTGGGAATCCTCGCATCTGCAGGGTGTGTCATCTGCGGCGAACGAATCGAGGCGCTGTTCGGCAAGAAGGATCCTGGAGCGGTGGTCATCGACGAGGCCGCCGGACAGTGGCTGGCACTCAGTGCCTTGCCGTGGTTGGCGCCGGGGTCGGTCGAT
Source organism: Planctomycetota bacterium (assembly GCA_018694835.1). Lineage (GTDB taxonomy): Bacteria > Planctomycetota > UBA8108 > UBA1146 > UBA1146 > QNYK01. Next base: position 4,420 of record JABHOG010000089.1, on the reverse strand, counting down.
CAGATCTGGCCCTGGGCCGCTGCATTTGTCGGTTTTCGAATTCTCGATGTACTGAAACCGTTCGGCATCCGCCGCCTCGAATCGTTACCACGAGGCTGGGGAGTGTTGCTGGATGATGTCGCCGCTGGCCTGGTGGTGGCACCGCTACTGTGGGTCGGCATGCGCTACTGGGGGGCTTTCTGAATCAGCCGTGCGGTTCGGTCGGAGGGTAGCAACGCCAGCGTCGCCAGTAACAGGATCGAGGCGGCCAGTGCCGGGATGGCAAAGGCGATGGCTTGCGAATCGATGAATCCGGTCAGCGACGGCCCGACCGCAGTGCCGAGGCTGAAGCAGAGGGTGTTGATTCCCATCACCCGGGCGCGATTTCCCGGCTCACTTCGTTCTGCACTGATGCCGCCGACCGCGGTGCTCAACATCGCCGAGACCATCCCCAGGCCCATTCTCAACCAGGTCAACTCGGTCAGGTTCTGCACCTCTGCCTGCATCCACACCAGCGGGATGAAGAGGATCAGTCCCAGCATCAGTACCCACTTCTTGTCGAAGCGATCGCCGATCCAGCCGAAGGGGTACTGACAGATGCAGCGAGTGGCGACAAAGATGGCAAACATCGTCCCCAGTTGAGACTGACTCGATCCGAATTCCCGCTCGTAGTAGGGAAACAGCGAGATCACAGCACTGATTCCGACCATCATGATGAAGATGGCTGCACCCAGAAGGCGGAAGATCGGCTTCACCGGAGGCAACACCCGATCGGCCTGTAGATCGTGCTTGAATTCTTTTTCATCTTTCACCCGCGAAGCCACCATCGCCACGCTCAGCATCAGCAATGCGCCCGAGACCAGGCACACCGCATCGTAGCCGGCGTATTCCGCCACCACTCCACCGAGAATCGGGCCGAGGCCGAAACCGACCAGGCGGATGGTGGTGTAGATGCCCAGTACCTTTCCGCCGGAGGAGGTCGGAGCATGACGGGCGATGATCGCCATCATCGGTGGAAAGGTCAGCCCGAGGAAGGATCCCTGGAGGATACGAAGGATCAACAACTGCCAGAAGTGTTCGAGCATCGGGATGATCAGGGAACAGATCGACCCCAGCGCCATACCGATGATGATCAGAGGCTTGCGACTATCGAACCGATCGGAGAAGCGGCCGGCAAAGATCTGGATCAGCGCCATCGCCAGGCCGGTCAGGCAGAATAGTATCGCGGTCTTCGCCTCATCTGTGGCCACCGTCGCCTGGGGAAGCCAGTCTGCGAGGAACGGCAAGCCGCTGCGGATTCTTACCGACAGGCCATCGACCCACGGGGATGAGAGGGTACCGAGAAAGAGCGGTAGGGTCGGGATCAGCATTCCCACCGCCACCGCTTCGCCGAATCGGCAACTGGCCAGCAGCCAGATGGTACGGGGATCCTTTTTCTCGGGGTGGACCGTCAACGAGCCTCCTGAACCGACAGCCGGGATCGCTCTGGATGCGATGAGTGTGGTATCTTCCCGGTCATCGACTACCGTAGGCGTCCGGCCAGGATGCAGCAAGCGGACCCAGCAGTTCCCGCGCAGGAAGCGGAGGAAGTTTGGCTCGAGGGGTGAGTGCTAGATCTCGATCGGCCGAAAGGCCGCCACGGCAGATCTTTCCCATCGCCGTCAAGTACGGTGCTGTATCGGGCATCATACTGCTGACCTTCGTATTGTGGGTGGGCAATACCTCGACCCGGCTCGCCTTGCAGGCGACCGCCGATCAGGTCAACAGCGCCGGCTCCGAGCAGGTGCAACTGGTCAGTTCTCTGGTCACCCCCTTCTGGGCCGATAGCACCATCCCCGATACCGATCAACAGCGGGCTCAGTCGAAACTGGCCGAGCAACTGAATACCTTCATCGAAAAGCCGGGTCCGCACACCATCCTCGATGTACTGGTGCTCGATGACAGTGGCACAACTCTGATCGCCAGCGCCCGCGGCGGAGATCGATTGAAGATTGCCCTCGGGGATGAGATCGCCCCTCCGATGCTTGCCCAAACGGGAGTCCGGGTGCGCAAGGGATCGCTCGCCAACGGTAACAGCATTGCACCGGTACGATCGTTCCAACTCGATCTCACCGATGATTCCGATCAGGTGATCGGTTCGGTTCAACTGTTTCTCAGTACCGTGGCGATCGAACGTCTCGAACAGAGTCTCGAGAAGGCGAGTTCGCAACAGATCTGGACTGTCCTGCTGCTGGGAATCCCGTTCGTGTTGATCGTCGGGTTCTTGCTCACTCGTCCGGTGCGACGGTTGAGAGAGGATATGGCTCAGGTGGCGCGAGGGAATCTCCAGCATCAGTCGACCGTCTCGACCATCGATGAACTGGGGGCGCTCGCTTCCTCCTTCAACCGCATGACACGTTTTCTTGCCGATGCCCGGGAACAGGAACTGCACGCCCAGGCGGTGGCGCGCGATCTCTCCATCGCCACTCGCATCCAGAATGCACTGTTACCCGATCAGTTGCCGGTGATCTCGGGCATCGAGATCGCTCGTTACTACCAGCCGGCCAAGGAGGTGGGAGGCGATTACTACGATGTGATCGATCTCCCCGGAGATCGCGCAGGGATCGTCGTGGCTGATGTCTCTGGCAAGGGACTCGCCGGTAGCCTGGTGATGACGATGACCCGTAGCCTGGTGCGGATGGCCGCCAGGATCCAGCCCGATGCCGCTTCCATCCTCGGTGAGGTCAACGCCAGCCTGTCGCGCGACATGACCGAGGGGATGTTCGTGACCCTCGCGTGGGCTGAACTCGATCATGATCGGGGACAGGTGCGGATCGCCCGCGCCGGTCACAATCCACCCTTGATCCTCCGAGAATCGGGACGGGTCGAACAGTTTCAGCCGGGAGGGATCGCCCTGGGGATGGATCCGGGTCCGATCTTTCGCAGTTCGCTGGAGGTCAGCGATGTCAATCTGGCTCCCGGCGATTCGCTGATTCTCTACACCGATGGTATCGTCGAGGCGATGGACTCGCAGGGAGAGGAGTACGGCCTCGAACGCTTTGCTCAGATCCTCCAGAAACTCAACCTGGCCACCCCCGATGACCTGGTCGAAGGGGTGCTGGCGGATCTGGCCATTCATGTGGCCGGCGCCGAGGCCAGCGATGACATCACGCTGGTGGTGGCGAGAAGGGAGCGGACTCGATGAGTGAGAAGTTCACCGTTGAGCGCCGTGGCGATGGCGATCGCCAGTTCCTCGACCTTCGCGGAGTGCTCGATGCGGAGCAGGTCGAGCATCTGGCCCAGGAGGGGTTCGAGGCGATTCGCGCGGGGACCGTCGTCGAGGTCCGTCTTGGCGGGGTCACCTCGGTCGACCTGATCGGAGCGCTGGGTCTGGTGGCGCTCGCCCGGGAAGCGGCCGATCGCGCCGTCTCCTTCAAGATCGAGGGCTATCCACCGCAGCTTCAGCAGTTACTGGAGGAGCAGGGATTGTGGTCTGAACTGGTCGAGGGGGGGGATCGGTCGTCATGGTGAGAATCGTCGCCATCTTGCGCCCCTATCGTCTGAAAGACGTGCTCCAGAAACTCCAGGGACAGCCGTCGATCCACCATATTCACTTCCAGGAGGTCCGTGCGTACGGCCGCCAGAAGGGCCATCTCGACGATTACAGCAGCGATGATGGCGGATTGGCGTTTCTGCCGAAGATTCGCCTGGAACTGCTGGTCGATGAGTTGTTCGCCGAGCAGGTGATGGAATCGATCGCCGCCGGGGCCCGTACCGGTAGGATCGGAGACGGTAAGATTTTCCTGCTTCGGCCCGCTCCCGTCTCTGGAGTTTGACGGGCTCCGCTGCAGCGGGGTATTCTTCGTCGTGAAGAGAGGGAGTTCCTGGCCCAGGGCGGATCGCAGCAGCGGCTGTTGAGATCGGCGATGGCGGCCAGTTCCCCTCGAATCATGGAGTGACAGATCCAGCGCAACTCTTTTGGTTGCGTGCCAGGATGGAGCCGACGATGAGTGATGAAGAGCACTGCTACGATCTATCGTGGGAGATGCGTCGGATGGCACTCTCGGAGGATTTCGAGAAGGTACCACCACTGCTGAGAACACAGCTGGTGGAGGCTCTCTCGACGGGGCAAAGGATCTGGTTCGCACCGGATGATGAAGCGATGTATGTCGAGCGAAAGCTCGATCGTGTCTTCCGGGACCCCGGCCAGGGGCGTCCGGTAGGCGGACAGCGCATCTGACGGAAGATCGGCCCGCTGCTGATCCACAACATCGATGAACCCGGGCAGGTGTCCGGGTGTCTGCGAGAGGGGGCCGAGTGCCCCTGACCCACACCACGTCTCTCGCACCTCGAACCAGTGACTCCCAGGTGGAGTCCGAGAGGGGGACGTGTGCGTCTTCAGCTATCGGGTCGACTTGAACAGCAGCAGGTTCTTGCACCTCAATTGATTCTCTCGATGGAT
>JABHOG010000088.1 GCA_018694835.1 Planctomycetota bacterium | reverse complement strand
CTCGATTTTTCGTCGACTGCAGGTTGATTGAGGCGTCGATGAGAGTCGTATCGATCGGAAGGTCCAGTTGCCATCCATCGTTACAGAAATCCGGAGAGGAAACCGATTCGATGATCACCATCGTGCTGAGTTTGATGCTGCTGATCCCATCGATGACGGGCACCACCCCGATCCACTCCGACGATCCACCGCAACCTGCCGGCGATCGACTTCGACAGGTGTGGTACCCGCTCGAGAATGGAATGGAAGTGGGGCTGTTACCGCTTCCTTCACGGTTGCCCGCCGCGTCGCAAGAGGTCTCCATCATCACCGCCTGGAAATTGGGAGCGGATCATGATCCGGTCGGCCTGTCGGGAAGAACCCATCTGGCTGCCCAGTACCTGGCATCCCAGTACCTGACCATGAACGGGAAATCGGCCACCGGACATCCAGCAGAAGTCCAGGCGGGCAGTCATCAGAGCTGGATCATCGAAAAGGTCGCCCCTGCGCAACTGTCGCAAATCGTCGAGGCCATCGTCAATACCTTCGACAGCCAGCAAGTCGATGAAGCCAGACTCCAGCGATGTCGCGACCAGATCCGCTCCCTCGATCGAAGCGGAACCGAAGGGGACGCCGATCGGTTGAGCCGATTGATCCTCGATGCACTCGATCCACTCGCCTCCGGTGCGAGAGGACTCGATCAACTCGATCAGATCAGTGCCCAGGAGATCGGTACTTTTCTCGCTCGAACCTACCATCCGGGAACGGTTCGCATCGCCATCGTCGGACCCTACGATCCAGCACCTATCATCCAGATGATGAAGGAATCACTCGCAACGATCGATGCCGGAGAAGAACTGATCATCCCACCGGTCCTGACCACCACTCCCGGTGAACTCGACCCCATCACCACCACCGTGACAGATCACGGGATGGTCGCATGTGGTTGGCGAGTACCACGGCCAGGAACTCTCGAATCGTTACCACTTGGATTGTTCGTTCCGAGGTTGCGAAGAGCACTGGAAGCGGAAAAGGGTAGTTGCTCGTGGAACCCGATCCTCGAACCGGAGATCGTCATCATCCGCCAACCGATCGTTCCGTCCCCCAGTACCGCAGAACAACGCATCTCACGGGCAATCCATCAACTGAAGGGTGCGGTTTCCTACGCGCTCGACCATCCGGTCTCCGGTGAGATCTTGATGCAATCTCGCAGTGGTACTGCCATTCTTCTGGGTGCATACAGGGTCCATGATCCGACGTCGATGATCGACCCCTACCCCGCTGCAGAAGCGTTGATGCTGAGACGTGTCTTCGCCATGAATGAGTCCCAGCTCCGCAATAACTTCGGTCGCATGGCCAAAGAGCAGCTGAAGAAACTGAAGATGGATCACATCCAGACCGATCAAACGGTCACCGGAGTCCTCACCCCTTGATCGGTCCGTGGCCGCTTCGAGATGGATACGATCGAGGAGCGACAACGGTTCCCGACCCGTCTCATCGACCCGTCTCATCGACCCGTCTCATCTACCCGTCTCATCGACTCGTCTCATCGACCCGTCTCATCGACTCAGTGCCGCCAGACTTCCGACCAGGTCAAAGTCACCCGCCAATGCGTCTTCCGGGGAAGCGCAACGCCAGCCCTGTCGAAGATCGACCAGTTTTGGATTCTCTCCCACTCGATATCGCCTCACCACTTCACCGATCTTCGAGTCTGCTTTCATCAACTCTCGTGCCTGTTGATACACACCAGACTCCCCCGCAGGTGATTGGCCGAGAGGGCGAGGCACGACATCAATTCGCGCATGGAGGCGACGGTCATTTCGACTCTCCTCCGGCCGTTCAAGTTCGTGGATTCCGGCCAGCGGCTCCAGCAATGAATAGGCAGCAAAACCGGTCACGGCGGCCATCCAACTGCCTTCCGGTTCCTCCACTGCCGACGAAATGTCGAACTCGATCAGGGTCATGTTTCTCTTCTTCGCCCAGGTCTTGACCATTTCAACGACCTGTTGCGACCACTGGGCTCCATCCTTTGGCGATTCTCGATCGCGCTGGATCGGACGGATCCGGATGAAGGCATCTTGCGGCAATTCGTCATCCAGTACCTGTAGGGCGCTCTTGAGCAGGTGAATCTGCATCGCGAGCCGACGAATCAGCTCGGGAGGATATCGATCTCTGGAATTCTCTGCGTCACCTCCGAGGCGATCGAGCAACGACCGTGCAGTACAGGTACCGGAATCGATACGGTCCCTCAGTTCTGACGAAGCCAGCACCGGCAGTCGATCATTGGAGTTCCAGAAGTCTGCGGCAGACATCCGTTCGAGGTCCTCCTTCTTGGCAGATTTCCACGAAGCCGACTCGATCCGGCCTTCCAGCTCCTCGACCCGATCGGCGAGAATCAGTACCTCTTCCAGTCGTCCCGAACCACGCAATGCAACTCTCGCCACGGCCTCGGCGCCAACGCGAAGATCACCACTGGTGATATCCACTGGAGACAGTTCCGCTTCCTGCTCCTCCGGGTCCGGCACATCTGGATCGACAAAATCGACCTCGATCTTTTCGCCGTTACTTCGCACGAACAGGAACTGATCTTCTTTCGGAATGTCGTGGAGCAACATCTCGTGCGCGATGGGTGTCAGTGCATGTTTTTCCACCGCACGGCGGAGCGGGCGTGCTCCTAATTGTGAGGTCAATCCCCGCGACAGCAGGAAATCGATCGCGGACTCTTCCCATTCCACTGCCCACGGTCGATCGCGCAGCCCACGACGCGAGAGAACTCTCTTCAGTTCCATTTCCAGCAGCGCACGCTGTTCCGAACGAGAGAAGGGACGAAAGGTCACCACGTGATCGATTCGATTGAGAAACTCCGGTCGAAAGGTCTCGCGCAGGGCTCTCTCGTAGAGGTTTTCCTTGCCCGAGTCTGGATTGAATCCAAATGCCCCCTGCGCAGCTTCTCTCGCCCCAACATTGCTGGTCATGATGAAGACCACATGACG
>JABHOG010000012.1 GCA_018694835.1 Planctomycetota bacterium | reverse complement strand
ATCATGTGGCCTGCTCCGACCACCACCGATAACTGCCCGGGAGCTACGCTCTCGAGCAGCCACCAGCCCGGGGACAACTTCCCGGTCGGTACGACAACGGTGACCTACACCTCAGATGATGCCAACGGTCTCTCGACCAGTGCTTCCTTCGATATCAGCATCAGCGACGATGAAGCACCGGCTTACACCGGAGCACCGGCCTCGCAGGATCTCTCCAATGATGCTGGTTCCTGTGGAGCGGTGGCCACCTGGGCTGCCCACAGCACTTCTGATAACTGTGGAATCGCCTCGGATACGTCGACTGCTGCCTCCGGAGAATTCTTCGGCCTGGGCACCTCGACCGTGACGATGACACTGACCGATACCCACGGTAACTCGACGACTCACCAGTTCACCATCACCGTGTCCGATACGGAGGCTCCAACATTGACCGGAATGCCGGCCTCGATGTCGAGCACCAACGATCCCGATCAATGTGGAGCGATTGCTGGTTGGGCCGAGCCGACAAGTTCGGATAACTGTGCCGGTGAAACCACTAGCAGTAGCCATTCCTCCGGAGACTACTTCGAAGTGGGAACCACTACCGTGACCTACACGGTTCTGGATGGATCAAATAACAGTACCGATTACTCCTTCGACGTGACCGTTACTGACGACCAAGCTCCGGAATTCGATCAGGCGCCAGCAGATATGACCCTCAGTGCGCTGGCCGGACAGTGTGGGGCGAATGGCACCTGGGCAAGCGTGCTCAGCAGTGATAACTGCGGAAGCCCGACACTTACCAGTTCTTCCAGTTCTGGTGACATGTTCCCTGTTGGCATGACGACGATTTCGATGTCGTTGATGGACTCCCATGGCAACAGCGCACAGCATTCATTCTCGGTCACGGTCACCGATGACGAGTTCCCGCAGTTCAGTGATACGCCGGGCGACATCGTTCTCGATACCGATCCAGGGCAATGCGGTGCCATCGCGTCCTGGACTCCGGCGACAGCGACCGACAACTGTGGTCTGGGTGAGTACGTGACCAGTCACCTCCCGGGAGATACCTTCGAGGTTGGAACTACAACCGTCAGCTACGCTCAGTCTGATATGCATGGAAACATCGTCTCCGGAACGCTGCTCGTTACGGTGGCCGACAATGAAGCCCCGAGCATCACCACCAGTGGTGATATCACGGAGCCTGCACCTGCTGGCACATGCGTTACGAGTCTGACGATACCGACACCATCGATCACCGATAACTGCACTGTCATCAGTCTTTCCAACAGCCTCAATGGCACGGATGACGCCAGTGGATCCTTCGATCATGGCACAACCAGCATTGTCTGGACTGGAATCGATAATCATGGCAACAGCAGCGAAGTGACACAGACCGTGACGGTCACTGTCCCTCAGGCTGATTGCAACGCCAATGGCAGCCCGGATGTCTGTGACCTTGCTTCTGGAATTTCGGCTGACTGTGATGGCAACGGCGTACCTGACGAGTGCGATGTCGATTGCAACCAGAATGGTTCCCCGGATGCGTGTGATATCGCAGCCGGCCTGAGTGTCGACTGCAATGGTAATGGTGTGCCGGATACCTGTGACCTGGAAAGCCAGGATAGCCTCGACACCAATGCCAACAACATTCCTGACGAGTGTGATCCAGCATTCCTCAGGGGAGACGCGAACAGCGATGGCGGTGTCGATATTGCAGACGCGATCTTCATGCTTTACAGCCTGATGCTCGGAGGCGCACCTTCCGGTTGTATCGACTCCACGGATGCCAATGACGACGGTACTCACGATATCTCGGATATCATCTTCGTTCTGAACTACCAGTTCCAGAACGGCGCAGAGCCGCCGGCCCCGGGACCGTCCCAGTGCGGAATTGACATGACCCCTGATGATGGCCTTGGCTGCGACGTATACGGAGGATGTCCGTAAGCTGTAGCCGAGTGCTAAGAAGAATGGGCCCGAGAAGGATACAAATCCTTCTCGGGCCCTATCATTTTTACAGTCATTCGTGGGATCATGGCTCCGGATTGCCGACTCTTGATGGAACTCCCCAGGAGAGGAAACCATGGAAGATCACGAATCACCGAAGTATTCAGCTCTCGAGATGCGTATGGCATTTCAAGAGCGTCATCACGAAAAAATGCAGCAAGAACTGGTCGATATGGAGAGACGACTCACCACCATTGAGGGGAGAATCGCCACGCTCCAGGATCAGCTGAAGTCTCAATCTGGTGGCGAGGAAGCCGATCAGTTCTAGACTGCGGCTTCATCTTGCACTGAGGTTTTGGAGTTCAAGTCATTGCCATCGTCGGCACTACCAGAGTCACCACTGCCGTCACTGTCATCTCCGAGGTCGTCCAGGTCTTCATCCTGGAACAGGTCCGGAGCGACTTCCTCGACGGTGTCCAGTAAGATGGTTGCGACTGCTCCGATATCGCGGAAATCCACCTTGTTCTCGGCACCAAGGTTTTCAAACGTCAAAAGCATCGCCTGATGAAATTCTTCATCCATTTGCTCCAGTTTGTCCGCGGGTAGTTCCTCGATCGCCGTATCTTCATCTACTTCTGTTCCCAGATGCTTGATTTCGAGTGCAGTCTGGAATTCTTCAAAGCCTTCGATGAGCATCACCAAGGCGTTCTGAATCTGATCATTATTTGACATGGTAGTGTCCTCCTGTTTCAGCAGTATCTTACTGCACATCCGCCCGATGGAATCTCGATCTCGAAGAAAGAAGGCCCTATTCCCGGATCGGGAATAGGGCCTGCTGTTTGGCCTGAGGCGCTTGAATTGTCCAGAACGCGCTTATTGGCGCCCTACTTCTTCAACTTCGTCTTGGCGGGGGTCTTCACCATCTGGATGTACTTGGCCGGATTGAGCGCGACTTTCTTGACGCACCCCTTGCAGCACACTTTGACCAGTGTGTTGCCGACAATCACATTTTTGGCCGGTCCCATGCTGCCGAGAGCTTCCCCGGAGATGACACAAGTCTCGAGGGGATACTTCTTGGTCTGTGTCTTTACGATCGCCGCATCGAGTTGAGCAGTGAGTTTTGGCGGTAACTTGTCTTTGATCTTCTTGACGCAATTACCACAACAGACACGAACCAGGCGATTATTCACCACCACGCTCTTGGATTTGTTGTCCAGTTTTTCCCCGGAGATGACACAGGTCTCGAGAGGGTACTTGTCTTTCTGGGCCGTGATGATCTTCTTGTCGATCTTGCCGATGAACTTGGCGGGATCTTTCTTGAAGGTGGGCACACACCCCTGACAACAGAAGCGGACCTGGCGTCCCTCATGAACCAGTTCGATGGAATCGCCCATCGATCCCAGTTTTTTTCCGGAGACGGCACAGATATCCAGTGGGTAAGAATCTGCAGGCGAGATCACATCGGCCATTGGGGTGACCGGAGCGATCAGCAGCATCAATACAAATGAAAGCATCTCTTCCTCTTTTCTTTTGAACGATTCCAAAGTAGCCACGGACTCCGGATTTTTATCCGGACCGACTCCGTGGCGGTTGATTATTCATTGGCTCACTACAATACACCGAACCTGTTCCAAAACCCGATCCACTTGATATAGAAACCTTTCAGGAGTGGAGAATCAATCGTTGGTTTGCGGCTCGACGTCGGAAAGCTCGATGCGGATGTCAAATTTGATCGGGAAGTGGTCGCTAAAGCCCTCTTCCCAGCGTCCGCGGAATTGACGAAATCGAGCAGGTCTACGAGCATTTTGCTCAGAATCTCGCATGAAGTCGGGTGCGTGCACCTGGATCGAGCCCTGAATCAACTGGATTCCGGCATCGTCGAGCATCCCTGGGCTGACGATGACCTGGTCGAAACAGTTCCAACTCCAGTCATTCCAGTAGTAGTAAGTACCGGTGTCTGGCTCGCTGGCGAAACTCCATGATGGGTTCCAGAGTCGGGGGGAAAATTTCCCATCTCGACCTGGCTTGAGGTTGCTCTCGTGGGTCACACTGCGAAGTTCTCGCACCGCTTTTAACTGCCTGCGAACCGAGTCATCCCAGGGATCGTCATTGAGATCTCCGACGATGATCAGATCTCGATCGTGGTCATCGGCCAGTCGTTGATCGGTGATCTTGCGCACCGTCTGAGCCGCTGCTGCGCGCCTGGGAGCGCTCTTCTCCGCACCTCCGTAGCGAGATGGCCAGTGGTTGACCAGCACCGTCAGGGGGCGTCCGCCCGCCTTGACGGGCACTTCCAGAACTCCCCGAGTGGGGGACGCATTGCCTCCCAGATCGATGGTGTGGAGGGTCGCTTGACCATCGAGGGAAAACGGCTGGCGAAACAACAGAGCCAGGTCGATTCCGCGATGGTCAGGGGAGTCGATGTGAGCGATCGACCAGTTCTGCTCAGCCAGTGCCGGCTGGGAAATCAAGTCCTCCAGAACCCGTCGGTTTTCGACCTCACAGACCGCCAGCAACTGGGCATCGAGCGAATCGACCGCGCGAGCCAGATGGTCGAGTTTTCTCAGGTACCTCGCCTCGTCCCACTCCTTTTCGGGCAGAAACTCATCATCGCCTGGGTTATTCGGATCATCTTCGAAGTCGAATAAGTTTTCCAGATTCCAGAAGGCGATGGTGGCTTGCTGGTTGTCGGTCAGCGAGATCGAGACATCTGGTTGGAGGATCGGGAGAGGTAGAAATAGTAGCCATGTGGTCATCGTCCATGTGGTCATTGTCGCAAGCATCATTCCTCCGCTATTCAGTGTCAGAGTGGTCCGAGGGGGTCCGAGTGCATCGTCAGGGTTGGCGAGGCCATGAGCAAGTCCGATCGTTGCGAGACTTTCCATCCGTGACTTTCTCGGGCATCATTCACCTGAACGGCTTCAACAGCCCATCGAGAGTGTCACGAGATAGAGAATTGGAGAGAGAAAATGCACAAGGCAAATAGAATCAAAGGACTGGTTGTGGTGGCGATGTCTGCGCTGATGGTGGGTACGCTACTGGGCGGATTTGCGGTCAGTAGCCCAGTTCTGGCAGAATACAGCGGGTTGTTTGGCCTCTGGGAATCGGCAGAGATTCTCGAGGGGTACGAGATCTCGGTGGGTCTGGATGCCCTGGGTAAGCCCAGATCGATGAAGCCACATGAAGAATTACGCACCGAGTTGCTGGTTCCGCAGCACTATGGAAATCTGGTGGGAATCACGGGGAATGGCACTGCGTCCATCTTCTGGTACCAGGATGGAAGTGGTGTGATCAGGAATGCAGTGGTTCCTGATGCCGCTGTTCATGCGGTGCGCATCAAACTTCAGAACACCCGCAAACTGGAATTCAATGTCAGCCGCGACTAGGTAAGAACTTTCGCGGTCCGGTCTCCAGTGAGAAATGGGATCACTTCGTCTGCACGCTGTTTCGCATCTGATTCACCCAGTGACAGAAGTGCTTCGATGTACTCGGGCTGGAACATCAGAAGTGACAGAAGGTCGTGGCTATCCGTTTCCTGGGTTCCAAGACCTCGCTCGAGGAAGCGGAATGGACCGGGTAGGCGCGGTTCGAAATTAGCTGCGAGGACTCCCAGGTCTTCACTAGGTCGTGCGGTGAGCAGATCCACCGGTCGCAAGCCACAGTGGTCCTCTTCCGGGAGTTTTTTGAGTAATGCGTTGAATCTCTGCGTCGTTGCAGCATCGAACTCGAGAGCGTCGAGGAAGATGGCATTCATCAGTACACCTGCAACCTGCGCCGGAGGTGGGTAGCCCCGAGCAGGACCAGTTTCAGGAAGTACGTCTGCCGGTAGGTTTCTGGTGGAGATCGCGAGGATCTTATCTGCCCCGAGGTGCATCGCAGGAGAGAGGGGAGTCGTCTGTCGAACTCCACCATCTCCGTGCCAGGATTCGTCGATCTTGACTGCAGGAAAGATCATCGGAATCGAACTGGAAGCCATGATGTGATCGAGGCGAATCTTGGTTTCTACACCTGCGCGGTAGGTTCGATTCCATTCATTGGTCTTCTTGCCGTGAATCCAGGTCACTGATCTTCCCGTACTGTAATCGGTGGTAGTGATGGCCAGCGAGTGGAGGCGGCCTCGAAGGATGTTCTCCTCGATTCCGGGAATCTTGCCATTGGGAAGACAATTGGTTTCTCGGGTGAGGAAATTCTTGAGTGGGGTCGTGTCGACCAGTCCACGGGTCGTGGGAGAGAAGGAAGATCCTCCACTGATCAAGCGCAGTCCCCAACGGGCCACCATTCCTGCCAGAGATCCGGTATTGGCCTCGATCACCTGATCCATCGTCAAGCCCTCCCAGAGTTTCCAGAGGTCTTCGACACACTCTCTGAGATTGCCCTGGTGTCGGGCCAGTTGAACCGCATTGATGGCGCCTGCAGATGTTCCGCTGAGGATCGAGAATTTGAAATGTGGCAGTCGCTTCGCGATATAGCGCAGAAAACCTGCCTGATAGGCGGAACGGGCTCCTCCACCCCCCAGAACGAGGGCGACCCGGTTTCCAGCTTCCATCTCTGACTCCAACCCGTGAATTGGGACCACACCTGGTCCATGAAAGAATCACATCTTCTGGCAGATTGGGCACATCGGACGATCAATGGAGGTGACGGGTTGCTCCTGCAGGATCATCGTGCACTCATCGTGGTGATCAGGAGTTCTTGGTCGTGGACCAGTGGACTTCCTGCAGATCCGCGGCTCCGTGCTCCAGTCGTTTGGAATCATCGAGCGAGATCGTTTCAGTCGGCTTATTTCGAGCGGGGGAAGAGTGCTCTCGGTGGTGATCCCAATCAGAAACGGGACCGCTTTCATCCAGCATACGACCGAGGCCGTTCTTTGGTTCCTCGATTCATTGGGCACGACGTACGAGAGTGAATTGATCTTCGTCAGTGACGGTTGTAGCGATCAGCCAGAGCGTGCTCTTGAGAACTGGCTGGGTGTTGATTCTCGCGTTCGGCTGGAGCACCTGGGTAAACATTGCGGAAAAGGTGCTGCAGTGAGGAAGGGAGTCCTCGCTGCGAGAGGAGATCGAATCGCATTTCTCGATGTCGATCTTTCGGCACGACCAGAGATGCTGATCCGCTTGCTCTCCGCTCTCGACCGAGGAGCCGATTTCGCCTGTGGATCCAGGCATCATGAAGAGGCCAGAATTACTGTGGGACAAGGGCTCGTGAGGGCGAGCCTTGGTCGTCTCTTCAGGGTTTTTGTCCGGGCCGTAACTCATCTCGAACTGTTGGATACCCAGTGTGGATGCAAAGCCTTTATTCGACAGCCGATGCTCCCCATCTTTGAGCAGATGAAGGAGCAAGGATTCGCTTTTGATATCGAACTGCTGCTGGAAGCACGGCACCGAAACCTGGTGATCGAAGAAATCCCCATCGACTGGGCCGACGAATCATCCAGCAGCGTCCGGGCCGTGCGGGATGGCATTCAGATGCTGAGTGCATTGATTCGCCTGGCTATTCGAGACCGAACACGCAGACCGGGTGGAACGACCGAATCGGTGGAAAAACTCTAGAGTTCTGCCGATCTGGGAACCTGTGCGGGTTTCACGCCGATCTCGATGAGCAATTGCCCGAGAGCGTCATCGAGTTTGTCTCCGCGAACATTCTTGAAACGGATCATTCCCTTGGTGTCGATCAAGTAGGTGGTCGGCCACCCTCTCACTCCCCACCGGAGCGCAATCGGGCCGCCTGTACCCCCTCCGTCATAGAATGAGGTCCAACTGATGTTCTCTCTCTTCATCGCCTTGATGAGTTTTTCTTTCCCACGATCCGAGTTGACTCCGACGATGACAAAATGATCAGAGTATTTTTCCACGAGCGACCGCTCGTGAGGGTACATGGCCTTGCAAGGTCCTCACCAATCACCCCAGAAATCCAGTAGGACGATTTTTCCCAGATGATCGGTGAGTTGGAACGAATCTCCGTGCACATCCGCTCCCGAAATTTGGGGAGCCGGTTGGCCGACCGACAATGAATCCTTGGAATGTGGAGATAGCATCGCCGAGGCAATTGCCCCATAGGTCGTATCGCGAAATGCGAGGTCTCCGTATCGATCTTTTAAACGAAGAAGCTGTTCACGTGCGAGCGATTGCTCGTCGGAATCCTTGCTTCGCCGAAGGCTGCTGCCCAGAGCATGCAGTGCCGCAGCATCGACCTGATCATGTGGGCTCGCGGCTTCCAGAGCCTCCATCAACGGCCGTAGCCCTTTTCGACCATAGAGGTAGGAGAACTCGGCCAGGTGTGCCAGTTGGGTCGAAGTCTTGTATTCCTCGATCAGTCTCTTTGCATGGTCGATGGAGATCTGTTCCATCGTGCCCTCGGATCGTTTCCACCAGTGGTTTCTGAGTAGCCAGAGTTCTGCGCTGAGACCCGATTCTGATCGGGCCAACTCGCTGGCCAGTGCTTCAAATCTGGGTCGAAACTGTTCGGCAACTTCGCGCCGGTTACCGCTCGCTGCTGCGGTGTCGTAGCTCGCTTCCAGTTCCTTGACTCGGTCTGTAGCGCCCCTCAAAGAAACGGGTCCAGGCGAGAAGGCTGGAATGGAGACTGGAGTGACAGGGTTGGATTCAACGGATGCGCCCTGGCTGCCAGGAAGGCACAGCAGTAGCAGTGTGAGAGTGAGTTCGATCATGGATCCTCCTTCGAGGGTCACCATACCATTGTTTCAAGAACTCGATGACGATGAACTTGCGTGAATCGGTTCGATGATTAGGCTCTTGGAGAGGAGGATGGATGATGAGGCAGTTTCGAACACGACAGTGGAGTATCCTGCTGCCATTGGCCCTGATCAGCGCACTCATCTCGTGCGGGAAAACTCAGACCCCTGCAGTTCCTGCCAATCCATCCATGGAATTGAAGAATCCCGGGGAACAGACTTCCGCTATCGATCCGGTGGAGATCGACCGGCCTTCTCTCGGGGATAAAGGACCCGGTCCTTCATCCTTGAATCCGACCCCGAACCAGGATCCGGATCCCGCAGAAGTTGGGGAGCCGGATTCGTCCGATACTGAGGCGGCTCCAGTCTCGCTATTGCTGTCGGAACCCGAGTTCGAGAGGCGTGCCAAACTCGGCCATCTTGTGGCCAAGCGACGCTGTATCCTGTGTCACAAGGTGGATGGAAGGGGAGCGATCCTCCAGCCGCCATTGATTCAGGTGTCGGCGCGGCGACTCGAAAGGATGAAGGTCATCTCCGAGCATCTGGATCTGCTACAAGCCGATGATCCTGATCGCTACCAGGCCAGAGTGGATCTCTTCAATTCCATCGAGGCGGAGCCAGATCTCCTGCGGAAGATGTCGATCTGGTTACATGGATACCTGAAACAGCCCACCTTCGACAACGCGCAGGCAAAAATGCCCTTGCAGGTGTTGAAGCCAGAGGAGATCGACCAGTTAGCCAGTTACGTCATTCAACTGGCTGTAGAAGGTGTCAAACAGGGTGTTCCTACACCCGAATGAGAGTCGTTCCTGTCTTTCTCATCACCTGACTGACATGCCATCGGGGTGCAACATCCATCAAGGTGACCTCGGTTCTCTCCGGTGTTACCCCCCGTCCATGAACTTCAGGGTCCACCATCCGGTTGCCATGTAGCGAGGGTAGTCGGTTTTTCTACTCCTGTTATCTTGGACATCAATTGAGTTTCTTCCCGGTTGCCAGGGTGTCACAGGATGATTTCGGGGGATTTCTACCTGTCGTTGCTTCGGCAACGAGCCCGGCACACACCAGCGAGCCTCAGGCTTGCTGGAACTTCGTGGGAGAAGCGGGGGACTGAAGTGGATCGAGGCTTCGCCTGGATCCACACCCCTCCCGGCCTGACTCCTCAGGTCGGGAGGATTTTTATTATCTCTGGAGATGTTGGTTCCGGAGTCTCGCCTGATCATCGGCTTCTACGCACACCTATTAGTGCTGCGCTCCAGATAGAATTCAGGATCTGGAGAACTGGGACTAGAATCCTGCAAGACCCAGATCGCCTTCATCGAGGCAGTTGAATCCATCGGATTTGAGCAAGGCGTGGGCAGTGGAATTTTCGTCGACATGGACAATCATCACACCAAATCCGTGCGGCCGAGTCAGCATCGGGTAGGCGTAGTGAATGTTGATCTCGGCTTGAATCAGGCTTCTGCAGATCATCCGGATTCCAGCGCGTTCGTTGGGTACTTCCACTGCGAGGATCGGATTGACCGCAGTGGGGACACGATGGTCGGTCAAGACCTTGTGAGCGGTTTCAACCCTGTCGACGATGAGTCGGACGATGGCATGGTCAGCGCTATCCACCACTGATAGTCCATGAACCAGCAGGTCTTCACTGGTCAGTTGACGGAGAATCTCGCGAAGCGTGCCCACCCGGTTCTCAAGAAAGAGGCTAAGTTGCCGAACAAAGGGCTCGGAGAGTTCTTTTTCAGTTCTCAGCATTTTGTAATCCTAGCGTCGGAGTCGAGTCATATGGGTGAGGCTCACCGGGAATCTTTGGGCACGATGAGACCAGGGATGGCATCTCGCTCCACAGAGTGCTGGTCGGAAGGAAATCAGGCTCTAGACGAATTTGAACTCCTAGAAGCCACCACTGCGTCCTCCGCCGGAGTTGCCTCCGCCATTGTTACCGTTATTGGAGTTACCGTTATTGGAGTTGCCGTTATTGGAGTTGCCGTTATTGGAGTTGCCGTTGCTGGAGTTGCCGTTGCTGCTGCCACCAAAGCCTCCACCCCGACGACCACCGCCAAAGTTATCCTGTGGTAAGGCGAGGTAGTCTGCGTACTGGGTCGGAGTCAGAATCTGCTCCACTTCGGTGTTTTGTTCGCTTCTGGTCTGGTCAAACAAGCTTCGAATCTCGCCACGGGAGAGATCCATTTCACGGGCTTCCATCATCAGTTGCATTCTCTCGGACGAGTGGTCGACCAGCAGTGACGTGAACTCATCTGCCCGAGTTCCGGACAACCCGAGATCCTCAGCCATCTGGTTGGCGCGATCTGCAGCACGATCTTGCATTCGATCCTGCATCCGCTGTTCACGTTGCATACGCTCTTCATCTTGGACGGCAGCGATGGTGTCTCGGACCTGCTGATCGAGTTGATTCGATGCCAGTGGTGGGCCATCGGAGACAGGAGTGGGGGAAGAGATTTCTTTTGCGATGGCACCGAGTGCCGAAGAGTTCTGAGCAATTTGCATGGCGACCGCAGAGACCAGTCCCTCGGGAACTTTGATCTCGCCGGTGACAGGATCGGCCGAAGGAACTTGCAAGGAATCGATTCCGATGGAGGTCAGGGAGTCCTCTCTCTGATCGAAGCGTTCACTCAAAACCTGAAATTTATTTTGCAATCTATCCAGCTTATGATTGCTTGCTTTCAAGTCTTCAGAAGTCTTGTAAGCGAAGCCTCCAGTGGCGACGACTAGAAGAGCAAGAATTGTGGCGATGGCTTTCATGATTCCTCCTGAACTCGGTATTCAATTTTTACATGACCAGATGCAAGAACCCCTAACTAAGGGGTAACCCCACCCGGGATCCTGTGGTTTCTCATGAGCCAAGGATTTCTTCCAGGCGCTTCTGACAGAGATCCAGTGTACTTCTTGCATCGTCCTGAATCAGCGTGATTTTCTCCGAGACGCTGTTTCTCCACTGTTGGTCGGTGATTTCAAGCAGGTTAATCCTGACATTCAGGATCGCCCCTTCCAGGCCCGCTCTGGCCATCCAGCAGGCAGTCCCGGCATCGGTGATTCCCGATGGAAGCCCCTGTTCAGTGGCCCTCAGGGCCAGAGCCATCACCTGCTGGCATAGCCTGGCGGTGGTGAGAGGAACCTCGGTGGCATGGCGATAACCGGCTTCGATGGCTTGATCTCGAAACTCCTTCTGTTCAGCAGTGCCTTGAGGAAGGCGCATCGCGTCGATGACCGCCTCGAACGCAGCGGTGTCCTGGTCTACTGCTCTCAGCAATTCATCTTTGACAGTTTGTGCTTCGATGGAGAGAGCCTCCATCTGTGGACGTCGCTTTCTGAACTTGCGCTTGGCAAAGGTCAGGTTGGCGACCATCGATGAAAGTGCAGCGGCCAGGGAACCGGCCAGAGCGGCGATGGATCCTCCTCCCGGTGCCGGTGAGTCGCGAGATACTTCGTCGACAAAGTCAGCCACGTCCAAGCCTGTCAGGGTTCCCTTGGTGGATGGTGTTCCCAGGACTGATTTCTCGGCCTCGAAGGGAGTGATGTCGGACAATCCAAGAGATTGGATGGCCGTCTCGATTCGATCTGCGATGGGAATCCCTCTGCTGGATCCCTGGGTTTCCAGGTAGTGCTCACCACTCTCGATGATGGCATCGTGAGGAACTACACCGACCACCTCGGATCCAGTCACGGCAAGCCCTCGAACCGACGCAAGAGTGCGACAGGCATCGACTACATGGTGCATGTTGGTGACATGGAAGTCGGTCAGGTTGATGGAGATCTGCGCCTGACCATATTCAGGGATGACCCAACCCACCGCTCGACAATGCTCGAAGGATCCACGTTTCATCACCATCTCACCTTCGAGAGCAGCCGGATCCTGTCCGAAGAAGGAGGTCTCGTTGGCGAGGGTGGTGTCGTGGATCTTGAGGTGTTGTTCGAGGAGATCGCGTGACGGAAAGATCTCACCGGTGATCCCCGATGGCCAGATCCCCTCGGAGGGAAGGTAGCGAAGCAATTTGCCGCTGGCGTAGTAAGGGGTCTTCGGATCTATCCGAACGGCTCGTCCCTTCTCTCGGATCTCCATCGCGAGATCATTCGCCTGGCTCTTGTCACGGGTGTTCAGGTTGACGTTATAGGCGATCAAGAATTCTCGAGCCCCGACAGTGATGACGCCAGTTCTTGGAAGAAACTCCGCAGGTCCAAAGTCGGGTTCCCAGGTGGGGTCCATCAACTTCTCTGGTAGGGCTTCATATTCTCCCTTACGCACATCGGCCAGTGACTTTCGGTCATCCCTCAAGGCGGCCCTGTCATACATGTACACCGGAATCCCCAGTTCATCTCCGATGCGCTTGCCAACGCCTCGGGCGATCTCGATGCAATCCTTCATCGAGATTCCACTGACCGGGATGAAAGGGCAAACATCCGTGGCACCGTGTCTTGCATGGGCCCCCTGATGAGTCGTCATGTCGATCAGCTCCGCAGCTTTTTTGACCAGTCGAAAAGCAGCCTCGGCGATGGGAGCGGGAGGGCCCACCAGGGTGATGACTGTCCGATGCGTGTCTGCACCAGGATCGACATCCAAGACCTCGACCTCAGCCACTGCCGCAGCCGCCGCCACGATCAAGTCGATCTTTGCACGATCTCGGCCTTCGGAAATGTTCGGAACGCATTCGACCAGGGGGTTCTCTTGAGATTCTGCAGTCATCGGGTTCCTCTCTGATGGAGTCGTGAGGGTGTCCATCACTGGGTCTTCGAGTTCATCGGTTTGAATTTCATTTGCCGTGGGCTTCCACGAGGTGCTGGTGCAACGGAGAGTGATCCAGATCACGGGCGGGGTCTCGGCGAACGATGTGTACGTGGCCGGGGTTTCCTGCCACCCGAACCAGTTCGATCATCGTCGTGGGCCCGTGAATCCTGTAGGAGTGCCTCTGGTTCTTTTCGAGAGGGCCCCACCAGCAGAACCGAATCGAATCGAGACCAGCATTCTCGATGCGACGCTTTTCAGCCTGCTCCAGGGGGGAACTCAGCAGACCCAGATGGACATCGATGAGTCGTTCCAGCACAAGTTGCTGGCCGGGAGTCAACTGGTCTCGGCGGATCCCGATCGGTTCTATAACGACACCTTTTCCTGGTCCGTGGATGATGTCACGAGGAATACCTTCGGAGCGAAGCCCGATCTCGAGTTGCTCTGCACGCAGCGATCGGGCCAGTTGCAGAGCAAGATCCTCTTCATCATCGAGAACTTCCAGGCCGATGTTCGGACCCACGGACGGGATTGTGGGTGATGCTCCAAGAAATGCCGGAGTCGAGGAGAGCCAGCGATCACCCTGGAGCAGGAATCTGAGCGAAACATGATGCCCTTCCACCCGCCATCCCCAGGGCTCTATGCCGGAGGGATCGCCCAAGATGGCAAAGGTGTACTGGCCTGAAGTTCGAGACGGGTCATCCCCACCTCCCACTCGACTCAGTTTTCGGAGTACATCTTCGAGTGCAACGATGGCATTCCACTTCAACTGGCCCGTCTCGGAAAGCGTGCTTCGGACCAATTTTTGAGCGTGGATCCGTTGATCGAGGTTCATCTCGTCGTGGCGCAGACCGGGTCGTCTTCCGGGCAAGAAACTCCATCGAAAGAGTGCATTGCTGGCAGCAGACCCTGGCACATCCGGGTGATGCAACTTCATCCGAGAGTCCCCCTCGGTAGAGGCGACCAGCGCCGATGCTGCGCGGGAGATCGTTTCCGAGACGGACTGAGGGATCTGGATTCCGTCAGACATCATTGGAGCGCCGATGGACTTCGCCAGGATCCCCGAGAAAAGCATGAGAGCCACAAGGAATCGTCGGTTCCGGGAGTGCAGGGCCGTCTTCAGGAGACCGGATTGTGTTGCCTCAGAATGAGTCAATTGAAACCTCCTGGGCCATCCTGAGGCCTTTTCTCGCCACGATAAAGGTATCCCTGGAATTTTTGACTGGAGTGGGGAGCAGATCAGAGGTCTGGGGCGTTTGCCGTACAACTCGCCTTGTGAGTCAGAAGAACTGTTATCGAAAGTCCAGTTCATGAAGCGTCATTCGAGGAAATAGAGGTTTAAAACATGTGGATTCGAACTTCGCTCCTTCTTTTTGCCCTGTTGGGAGCCTGGATGGGGACAGAGACCTATTCCACCATGTGCGCGGAAAAGACCTGGATCGATTTCCAGCAGGACTTCACATGGATCTCTCAACCTACGAGAACAGAATCTTCAGAGTTACCTACCAAAATTGAGCCACCAACCGAGGTCGGTGCGCAGGGTAGTGAAGTGGAATCATTTGAGGGTATCGAACGAGTGATCCGGGGGATCTGCCGCAATTTTCGTCAGTTTGAAGTGGGTTTCGAAAATCTCTCTCAGGCCGGCTGTGTTGCGCTGCGTAAGGAAAAAACGGCAAATCTTCTGGAGAATCTGGAGGAACTGCGCCAAAGGGTCGGCCTCTACGCTTACGAATACCAGGTGTACGACTCTTCAGAAGCCGAAAACCTAGCTGCGGATTCCACAACTGCTGCAGTTGCACTGGAGTGCTGTGATCCCAGCTCCAGAGGGCTGTTGAAGATGGTGCGGCTGGCTCGTTCTTTTCTGTCGGCAGCAAATAGCGCTGAGTTGATCGAGTTGGGCCGTGTAATCCGGCAAAAAGAGGGTGAGTTCCTTGAGGAAGCCACACTGGTCATCGCTCAGATCGAGCGATTGAGTACAGCGTTGAGACTAGGGAACAAGGAGTTGGATTCTGAAAATCTAATCACCCCATTGATCGTCGGTGTCTCCTCAGAATCGTTCTCTGAGATGAAGTCCGGTCAGTTGGTTGGCGAGGTCCAGAGTTTGACTCGACGCGGAAGGTGGTTGCTGGAGGAGGTCTTCAGAACATCTGAATATGCACTCCACTCCTATTCGACCATGAAGAGTGTGTACTGGTTGTCGATGGCGATTTATGGCATCGGAGCCGGGATGCTGGTCGTCTGGTATTGGCGGTCACTTGTAGCGGTAACAGTGGCGATGCAACAGGTTTCAAAACACCCAGGGGATTTGACGGCGCTACCGACTTCTCCCTTTCTCTCGATCCAAGCTCTGGGTGAAGAGGCCAATGTTCTGGCGAGTGCAAGGAGTAGGGAGTTCAACCGGATTACTGACCAGAAGAAGAGGGAATCCGAAATCGCTGGGGCTGTCGCTCATGAGTACGGTAACAACAGCATGGTCATCGAGGGCCTCTTGAGAATGGCCATGGTAGACCTTCGAGCGGGTAAGCATGATGTTGTAGGAGCGTATCTAGATAAGGCGATCGGCGCTTGTAACGATGCAAAGGAGATCGTTGCTCCACTGAGAGAAAGTGGACAGTCAGTCGCAATAAAGAAGACCAAAGGAATATCACTGAAGAGAGTCCTAGAGGAAGAAGCCAGTAATCTCGCTACCGATAACAGCCAGCCGATCGCCCTACATCTGAATCCCGAGTGCTCGGGAGTTCGAGTCGATGAAAACGACTTCTTGAGCATCATTCGTAACTTGCTCCTGAACGCACAGGATTCCAACTCCAAGGCGAACAGATCAGGGATCTCACTCTCCACCTATCCGCTGGAGAGGCTGGACTCTGCCATCGTCATGGGACTACTGGGCAAGACCAAAGAAGGAGTCGAGTTCATCTGCATTGAAGTCAAAGATGAAGGGGTCGGGATCCCAGAAGAGATTGGAAACAAGATATTCGATCTGGGGTACTCGACGAAGTCTGATCAAGAAAGAAAGAAGCAGCCAGGGGCTAAAGGGTGTGGTCTTCACATCGTTTGGAACAAAGTGAAGGAGAACGCAGGAGTCATCGATTTCGTGAGGAATGCCGGTGGAGGAGTTACGTTCAGGGTCTTCTTGCCCAAGGCGTTGGATTATGAAATTGAGCTTCCAACTGAAATAGTTGAGGAGGCCAAGAGTTCCTTGGTGGGCGGTGAAGTTCTACTGGTTGAAGATAACCCTCAAGTGAGGGAAGTTGTAGAAATAATGTTGGAAGCCAGAGGGTATCTAACCACCGCAGTCCCATCTGCTGAAGCCGCGCTCATTCACAGAAAAAAGAGAGAAGGGAACAACCCATTCGGTACGATCATCAGTGATATCAATCTGGGTATCGACTGCATGAGTGGGTTCGACCTTGTTACCGAACTTCGTCTCTCGAACTGCTATACTCCTGTTCTCTTGATCACGGCGTATCACACGCAAGAGATTTCAACAGAGTTGGATCCAGATGTTCACAAGTTTACGGTTCTCGAGAAGCCATTCACGCCGGCAGATCTGTACAGAAAACTCGATCTGATTGCGCGTTTTTCGATCGAACCACCTGGAACCTGTTCCGACACGGGCCCCGATGTCGACTCTGATTATGATCTGGGAGAGCCGGTCTCGGTATGACGCGAGTGGAGATCAGGGACTACTCATCCTCCGGTGGATTGCGTTTCGAAGAACCAATATTTGGTTGATCGAGTGACCCTTCAATTCGGAATCGGAGTAGCCGATTCGCGATATCGGACAGGATCGGGGCTCCACCCAGGGTCTGTGGTTCCATGATCAGGTGAAGTTGCTGATCGAAACCAACCACGCCTTTCCCGAGGATTTTCCCTGCGGGGCTGCTCAGGCGAATGGCTCCCATTCCCTTGAACTCGAATAGTTGGTCATGAATGGAGAATTTACAATCCGCAGATTTGATCCGATTGTTTCGACGATTGAGTCCCTCGAAGGGGTTCTGAAGAACCCCAGCTATGATCGGCACCTGAGCCAGGTTTCCATTGCGGATGGAAAAGGCCCCATTCCCGAGGATGGAATCGGGAGAACCCACTAGCCCCTGTACCCGAGCACTTCCTGCGGCGATTCCAGCGACTCCTGGTTTCCTGAACAGCATCTCTGATCCGAGAGAAAGGTCGACATCAGAGACACTGGTTTCCCCGGCAAATCGTCCTCCTCCTGGGGCCAGATCTGCAAAGAAAAATCCGTCGAGTGCGCCGCCATAGATTTCGCTTGTACCCAGTTCTGCCATGAATAGATGAGTTTCATCTACGGGGACCTGTTTGAGTAACCATGGAGTAGGGAAACCCTCATCGAGTGGATCGTGAAGTTGTAAGCGAGGGTGTGCCATTCCGTAGGTGAAGTGCAGGACACGTGAGGGGGGGAGGTTCGCGTGGAACCTGGAGAACCGAAAGTCGCCTTCGGAAATCTGGCCAGAGAAAGAATGTCCCAAACCGGGTTTCTTGTCGCCATGTATCTCAAATTTCGCCGACAGGTCTTCTGCACGCATGGCAAAGTCGAAGCCACTGCTTTCCAGTTCCCCTTCGACATCGTACTCGACTACTTCATCTTGAGGAGATGTGTTCCCTTCCTTGTATCGATACAGCACTGATGCCTGACCTGATACCCGGCCAGATAATTTCATCTGTTGGAAAAAGTTCTTCATGTCGGGTGGTAAACTCTGGATCAGTTCGTCCTGCGATAGGTCCAACCCGGATCCTTCTTCACTCTTCTGAATATTGAAGTTCATCGAAAGTAGAGTGGCACCTGGTTCGGCCGCAGCTTCATCCGACGAGTCATCCGGTCCGATCTCTCCAGATACGCTCACGATCGGTGATTGATCTGGATCGGTTTTCAATTCGTCGAGACGGATCCGTCCCTCGGTACTGGAAAAGACTACCTGACCCTCATGGAAGATCAGAGGGTAGGGTAACTTGTGATATCGAAGGCGGATCGGGTCATTGATCCTGGCTCGGACATAGATGTCGAAGGGATTCCCATCATCGACGCGGAGTTCTACAACCGTGTCCAGGGAGCCTCCCCCGGAAAGTATGTCCAGCGAGCGAAGTCGCTCTGCGACTCCATCGGGGAGGGCAGAGAGTAAGTCCTCGTCCGGGATCAACTCTGCACATTCGATGGGGATTTCCAGGCGTGTTGTTTTTCCTCCCGCGTATTCGACGATCCCTGCCGGAAGAGTGAGTTTACTCTCTCCATGATGGCCGCTGAGTTCCTGAAACAAGACCTTCCCTCTGGAGGCCTCGATGATCACTCGCCCACGAAGGCCGTCGACGCGAAATGGAAAAGCCTGATGGGAGATACTGGCCCCCTGGGGCTCCAGTTCGATACGAAGGTCGGCCGGGCCGCCGCCGGCGGTTTTTTCCAACTCGATCCGAAGGTGGGATCGGCCGGATGGGGAATAGGTGTCAAAGATATGAGAGAAGCGGTCTCCCAGGGCGGTTCGAACCCGATCATCAAGTGGGAGAGCCTGCCCTTCGATGACCAGGTGTCGATTTCCAGATGATGCAGAATCCAAGCTACCTCTGATTCGGATCGGTTCTCCGCTGATACCTCCGGTGATGTCCAATTCGGTCCGATCTCCGAGATAGCGGATCTCACCTTGCAAGTTTCGTAAGGGGTAGGGGTAGAGGGACGAACTCGCATCGACTCTCGATAGGAGCACCCTGACCTCGGAGAGGGTGGGTGGATATGTTTCTCCTCCGCCGGAGATCTGTAACCCGAACTTTCCGGATGGCGAGTAACGGTCCCAGGTTTGTTGCAGGCTCGGCGGTAGGATGTCGCGGATCCGTGGTTCAAACGCGAGGTTCTCTATTTGTAATTGAATATCACTGCGACCCGGAGCCAGAGCTTCCAGTTCGATTTCGCCGAGCAGGAGTGCTTCTGACCCGAAGACTGTACCCTTCAATGGATTCCTGAATGAGATCGAGTCGGTATTGATTTCCAACTGCCCGGAGAGATCCTCGATATCGATATCGGGTTCAGACAGATGAATGGAACCGCGCTGTATCGTCAGAAAGGTCGAGTTCTTTACCGGTCGTGCATCTCGCAGGATCAGCACGTGCTTGAGACTGGCCATTCCGGATGGATGATAGCGATCCCAGAGCAACTGAAGTGCGGGCGGTACACGGTCTCGAAGTTCAGGATCCAACTGGATCTGGTCGACTTCGAGCGCCAATTCGAAATCGCCCATCGACAGTCGCCCGGCGCCGTCAAGGCGGATGCTCTGGACTGAACTGTCAAAAGCCACACCATCCAGGGTCCACAGGTCGGGATCGTCAGGAGAGACTTCAAGACGTAGTCTTGAAACTTGCATCCCATCTGGGCTGTGGGCCACGGTGATCGGACAAGTTTCCACACGGAGATCGGTGATGACCAGCTCCGGAGGAGTGAGTGCAGTACTATTTATTTCGCTGGAGATGGAAGGTAGCTGGGGCCCTTGCATCGGGGCAAAAGAATCTCGGAGTACATCGAGAATGGTCAGATCACCCAGATGATCTCTTTCGAGCACAATGTTGGAACCGGTGATCTCGATACGACTCAGTTGAGCGTCTCCGGTGATCAGTGCCCAGGGTTCAAGAGAAATGTTCAGTTGCGGAACTCGAACCAGTTCCTTGTACCGACTACCTGGGGGAGAGTGGATCACCAGGTCCTTCACCTCGATACGAGCGGGCCAGTTCCAACTGACAGTTCCCAGTGAAAAACCTGAAGTGAGATGATCCCCGAGTAAGGTCTGCGCACGATACTTCATCTGTTCAGGGCTCAGCACCTGAGTTACGACCCAGAATCCCACACTGAAGATCAGCGCCGGCAGGATCACGGCAAAGAACAGGTATCGTCTCAATCGGGCACGTTGCCGAGTTCTGGTCGGTTTCTGAGGACTTCTGGGGAGAGGAATCGGCGGAGGAAGGTGATCGTGACCAATGTTATCGTTCATCGAATCAACTCCCTTCCAGCTCTAGCTCGTCGGCGATCCTGGTTTGATGATGCCGCAAGATGCGTCTACCCAGCAGGCAAGTCACCTCATAAGGAACGATCCCGCACCAGAGTGCGATTTCCTCGACATCGATGCGTTCTGATCCGTCGCATCCCAGCAGAGTGACTTCGTCGCCGACCATCGTTCCTTCAACTTCCGTGACATCGATCACGGTGTAGTCCATCGTCACTCGTCCGACTACAGGTACTCTATGTCCCCTGACCAGCACTTCACCTCTGTTGGAGAGTGTCGAGGGGAACCCGTCGTGGTAACCGATCGGAATCGTCGCCAGCCGACAATTCCGACTGGTGGTATAGGTTCCACCATAACCGATCGATTGTCCCGGTGGATGATCTCGTAGGTACACGATCTGACTCTTGAGGGTGAGGATGGGCCGAAAGGAATCCGCCTTGGGAAGCTTGTCGGAGAGCCCGTAGATCGCTCCTCCGATTCTCACCATGTTGGCCTGGGGGGCTGGACTCTGGAGTGCTGAAGCACTGGCATCGATGTGAATCAGGGGCGGGTGGATTCCAACCGCTGCGAGTTCTCTGACGATCCCCTCGAGTAGCGCTCGTTGCCTGGCGACCTCGTTGAGGTCCCAAGGGCTGGGCAGGTGAGTTCCGATGCCCTCGAGACGAAGGTGAGAACAACTATCGATGGTCCGGGCATGCTGCGCGGCCTGTTCGGGGCTGACTCCGAGTCTCGACATTCCGGTATCGATGAGGAGGTGAATCGCCATCGGTTGGTCGAGCCTCCGTGCGGCCTCCTGCAAAATATCGATTCGTCCGGGAGAGTGGACGGTGACCGAAACTCCTTCTTCGATGAGAAGATCCAGTTCGGGCTCCACCAGTGCCCCGAGAACCAGCACAGGGGATGAGATTCCAGCCCCGCGCAATTCCAGTGCTTCACGGGAAGTGCCGACACCGAGGAAATCGATGCCCTCCGCTTCGAGTCGTCTCGAGATGGGAATCGAACCATGCCCGTATGCATCCGCTTTCACCACGGCGAGAATCTTCTTCTCGGGCAATAGATCACGCAGATTCCGTAGGTTTTCCGAGACCAGATCGAGGTCGATGGTGGCCCATGCACGTTCTGGTTTCACGCCTGTTCCTCCCCTGCGAGACGGCGGCGTCTCACTTCTTCTGCACGGCTGACTCGCATGTATCTGGGATTCAACATGTGGGGAGACTCCCAGCCTGGGGGTGAATCTTCGCCCTTGAGGATCTTATCCACTCGAGAGATGGCCACCTCTAGCCCCTTTCGAGCGGTCGGCAGATCCCATTCCAAGGGGCCCGTCTCTTGTTTGAAGTTCAGTTCAGCATTTCGACTGCCGGATCCGATGAAACGGGTTTCTTGCTGATCCAGGGTCGGAAGTTGATCGCGGTGGCTTGCCAGTTCTTCCCCATCTCTCACGGCTCCCTCTCTGGTGACCTGATAGAAGCCGACGTCGAGATCGCCACTGCTGGCATCGAGCAACACCCCCCAGCGACCGGGAGTGTCGATATTGCTGGCGATGATATCGAGCGACGAGATCCCCAGTGCCGGGATGTGCAGCGCCCAGGCGATAGCCTTGGCTGCAGAGACTCCAATCCTGACGCCGGTGAAGGAACCAGGTCCAGCACTGACAGCCACCACGCTCAGTTTTTCACGCGCAGCATTTCTCTTCACGATGGTATCGATGCGGGGGAGGAGTTCTTTGCCGTGAACGAGGCCGGGACTGAACAGTTCTTCATCCACTTGCTGGCCATCGAGAGTACCGAGGGCGACGGAGCCATCGCGTTGGCTCGTCTCGATCATCAGGATCCAGCCATCGGAAGGGATTTTCATCGGGGCGTTTCTCCGTATCGCTGTTGGAAGTGAACGGCATTTCTGGCGTACTTGGCAGCGGAGGAAAAGAACTCACTACGCTCTTCCTTGGAAACGGTTCGAATCGTCCGACCGGGAACACCGACCACCAGTGATCCCGGTTCGATCTTACTTCCCGGGGGAACCACTGCGCCGGCAGCGATCAGACTTCCGGCACCCACCTCTACATCTTCCAGCAATACCGACCCCATCCCGATCAGTGAGCCAGCGCCGATGGAGATGCAGTGAATGATGGCTCCATGGCCGATGGTGACATCATCTCCGATCACCAGCGGCTTTCCTGGATCCGCGTGAAGAACCGATTGGTCCTGCACATTGACTCTTTCTCCGAGGATGATCGGTGCGTCATCCCCCCGTAACACGGCTCCGTACCAGATTCCGCTTCCGTTGCCGATTCGAACATCGCCGACTATGGTGGCGGTCTGGGCATGAAACCAGCCGTCGACCTGGTGGAATCGAGCTCCGATGTCGAGATCGACCGGTATTCCAGGCTCCGAGCGCTGCTGGCCTGGATTCTGCTGGATTGGCGGATCTTCCGCAGTCATCTGATCATCTCCATCGTTCCTGAGAGCCCCCTTGAATCGGGTAGTACCTGCTCACGATAATCAGCGGAGCGCCGGGCGGCAACGACTGCGGGAGAAGGAGAAGAAAATGCCTCATGCGATTCTCCGGGGAGGAACCTCGATTGCGGATTTGTGGGAGAAATTCGAACCCCACCAGGAATTGTCTGGATCGGAAGTGCTGCAGCTGGAGGCGGCATTTTTACGCAAGGACCGATCTCAGATGCTGGTTCTCGCCCTGGCCATCGAGAATGGTGTCACCCAGCGGTTTTTCATCGTGGTAGGAATGAAAGGTAAAAAGATCACCATCCGCTGTCAGCAGCATCTAGCCTTTGAGAAGACCCGTGGGGTGAAATCCCTGGTGGCACAGGTGGTGAAGACGCTGGTGGCAGCGGGAGCGGTGGTGCAAAAGACCAATCTGCTCGGGCTGGATGCGGAGCACTAGCCGGAAGCGGCCTCGACCAGTGCTCGAACCCTGGCCCCATCGACCGGCCGATTCACCAGCCCATCTTCCTTGAGAGAAGTGCCGACGATGGCAGCGTCGGCAATTCCCAGGATACTGGCGACATTCCCCACATCGACGCCACTTCCGGCGACCAGGGCTGTGGTTGGAATTGCTTCCCTGACCTGAATCAGTTGGTCGAGATCGAGAGCCGCACCGGTGGCACCGCCGGTGATGATCACGGCATTGGCACATCCTCGTCCGACCGTTTCCACCGCTGCTTGAGCGGCATCGAAGCCCTCCGGATGGAGGGCGTGCTTGACACCCACATCGGCAGCGATCGCCACCTGCTCGGCATCGGTGCTTCTCTGCTGACGAAGCGTCTCGTGGGCTCGTCCTGAGATCCAGCCCTGATCGGTGAGGACCGCAGATGTATGAACATTCACGCGGATGAACTTCGAGCCGGTGGCCGCTGCGATGGCCAGTGCTGCCGTCGCATCGTTTCGCAGCACATTGACACCCACCGGTAGTGATCCCGCGAGCTGGCAGATGGCTCCGACCAAGACACTCATCTCGGCGACGGTGGTCGGCTCAACAGTAGTGGGTGTGAAGGGTGCATCGCCAAAGTTCTCGACGATGAGACCACTGACTCCTCCGTCGATCAGTGTCTGGGCATCGGCGAGCGCAGAGTCGAGGATCTGCTGGCGAGAGCCACGGTAGCCGGGACTTCCCGGCAACGGTGCCAGGTGCACCACACCGATGATCGAGTTTGATTGCAGAGCAAAAGGAAAACTCATCGCACCCCTTCCGGATCCACGGGAAGTGTACCTCGAAGCGTAAGGTGGGTCAGTGGAGATCGAGCAGGAGTGCCATCAACGGTGTGTTCGGTCGAGGGATCGGACCAGCCCGCTGATTTCCTCGTCGGAGAAGTCGCCGCTGATTTGGATCTTGTCCGAGATGGCTTCGTTGACCCGTGCCAGGAGAACGATCTGATCATCGATGATCAGCGCCATCCTCTGGCCGATCAGCCGGTGCGAATATTCTCTCATCTGGTCTCCCGCCGCCTCTGTCAGCGTCACCGAGAGAGCGGGAGAGCCGGTCTGATCGACGGTCGCCTTGGCCTCTTCGATGTCGGAGGGTTCCAGCTGCCACCGATCGATCACCCACACCTCCCTCTCCTCGGCGGGGTAGGGAAGTTGTGAGGCACCCGCATCGACCGCGGAATCGACCCCTCTGGCGAAGGATAGGATCGACATCGGCTGAGGATTCTCGGGAATCTGTGGATCCACGGTCGATCCTGGCCCGGAGGATGCGGAGAACAGCAGAATGACCAGCCACCCGAAGCCGAGAACGACCAGCAGAAGGACCGCCAATTCGACTCCAACTCTTGTATTTGTAATGGGTTACGCCCTTTCCGCTGGGCTATATGGTAGTCGAGGAAAGTTCTCCTTTCCAGGCTGTCCTTGCGTTCCCCCAGGCGCCTCTTCCGGACCGCAGCGAGACCTCTTTTGAGACCGATGACAATTGACCCAACTCCTGTAGATGCAATAGGTTGACGCTTTCCAGGGGGTTCGATAGTGTGCATCTTTGGCTGCCGAATCGACCGATCGGAATCGGTGATTTGAGGGAGCGGACTCGAGACTCCGAGGTCGGGGTGGATGTTGGAGACTCTTGGCCAGACCCACCATCATCGCCGGCAACTGGAAGCACAATCCCGAGCGAATTTCGGGGGAATCCCTCTTCCGAGAGATCTCCGAGGGTACGATATTGAGGCTCTCCGCTGACGGTGGCGACTCTCCGGTGCGAGTGGTGCTGTTTCCGCCGTCGCCTTGGCTCGGTTGGTTTGTTTCGAACGCCTCGGAGTTCGATCGTTCTGCCGTCGAGATCGGAGTACAAGAAGTATCCGATCGTCCTCTCGGTGCATTCACCGGGGAGGTTGGAGCTCAGTTGGCCCAGCAGTTTGGTGCCGAGTGGGCGCTGGTCGGGCACTCGGAGCGCCGTTCGATTTTTGGTGAGACCGATCAACAGGCGGCGAGTCGAGTGAAGGCCGCAGCGACGGCAGGGCTACGACCGATTCTTTGCATCGGAGAAACGCTCGAGCAGCGAGAAGCGGGAGAGACTTTCGAGGTGGTGAGTCGCCAGCTCGAAACCGGACTTTCCAAGTTGGATGAAGAATTTGAATACGCGCTGGCTTACGAGCCCGTATGGGCCATCGGAACCGGTCGTACAGCAACTACGCAACAGGTCGAAGAGGTGCATTGTCACCTCAGAGAAGTTTTGCGACGAGTCAGAGGAGCCTCAGCAGATGAGGTTCCGATCCTCTACGGGGGAAGTGTAAAGCCCGACAATGCGCAGGCGTTGCTGGGAATCGATGGGGTAGATGGAGCCCTGGTGGGAGGTGCGAGCCTCTCGTCGGCGAGTTTCTTAGGGATTCTGGACGCGGGAATTGCGACGGCGTGATCAGTGATGGTGCGCCGGTGGCGATGACCGCCCTGCAGATAAGGTGAAGCTATGCTTGTGACATTTCTGATGATTGTACTTGGACTTGTGACGGTTCTGCTCGGTTTCGTGATCCTGATTCAGGAGCCGAAACAAGCGGGATTGTCGGGGGCCTTTGGCGGGGGCATGGGCGGTTCCGATCAGATGATGGGAACCAAGGCCACCAGCGGGATCGGCCGTTT
>JABHOG010000087.1 GCA_018694835.1 Planctomycetota bacterium | reverse complement strand
AGCGACATCGCCTCCGCACCTGAGGGCGATGTCGTTCTTCAATTTGATATGGGCTTCAATACGATACGGGCTTCAATACGATACGGGCTTCAATACGATACGGGCTTCAATACGATACGGGCTTCAATACGATACGTGTCATTCGATGAGGCCGCGCTGCTCGAGCCACCGCTGAAGCGCAGAAATCGATTGGTCCCCCAGTCGATGACCATCGGAGTGCCAGGTCACCTCGACATCGGCTTCGGCTTGTTTCAACTGTCGAATCGATTCCTTCACCGGCTCCGGTCCCGTCAATGGGTCCTGGTCATCATGCAAGAAGAGTATCTTCGGAAGATCACCGCTGGAAAGTTGGTCGCCAAGAAACTCGTGCTTCAATCGAGCCGATGCGATGACGCAATTCCCAAACCGATTGCGATGGCGACAGGAGACGAAACCGGCCAAGTATCCTCCCTGACTGAATCCGAGAAGAACTGTTTTCTCTGAAGAGATCCCCGATTCACGCTGCACAGTATCGACGATTCCCAGAAGGTCAGATTCAGACTCGATCAGAGATTCGCGGAAGCGAGGCTGGTCACCGGTGTAGATGTACCAGGAGTGACCTTCACGAGTGCCATCTCGGCCCCTCACTTCGTGCTGGTGGGGTCCATCCGGCACCACGATGTCGGCTCCCCTCGAAGCCAATTGTTCCAGTCGTTTGAGGATGCTGGAACCATCTTGTCCCATGCCATGGAGGGCGATGACACAGCAGCGAGTGCTGTGATCCGCATGTTTCCACTGCCATCGAATTTGACGGCTGAATTCCCTGGAACGGCTCTCTAAATTGGCCAGAAGATCCTCCCCTCGGCTCGCAAATGAGCCGATTCGATTGTAAGGTAATTGTGAGGATGTCGGGAGATCCCCTCGATCATTCACTCCCTGCCACGTCTACAGAGAGAAAAGGCTTCAAGCATGCACCAGAACGAAGAAAACCCGCAATCGATCCGACTCGGAGATGTGGCTCCAGATTTCGAGGCGGTCACCACCCATGGGCCGATCCGATTCTCTGACTGGCACGATGGCCGCTGGACGATCCTTTTTGCTCATCCGGCTGATTTCACTCCGGTTTGCACTTCGGAGTTCATCGAGTTTGCCAGGATCGAGAATGAGTTGAAAGCCAGGGGGGTCGCATTGTTGGGGTCCTCGATTGATAGCATCTATTCGCATATCGCTTGGCTGAGAGATATCGAGGAAAAGATGGGAGTACAGGTCAACTTCCCCTTGATTGCAGATCTGAGCCAGGAGGTCTCGAAACTCTACGGGATGCTCCATACATCAACCTCGGCCACTGCTCCGGTGCGGTCACTCTTCTTCATCGATGGGGAGAGAAAGGTGCGCGCGATCATCAGTTATCCACCCGAGGTCGGAAGATCCTTCATCGAGATTTTGCGGGTCATCGACGCATTGCAGGCTGCGGATAAGTTCCAGGTGGCATGCCCTGCCAACTGGACTCCGGGAGATGATGTGATCGTTCCTCCTCCAGTCACCAGTAAGGAGGCGAGCAGCCGAATGGAAGATCCGGACATCGAGTCGCAGAGCTGGTATCTATCGAGAAAGCAGATCTGAAGCGAGATTTTCAAGGTCAGTGATCAGGGGCAGTGGCTGTAGATCTCGCAGCCAATTCCAGCTTCGCCGGCGGGATCTGCTCCACAGTTGGGGTAGGGCGCGCTCGGCTGAGGACCCGCCAGGAACTGGTGATTGATCACGAAGATCACGTCTCCGATATCCACGACAGCATCTCCATTGGTATTCGCTGAGGATCTACAAGGCGGTTGGTTTCCTCCACCGAAGAAGTATCCAATCAGGAAGATCGCATCCGCGAGATTGAGACTTCCGTCATCATTGGAATCACCACGGATGAATGCCGCCGAATCGATGAAGCAGATGTTGCCCGATTCTAGTTCTGGAATCTGGGAGAGCCCTCCGATGGTCAGGACGTTTTGAATCACCGGATGTCCCATGGTGTTGACAGGGATGATCTCGGAACAACTGCCGACCAGTGCGTTATCTGGAGTGGTCATGAACTGGAATAGAGCGATCGAAACATCAGTTCCAGGATTCAGTAACTGGCCACCAAAGGGGGGACTGAAGTCAAAGATGGCTGCGCAGGCAGCCCAGCCGATCCCGGGAGAAAACTGATCGTCATTGGTGAAAGTGAAGAACTCGACCTGAAAGGGAGCCAGCTCCGTCTCAATGTCGAGACCATTCGTGTTCACTTGATTGAAGGTGAAGATGTTGGAATCCCAGCTCAGTGCGCACTGGTAACCCTGCACAGGTGAGAGGTTGTTGAGCCGAACGGTGACATCGACGGTGGATCCAGGAATCGCCGTGTTGTCGTCG
The DNA here is from genome assembly GCA_018694835.1 of Planctomycetota bacterium. Classification (GTDB taxonomy): domain Bacteria; phylum Planctomycetota; class UBA8108; order UBA1146; family UBA1146; genus QNYK01. The sequence continues at coordinate 40,308 of JABHOG010000087.1, read as the reverse complement.
ACATGAATCAGGTTCTGTCCGGAGACAGTTGCTGAGAAGTAGATGGTTGCGGCGATGACCGCAGGGATGAACAAGTCACGCATGTTTCCTCCTCGGGGGGGAGAGGCAGGGGGGAAGCACTGGCCCGGGATGCAGGTCAGGACTTCAGGGATGTAAAATCTGTGAGCGACAGTGAAAGATCAGCAGCCGCCCGTGAGTGAGCAATCGAGTAGGTCTGAAGTGGGATCCAGTCCGCAGGAGTTCGGTCCTGGAGCTGGCGGTGGGGGGCCACTCACGAACAAGTAATTGAGCAGGTAAATCGTATCGGAAATGTCGACCCCGTCATCATCGTTGGTGTCTGCAGAATCCATGCAAGAGGGGACTGGTCCGTCGGCGAAGAGCCAGTTGACGATGAAAAGGGCATCTGCCAGGTCGACTCCCAGGTCACTGTTGGTGTTTCCACGCTTGAATCCGGGCTGATCGAGGAACTCGATGACACCATTCTCAAGGATCGGAACGATGGAGAGTCCATCCAAAATGACGTAGTTGAGAGCCGGACCGGCGCTGCAGTTGGGGTCGTTGGGGGAGCATGACGGCAGCGGGTACGAGCCGTCGAAGACGATTTCAGTGGTGGTGCCCAGCAGAGCTGGATCCGCAAGGGTGCCAAACTCCAGTCGCAGCAGAGTCTGATCGTTGCTGGGAGGCAACACCTGGCCACCGTAGGGGCCGAGGAAATCAAAGATGGCGGAGAATGTCGCCAACCCCACTCCAGGGGCCACGTTCGCGTCCATCGCCGGGTAGAACAACTCGATGCCACCCATCGCACCTGGACCTCCGGGAAATGCCGAGTCGAGGTCCAGTCCCGAGTACCACCCGTGAGCGGTCGCAGGCTCCTGAAGGGTCAGGATGGTGTTGTCATAGGAGAGGGAAATCTGGAATCCCTGGATCTCATCGGCGGAGTGGTCATAGCGTAGAGTCGCATTGACGTTACCTCCGGGTGAAGTGGCGAGATCGCCGAAGTAGAACCGATGGAGGTTATTGATGGTGACCGATCCATCGATCAATTGAGGACTCACCGAGACGCCGCCAGCGGAGAGTACATTGAGCACCGGGGGATCACCCAGTTCGTCGCTGAACTGAACCGGAATCACCTGTGGCAGGGAATTGGCATCGATGGTGAAGACCATTCTCAGCAGTGAGTTCTGGTTGGTGGGCGAGGAGGGTAGTGACGAGGGTGGATCGGTCAGGCTTCCATATTCAAAGATCACTCCCGCCAAGAAGGTCCCGGCGATGTTGTCGATGGAGAAGCCGGCGAAATCTGGATCTGCACCAGAAAGCAGTGCCGAGACCGCGGTGCCTTGAAAGTCGGCCGAGGTCAGGGTCAATTTGGCGGGATTGTACTGGAGTCCGCTGGCAAAGCCTTCGATGGCCTGGTCGTGCGTTGCGTTGATGAAGCAGGGGAGATTGGTATCTCCCGCATTTCCTGAAACGTTTCCGATGGTGAGCACATCCGCAGCCAGACCGATGGTCGGGATGCAAAGAGCCGGAATCAGCAAGATGGTGAGTAGAACAAGGAGGAATCGAAGCATCTGTGGTCTCTCCAGTTCAGAAGGAGCTATCTGGCAACATCGCCGGATTTCAACATGCTTCTATCGTATCACCAGCACGGGTTTGATCCACATCTGACAAGGATGCTGGTGGGCCTGGAAGTTGCCGGTAGGGATCCAATACCCGGAAAAAATAGGACTCTGAAGGTGAAATGCCTCCAGAGTCCAGATGTGTCATGGATCAGTTCAGGTGTACCGACCTTCTGTCGGTCACCATCGGTCACTTACTGGGCGTCTGCATCTCCGTCACAACCGATTCCGTCACCTGTGGTCGGATCGATTCCGGCGTTCGGGAACGGTGCAGCGGGAGGAGCACCACCGGCGAACTGGTAGTTGAAGACGCCTACTGCGTCTCCCACACCGATCTGCCCGTTGTCGTCGAGGTCGCAACCGTCGAGGCAGGAAGGAGCGGCTCCACCCTGGAACAGGTATTGAAGGACGGCGATACCGTCAGCGATGTTGACGAGCCCTCCGTCACTGTTGCAGTCACCCCTGACGAAGGGATTGAAGTTCACGATGGTGACGGTTCCACCGACCAGATTTGGAGTCTCCTGATAATTCCCGTCCACGATCACGTTGATGATCGGCGGACTTCCCGCACTGGGCAAGAAATCTACTGGAGAAACGACAGGATCCACCTGACCTGTGAGATCGCCGATGACGGCGAAGTCGATCTGTATGACCTCTTGGTCGTCGCCCACCGGAATGTCGACGGAAGTATCGAAAGCCATGATCAGTCCGGCAGCGATTTCGCCGGCAGCCATATTCGAAGATGTCTCGAGAAAGTCCGCATTGGCTGCGACCCCGGTGGCGGAGAGCCCTGTCAGGGAAAGGAGCGTTGCATCGAAGGACCCAGCGATCGACAGGCCATCGAGGGGGCGAATGGTCGAGATCAGGACCGGAATCGATGCGTTCTGACCTGCGATTCCAGTTCCGCTACCGAACTTCATGTAGTTCGGGCTGATGATCGTGAAGTCAGCTCCAGAAGTCACTGGAGGTACACTGTTGCCGCTGATGACCACGAGAGTGCTGACTCCCGGCGTACCTGCAGTGCAGTAGCTGATGGATGCGATGTCTCCAACGCTTCCATCCGCTTGGTAGTCGATATCGAGCAGTTCGAAGTTCATTGTCTCGCTCAAAGACGAACAGCCAGTGAAGCAGATCACCACTCCACTCATCACTGCATCTGTAGTGATATTGGTGGTTTCGAAGTCTGGCGGTGATCCGTTCTTCACGGTGAGTGAGTCTGTTCCCAGAGTGGCACTCAAGGGGAGCAACTCAGCAGGATTGGAACAAAGACTGAAACTCCAGCCCTGAATTTCGGAGGGCTGCAAGACGTTTAGTTTGGCAGTCGTGGAGAATGTCGATCCACCAAGTACATCTGCGCTATCCATATGCATGAGATAATTTGGATTCTGTCCAAAACTATCGACGTTGATGAAAATCATCATGGCCAGCATCAGGGTAGCAGTTGTTTTTCTGCGCAGAAGGTTACGCATGACACACTTCCTTTCGCTGGGCGACATCGGGGGGCCGCCCAAGAACTCTGAGTTAATCACCTGCGCTGGATCGCAGGTGTCGGGTACTGAATCACTAGATGGCTATTAACAGCCGGTATCGTTGCTATCACAGACAGGGAGCTGGTCCGCCGTAGGATCGGGACCATCGCTAAATGGACCAGGATCTGGCGGCGTTGGACCGAACTTGAAGAGCCAGTTCATTCCGAACACTGCGTCGGCAAGATTGATGACGCCGTCATCATTGGAGTCACAGGCGTCGGCACAGAGAATGGGAAGCCCTGAAAACTGAGATGCGATCGTGGTGGCGGCATCGGCCAGGTCCACCTTGTCATCGCTGTTGCAGTCGCCCCGCTGGAAGATCTCCTGCGGAACCACGTTGACGCTGGTTCCGTTGCGTTGGTAATCCTGGACCGAGAGGTAGTCGATGACCACGTTGTTGTAGAGGAGCACGCTACCGTTACCGTTGATGTTGTCGCAGAAGTTGATCTCCTGAGCGAGGTCGCATTCAGCGCTATCATCCACGGTGACCTGAATGCTACCGACGAGCAGTTCTTCTGTAGTGGGCGGTAGCGTCTGTCCCTCGAATGGTGGCAGGGCGTCGAGCAGGATCGCGAGGATCATCTCGCCGCTCTCTCCATCCGAGCAATCATCATCGACCTGGTGGTTGATGTATTCGGCTCCGACCATTTCTACGATTGATCCCTCGAGAGAGAAGGTTCCTTCTTCCAGTGTCAGGTCACAGTCGTAACAGATGGTGATCGTCATACCCTGGATCTGGTCATCTGGATCTGAGTAGCAGATACTCAAGGTTCCCGTTTGGCCGTGGTAAGCGTAGTTGCCAGAGTCCTGATCAAAATCAATCTTCGCGGTCATGACTGTGTTGTGTACCGGAGGAGGGGCAATCGCGATGCAGGTCATCGTGCCTGCCTCGAGTGAAGGGAACATAGAAAGTCCACCGACGACGATGACATTGTCGAGGGGAGGAGTTCCGATGAATCCGTTGATCGGAGTCAACGAGGTCACAAGATCCGATTCGGGTAAGTAAATGATCTCGTTACAACTGTAGCGATAGGTTGCGATGTGCTGATCGGTTCCCTGTGGGATCACCTGACCGTCAAAGGGAGGTATGAAATCGAGCACCACTCCTACGGTTCCACCGTTGGAGTACAGGCTCATGACTTCGAACTCAACTCCGACCGATTCGGTGATGGTTCCCTCCAGTGAGATCTCTTGAAGTGTCAGATCATCGATTCCATGGGCGATGGCGACAACGAAACCCTGAGCGGGCCCTGAACTGTTGGAGAGGAGGATCCGAGCATTGGTGGTCGACTGGCCGTCGGCGAGTACTGCACTATCCTCGATCCGTAACTGGTCTGGTGGCGGAGGAGAGATGGTCACCGTACCGTCGATCAGGTTCAGGCCGTCGGTGGCACCGATCGATAATCCTGCCTGGACGATGATGTTGTCCAGCGGCGGAGAGTTGAAAACTCCATCCTCGAACTGTAATTGGGTGGTCATCTGGACTGACGAGAAGGTCACCGGCGTGAAGCTGAGGTGGGCAATACTGGTTCCGCTGCCGGCGGGGATCGCCTGACCCTCGAACGGACTCTCGGTATCGAGAACCACACCAAGGGTCAGTCCTCCGGATAGGATCTCTGCGACCACCAGTTCTGCGCCTATTGAGGCCACATCCGTTCCTTCCACTGTCGCTGCTGTTGGGTTCAACATGGTGCTGTCGAAACCCACGGCCAGTACATAGCCTTGAGTTTCCACGTCACTGGTCAGTTCTACCGTCGCAGTAAAGGGCGCAAGGCCCTGGGTCGTCGTATCCGTGATGGAGAGAGACTGCTGAGCCTGGACCAATTGGGTCAGGATCAAAACCGTCCACACCGCCACGAACACCTGTTTGAAACAGGTATTCATCTTCATCTCCTCTACTGGCCTCCACAGGAGGCCCCCCCCCGCATGCAATTCATCCCCTTCATACCGGTGAGCCCGGTACGAATACTCTTCCCCCCCGGCCTGCTGCGGGGCAGGTGCGGAACGGTCCCTTCGATTGAAGGGTAACTCTAGTTTATTAACAAAAGCGAGATTGTCAATCCAGCCAGATTAACAATCGATCTGGTCCAGGAAGGTGGGGTCTGGTCCAGAAGAGGGGTATGGGGCTGGAGGAGCCGCTGAGCCGGTAAATAGGTGAAGTAAGGTATAGATGGGGTCAGAAATGTCAAGTTGCCCATCATCGTTGGCATCGCAGGAGTCCTGGCAATCGGGAGCAGTACCTCCGGCATAGATCCAGGTGGCGGTGAAGATGGCGTCGGCCAGGTTGACCGTGCCGCTGGAGTCGGAGTCTCCTCGGATGAAATCGGGTCCGTCACTGACGATCAGCAGCTGGAACAGGGTGTTGGTCGCCTGGCCGGCGAGCACCAGGGTGTTCCCGACGATCTCGAAGCCGGTGACGGCATTGTCGAGCATCTGAGGCGAGTTTCCCAGAGCCGTCAGCGGCAGATTGAAGTTGAGTGGGAATCCAAACTGGGAGAACTGACTGGCACTGGTGATGGCCCCGAGGTTTTCCACTCCACAGAGAAACGAACCGTCTTCGAAGGTGGAGAGTCCTCCTCCGAACAGCAACCCGGAAGTACTCGGTGGGACGATAATCCCGAGCGGGTTGCCTTCCGATCCTTCGAGCGCTTCCATCCTGCGAATCTGGACCTGGCTTGACTCGGTGTCGAGCAGCAGCCAGTCATCCGATGCACTATCGTAATTGATGACACTGATGGAACTGGAGTTGGATGGGAACGAACTGAGGGGAGAGCCGGTCAAGGGGTCGATGAAGGTGACCAGTCCACTTCCCGCGCGGCTCACCAGCAACACATCGAGGATCGGGTTGTATCCAACGCCGCGAAGGTTGGGTAATCCGGTATCGATGGAGCGTTTCATGGTCAGGTCAGAACCGAGTACGTGAATGACACCGCTGAACGATTCGGTGACGTAGAGGTCGTCCATCTCTTCATCGTAGGCCAGGTCTCTGGGTCGATCTCCGACGAAGGTGATGGAGTGGACCAGACCACCGGTGCCTTGGATCACGGAACAACTGGAAGATTCGATGATGTTGCCCACGATGCCCTGAACCTGGTAAAGGTGAGTTTCATCCAGGGGAGCGGCCGAATCTGACCAGGTCGTGGCAGAGCCGGGCAGAGTGTCGACGATGGCGCCATTTCTGGTGATCCTCAGGAGGCTGTAGAGTCCGCCTCCGCCGGGGCCACAGTTGCGCCAGTCAAGATTCACGGAGCCCTCGCCGTCGGCCAGGCAAACCAGATCTGCAGGAGGGTAGATCGCCGGCTGAGTGGCGTTGACCTGTACCAAACTGGTGGATGAGACCGCCAGTAGGCTCGACTGGGACGCGTTGTAGCAGATTCCCAGCAGCGAGTTGAAGTTTGTCCCATCGAAATCGATTCCAGAGCACTGCAGTTCTCCGGTGCCGATGGCCAGGGAGCGAACCTCCTGGACTCCCGCATCGAAGGCATCTCCGTAGGTGAAGTCGAGATACCCGAGGCCGGTAGCAGAGCTGCGGAAGGCGAGACCGGTACCATATCGGAAATCGGCTCCTGGAATCGCAATGGTGGAGAGGATCGCACCGCTGGTTGGATCGATCTCTATCGCCTGGGAATTGACGGTATCCCGGGTCCAGAGGGTGCCAGACAGGGAGTCATGGGCGAGGCCTGAGGCTGATCCGGAGATGGTGAAAGGGACCGGCGTACCGATGGCAGCCCCTGCGGGGCTCATCTCGATCAGTTCGAGAGAAGTTGAGTTGAGGATCCAGAAGGTGTTGGAGCTCTCTGAATAGGCCAATCCGGAGCACTGAGGTTGAAACAGTGGCGCCATAGCGGCACCGACTGGGTGGTCAATCATGTTGGCGAGAGCGAGATTAGGAGGATTGCTGATCGAGGAAAACACGCAAATTTTGCCGCTGGTGCCGTCGATGGTCCAGACCGAGTTGTCGCTGGTGTTGACCGCGACATCGCTTCCATTTGGATTGGCACCGCAGAGGTTCACCTCTACCTGTAGAGTGCCATTCTGGCCCTGAAGAGGGGCACAGAGGAGGAGCATCCACAAACAGCCATGAGCCACCTTTCGCAAGAAAAGCGAAGAAGGGTGGAATTTGGGGCACAGAATCCGCATCTGGTTCCTCTCAGGGCTGATAGATATCGGCCCAAGAACAGTGACCATTATACCCACAATGATGCCGGCGGGAGCCGAACCACTTTCCCCCGCGCCCCGGGGGAAAAGTCGGCATACATCATTCAGGAGCTGTTTCCTCGGCAAAGAAAGACAATCATGAGAACCGGACTATCCGATCAGTCAGTTCCAATGTAAACCCGATTGTAACGCCCGGCCGGGAAGGTGCAAGAATCTTCAGGGGTAGAGCCGATAAAGCATTCTAGGGAAAGGAATACATTCCCGAACATGCTCGATTCCGGCGAGCCAGCAGACGGTCCGCTCGACTCCCAGGCCAAATCCGCCGTGGGGTACCGAGCCAAAGCGTCTCAGGTCGAGATACCAGCGAAAGTCCTCCTCGGAGAGTTGATGCTGCTGAATTCTCTCCAGCAGTACCTCGAGGTCATCTTCCCTCTGGCCGCCACCGATGATCTCGCCATAACCCTCGGGAGCGAGAACATCGACCCCTCGAGCGACCCGCGGATCGTCGGGGTCACGCTTCATGTAGAACGCTTTCACTGCCTCAGGGTACCCGTGGACCATTACTGGACTCGGGAACCAGGATGAGATGATGGCTTCATCGGGGGCTCCGAGGTCGCCGCCCCATTCGAAGGAGTGACCCTCTTCGTTCATCCTTTTGACGGCATCATCGTAACTGATGCGAGGGAAGGGTAACTGGACCGCCTTCAGTTTATCGATGTCTCGCTCCAGTATCTCGAGATCTTCCAGTCGATTTTCCAGGACCCGTTCCACGATGGTCGAGAGCATCTGCTCGGCGAGGTTCATCACATCGTCGAGGTCGGCAAATGCCATCTCCGGTTCGAACATCCAGAACTCGGTCAGGTGGCGGCGAGTCTTTGATTTTTCGGCCCGGAAGGTAGGGCCGAGGCAGAACACATCACCGAGGGCCATGGCGGCCGCTTCCATGTAGAGCTGTCCACTCTGGGTCAGGAACGCTTTCTCTTCATCGAAGTAATCGACCTCGAACAGGGTGCTGGTTCCTTCGCAGGAGCTGGGAGTGAAGATGGGAGCGTCGATGCAGGTGAAGCCGCGATCGTGCATCGAGTCACGGATGGCCCGGATCACCTCGTCTCGGATGCGCATCAAGGCGACCTGTTTTCTGGAGCGCAGCCAAAGATGGCGGTGGCTGAGCAGGAAGTCCGGACCGTGATCCTGTTTGGAGATGGGGTACTCCTCCGATCGGGAGATCACCTCCACGCCACTGATGTGGACCTCGACACCACCGGGGGCACGGTCATCTCCGTGTGCAGTTCCGGTCAACTGGATGGCAGACTCGTAGGGGATCTGCCCGATTTTCAGGAATTCGTCGTCACCAAAGTCATCCTTGGTGACGATGCACTGGACAATCCCGGAACCGTCTCTCAACTGGAGAAAGTGCATCTTCTTCGATGAACGGCGATTGTAGAGCCAGCCCTGGAGTACTACTTCGTTTCCGGTTGCCGCGGGAAGATCCCGAACCCTTGTTCTCGCCATCTCGATTCCTTCCAGCTCGTGTCTAGATCATCTTGCATTGGAGATCAGTGACTTCCGATGGTGCCTCATCGGGCAGGATCATCAAGGAGAACCGGACGAGTACCAGCCCCCGGAGAGGATGAGCGGTTGAATTGACTGTGGGATCCACTGATCCACCGCTTCTCCAGCAGCGATCATCTGCCGGATCCGGGTCGAAGAGATATCTTCAGAGATCTGAGGCAGTTGCCATCGGATCACCTGTTCCCATCGAGCATCGTCGAGGAAAGGGAGATGGGCACGTTCGAGACGCTGCGGAGCCCCCGGGCGATGTGCTGCCACCGGGATCGCTCGCTGCCACAACTCCTCCGCATCCTTCCAGCTACCGATCAATGAAATGTTGTCTGAACCGATCAGCCACAGAAGAGGACGATCGGGTTGCTCGTCGTGAAAGTGTCGAACGGTGTCGATGGTCCAGGAAGGACCATCGCGGTGAAATTCCAGCGGATCACAGACGAACCCGCAGTTTTGTGAGCAGAGAGTTTGCACCATGTCCAGGCGAGCGACCGCGGGAGCCAGCGGAGGATTCTTGGAATGGGGAAGGTTCAGGCAAGGGATCCATCGCACCTCTTCCACTTCAGCAAGTTGCAGTGCCGCTCTCGCCAGTTCGACATGGCCGCGATGGATGGGGTCGAAGACACCACCTAGCAGTGCAAGCGGGCGAGAATCGTGATCCGATGGGCACACCTGTCTGACCTCCTGATCGTGGCAAGGCTCGGAGTAATCGGATGGCATCGAACCCTCTGGATGCGGGGGAGTCCAGTCTGCAAATTGGCGATCTGGAGATGTCTTTTGGGCGGGAAGGTCGAGATCGGTTCCAGGGCATAGGCGGATCTGGATGGTCTGTTGCCTCTCGACCCGGCAGATTTGGTCTCCCTGACCGCACGCTTTCAAGGTGGCATCGCTTGTCACACCATCTCGTCAGAAGTAGAATCCGGGACTAGGCTTGAGATGGAAACGGTTGGACCGGTGATCTCAGGAGACCAGATGCTGGTTCGGGGGCGCAACACGGATGGTGGTGGCGCTGACGGTACCGTATCGAGATCATCGAACGGGAGATCAAGGATTCGATCGAATTCGACCAAGATCCCCGGTGAATCCTGAATTGAGTGAACAGAAGGAGCCCACAAATGACCATGCGAACCATTGGAGTTCCCAAGGAGATCAAGCAGCAAGAGCAGCGAGTCTCCTTGGTTCCCTCAGGAGCCTATCTCTTGATCCAGGCGGGACATGTCGTGCTGGTGGAGAAGGGTGCCGGCCTGGGAAGTGGCATCTCGGACCAGGAATATGTCAGTGCCGGTTGCCAGATGAGCGACACTGCAGCCGAGGTGTGGGAGCAAGCGGAGATCATCGTCAAGGTGAAGGAGCCGCTCGCATCCGAGTATCGCTACCTGCGCAGCGATCTCATCGTCTTCACCTTCTTTCATTTTGCTGGTTCTCGTGAGTTGACCGACGCATGCCTTGATTCGGGAGTCTCTGCGGTCGCCTACGAGACCATCGAGGGAGCCAACGGATCGCTTCCGTTGCTCACTCCCATGAGCGAGGTTGCCGGTCGAATGTCGGTGCTTGCTGGAGCCCGAAATCTGCAGTGCCAGAATGGTGGCAGCGGAGTGCTCTTGTCGGGAGTCCCGGGTGTCGAACCAGGACGCGTGGTGGTCCTTGGTGGTGGAGTGGTGGGCGCCAATGCCGCTCGAATGGCCGCAGGACTAGGTGCTCGGGTGAAGATCTTCGATATCGATCTGGAGCGATTGCGCTATCTCGATGAGACGATGCCCGCCAACGTCAACACCTGCTTCTCGACCCCTTTCGCCATCCATGAATCGGTGCAGCAGGCAGATCTGGTCATCGGGGCGGTGCTGGTGGCTGGTGATCGAGCCCCGGTTCTGGTTCCCAGGGAGTGGCTCAAGGAGATGCCCAAAGGCTCGGTAATCGTCGATGTGGCGGTGGATCAGGGAGGCTGCATCGAGACCTGTAAGCCGACCACCCATGCTGATCCGACCTATGTCATCGACGGGATTGTTCACTATTGCGTGGCCAATATGCCTGGCGCAGTTTCCCGGACCTCGACCTTTGCCCTGACCAATGCTACTCAGCCCTATCTGCTAGAACTGGCTGCGAATGGGCTTCACTCATTTGTTCAAGGCGACCACCTCAAGGCTCAGGGCCTCAATGTAAGCTGCGGAAAAGTCTTCCATCGTGGAGTGAGCAAGGCCTTTGCCATGCCACTGCACCCGATCGAGGACCTGCCCGCCATCGGTGGTGCCGTCAGGTGATCGCGGGCAGCGGTGGAGCCGTCGAAGATAGTCCCATTGAAAAATCGCTAGCACTGACACGTCTCTACCAACCGATCGTCGAGGAGATGAAAGCGCTGCGTGATCATCTTCATGATGAGTTCGCATCGTCAGAACCATTTGTGAACGAGTTGCTCGAGCATCTCGCCAAGTTCAGGGGTAAGCAGATCCGGCCGGCGTGTGTTTTTCTGGCTGGAAAGTGCTTTGGCGAGACCCACAGTGATCACATACGCTGTGCCGCCGTGGTGGAATTGATTCATACCGCGACCCTGGTTCATGATGATTTGCTCGATCAGGCGGACATCCGCCGTCGTGTGGATACGGTTCACAGCCGGTACGGTGATCGAGCCGCCATCTTGCTCGGCGATATTATCTATGCGCGCGGATTCGTCATCTCCACCGAGGTCGAGGGTGCGGCCAAGCAACTGGCGGAATGCACCAGGGAGATCTGCATCGGGGAGATGCTTCAGGTCGGGAGTGCTGGCGACCTGAACCTTTCAGAAGAGCAGTATTTCCAGATCATCCACCGCAAGACTGCGATCCTGTATGGCCTCTCCTGCCGACTTGGCGCAACTCTCTCGGGAGCCAGCGATGAGCAGGCGGACGCACTGGAGCGATTCGGGATACTGCTGGGAACTGCCTTCCAGATCGCCGATGATGCACTCGATCTGGTGGGCGACCAGGAGACGGTCGGGAAATCCCTCGGCACTGATCTGGTCAATGGCAAGATGACCTTGCCGCTGATTTTGTTGCGAGACCAACTCGATGACGAGGGGCGTGAGTCTCTGATGCAACTGCTGGAAGCGGCCGCTGCTGGTCAGTCCGACGACGCCGCACATGCAAAGCTATTGAAGTGGTTCGAGCAAGAGGGGATCCTCGAAAGGGTCCAGCAGCGAGCCAGCGATTCGATCGATGGGGCGCTCGACGCGCTTCGAGACGCTTCGGGACCCGGTCCTGCGCGCGAGCGACTCGAAGAGTTGGCCCGATTCGTGGTCCGGCGCGAACTGTAGGAGAGGGTGATGACGGCCAAAGGAAAGTCTCAACTTTCACATACCGATGCCGAGGGCAACGCACGAATGGTCGATGTCGGAGACAAGGTCGTGACAGACCGCCGCGCCGTCGCCGAAGGCATGATCCGGATGCAAGTTTCGACCTTGCGCCTGATTATCGATGGTGAAGTGCAAAAAGGGGATGTGCTGGCAGTCGCGAGACTCGCAGCCATCCAGGGTGCAAAGCAAACCTCGAACTTGATACCACTCTGCCATCCTCTGCCGCTCGACAATGTAGCAGTGGAGTTGGAAGAGGGTGAAGATGACGATGGCGGTTGGATTCGGATGTCCGTGACGACACGAGTCACTGCGCGTACCGGAGTCGAGATGGAAGCACTGTCGGCAGTGTCGGTGGGATTGTTGACCATCTACGATATGTGCAAGGCGGTCGATCGAGGGATGGAGATTTGCGGTGTGCGATTGCTCGAGAAATCGGGTGGCCGCAGTGGAGACTGGACTCGCTGAACTGATTTTTCCTGGAGGAAACAACGGATGGCACAGATCATCGATGGCAAGGCAAGAGCGAAAGAGATTCGCAAGCAACTGAAAGGGCGAGTGCACGACTTCCAGGTCGAGGCTGGCCACCCTCCCGGGCTGGGAGTGATCCTGGTGGGAGAAGATCCTGCCAGTGCCGTTTACGTGAGGAATAAGGAGCGGGCCTGCGCCAGGACCGGAATTCGCTCCTTCCACCATCCACTGGCGAAAGATGCGACCCAGCAACAACTGGAGCAACTGATCGACCAGCTCAATGAGGATCCAGAAGTGCACGGGATCCTCCTCCAGTTACCGTTGCCTTCGCATCTCGATGCAGAGCCTCTGTTGTTGAGGATCTCTCCTGACAAGGATGCGGACGGTTTCCATCCGGTCAATGCCGGGAGGCTTGCGGTGGGACAGCCGACTTTCGTTCCCTGTACTCCGCTTGGCTGTATCGACCTGCTCCATACTGCAGGGGTCACCCTTCAGGGAGCCGATGCGGTGGTGGTGGGTAGATCCAACATCGTCGGAAAGCCGGTCGCTCAACTGTTGCTTGCAGAGGGCGCAACGGTGACGATCTGTCACTCGAAGACCCAGAACCTGGCCGCACACATCGGGCGCGCGGATGTGGTGGTGGCTGCTGTCGGTCGTCCAGAGATGATTCGAGGAGAATGGATCAAACCTGGAGCCGCGGTGATCGATGTGGGAATCAATCGAATCGAGGACGGCTCGATCGTCGGAGACGTCGAATTTGAGGCCGCCAGTGAGCGCGCCGGGTGTATCACTCCCGTACCTGGTGGTGTCGGCCCGATGACGGTGGCCAAATTGCTCGAGAACACTCTCGCGGGAGCGATTCGGTTCGAGGAGTGCAAACTACAAGAGTGACGGAGATTTCGATGGAGCCATCCGGGAATCAGATCATCAAGTTGCCCGCTTTGCTGGTCGATCAGATCGCAGCAGGCGAAGTGGTCGAGAGACCATCCTCGGTGGTCAAGGAACTGATCGAAAATTCACTGGATGCGGGCTCGTCGCTGATCGATGTCGAACTCGAAGACGGGGGCAAGCGCCTGATCCAGGTGACCGACGATGGTCAGGGGATCGAGCAGTCACAACTCCCTCTGGCGTTAACGAGCCATGCCACCTCGAAGTTGAAGGTGGCTGAGGACCTTCACCGGATCCTGACCCTTGGATTTCGTGGTGAGGCACTCGCCAGTATCGCGGCGGTAGCGACAGTGGAGATCGCGTCTCGTACTGCAGCGGAGGACGTCGCCCACAGGGTCCAGGGCAGCGAGGGGACCATCGAGGTTCAATCGCCGATCGCGATGAGGCCGGGAACCCGGGTCGCGGTCAAGGATCTGTTCTCCGCAGTGCCCGCTCGTCGTCGCTTTCTCAAGGCCAGTTCCGCAGAAGTGGCTCGCTGCTCCGCATCCCTCAAGGGCGCAGCACTGGCCCATCCTACCGTTGGCTTCTCCCTCACTCATGACGGGAGAACGGTGCTGAAGTATCCCGCCGATCAGTCGCTCTCCGAGCGAATTTCGGAGGTGCTGGGGTCGGAGATCGGTGGCCGAATGATTGCAGTTTCCGGAGATGATGGTGTATCGGGGTGGGTGGCGCGTCCCGATCTCCAGCGCAGGAATGGCGATGGGATCTGGACTTTTCTCAACGGGAGACCACTTCGAGACCGCGTACTTCAGCACGCGGTACGTGAAGGATTCCGTGGATTTCAGATTCCAGGGCAGTATCCGGTCGCGGTGGTCGGGATTGAACTCGATCCGGGTGAAGTCGATGTCAACGTGCATCCTTCGAAACTGGAAGTTCGCTTTCGCAATCGAGAAGATGTTCACCGGAAAATTCGACGGGCGATCCGCAGTGCGCTGGAGAGCGCCGGATCGGTCCCAAGTTTGCCGCTGGAAGATCCGGCATTGCCCGATCTGATTCCGGTGGCGGGGCATGTCGAGATGGTCTCTTCGGATGTGAATGGCGAGCGAGTTGTCGAGCGAGTGGCTCCCTTTGGCGACCCGGTCGCCTGTGCCGATCCTTTGATCACTGGTTCGCGGGAAGCACTGGTGGAGAGACCAAACCTGGTGAGAGATTCGGTTCGGGTCTTCCAGGTGCGAGACTCGTTCTTGGTGTTGGAAGAAAACGATGGCTTACGTGTCATCGACCAGCACGCACTGCACGAAAAGATCCTCTACGAGAAGATTCTCGTCGCTCGAGAACAGGGAACTCTTTGTCAAGGATTGCTGGTGCCGGAGCCGGTGCCGCTCGATCCTGATCAATGGTCGCTGTTTGTCGAGTACAAGGAGGCACTGGCGGAATTGGGACTGGAAGCGGAAGAGTTTGGCGATGGGGTGGCGCTGGTGAGAGCGGTTCCCCAGGGATTCGAATCGAGCGATCCGGCCGATCTGCTACGAGAGGTCCTGGTCAAGTTCGAGTCGGTTCGCAGTTCAGGAGCCGCACTCCCCGATCTGCGGGAGCGGTTGCTCCAGACGATGGCCTGCAAGGCTGCTGTGAAGGCGGGTCAGCCACTTTCCCCAGAGGCTCAGGAGGATCTGATTCAGGGGCGAGAACAGGCCTTTCAGCCGTGGAATTGCCCGCACGGGCGACCCTCGGAACTGTTCATATCCTGGCAAGAGTTGGAGCGACGTTTCGACCGCAAATGAGATGCGGTTGGCTTCCCGACACAAGCCCTTCATGGTACTTCTATAGCCACGTTGACGGGCGTTCTTACTGCACTCCTTTGTTACTCGCTGACTGGTCGGCGTTGCATGAGGTATCGATGGAACCGAAGGCTATCAATCCTGAGATGATCGTGGCGCTGGCCCCTGGGCTGGCTGCAACCCGTCGTCGCCGGCTCCGCGAGAGGCTCGAGTCGGTGGGAGCCACCGTCTCGCTGGTGGAGGGCTCGGAGCGTCATTACTTCGAGTTGCGAGGTGAAATCGCCGCCCTTCAGACCCTTTCCATCGACAGTTGGCCCGGAGTTGACAAGGTGATGGTGCTGGGCGAGTCCGCGATGCACTGGGCTCCCGACAAAGCGAAGGATTGTGCTCCGATCCAGGTTGGAAACCATGCGGTGGGCGCAGGAGAGTTGACGATCATCGCTGGTCCCTGCGCTATCGAGGAAGAGGAGCGAGCCCTGAGAATCGCCGAGCGAGTCGGAGCCACTGGCGCCGACCTGTTCAGGGGCGGGGCCTACAAGCCTCGGACTTCCCCCTATGCATTTCAAGGGCTGGGAGCCGATGCCTTGCCGATCCTCGAGCAGGTTCGAAACCAGACAGGCCTGGGGATCATCACGGAGGTACTCGATGCCCGAGATGTCGAGCGAGTCAGCCAGGTTGCTGACATGCTTCAGGTGGGCAGCCGCAACATGCACAATTACTCATTGCTGAAGGAACTGGGACAGGTCTCGACACCGGTGTTGTTGAAGAGAGGCTTTGCTTCGACCATCGATGAGTGGCTGATGGCTGCGGAATACATCCTCAGTGGTGGCAACTCGATGGTAGTCCTGTGCGAGCGCGGAATCCGCTGCGGCGCTGCCAGTCGCAAGGTGGTGCTGGATCTGGGAGCGATCTCTGAACTGAAACAGCGGACTCATCTACCAGTTTTCGTCGACCCGTCCCATGGAAGTGGAGAGGCTTACCGGGTTCCTTCACTGGCCCGGGCTGCGGTGGCAGCGGGAGCCGATGGATTGCTGATCGAGGTTCACGATCAGCCGATGGAAGCCCTCTCTGACGGGCGTCAGGCATTGACCCTTGAGCAGTTTGACCAACTGGTTCCCGACCTCCGGAGCATACGAACCGCACTGTGGGAGACCGCAACCGAGTACTCCGAACATGTAGTGGAAACTTCCAGCGGGGAGGAACGTTGACAGGCGCAGCAACACCCAGCGGGTCAGACTTCGAGTCTAGCGAGATCTCTCCTGGTGCTTCACTGCACATCCGCCAGGAATCGAGAAGGAAGACCAGCCGCCTGCGGGTCTCCTGGATTCACAATATGGGACCGGATGCGGCTCAGAAATGCCTGGTTCCTTCCTGCCTGCTGAGAGGCTCCCGCTCCTTCCCCTCGTTGAGGGAAATCAGTCGAAGAAGTGAAGAACTCTGGGGGCTCGGGATCGGCGGGTCGATCGACCGAGCGGGGCAGCTGCTGATTGTCACGATCAATGCAGAGTTTGCAGAAGATTCTCGCCTCCCTGGAGGTGAGGCGGTGCTCGCCGATGCTGTCGAGTTCATTCGAGAAGTGATCCTACAGCCGCACCTGGTCGAGGGTTGTTTCGATGAAGATACGGTCAGTTCCGAGGTGTCGCAGCACCGCAGGAGCATCGAGGGGCGCTTCGATGATAAGCGCTCCTGGGCGATGCAACGCTGTATCGAGGAGACCTGTCACGACGAACCATGGCGCTTCCATGAGTACGGCACCATCGAGTCTCTCGATCAAGCGACCGCTGAGTCGGTCACCGCCGATTGGAAGAAGTCCATCGGGAGTGCACCGATGCACGTGCATTTCAGTGGCGAGGCCCGATCCGATTCGCTCACCGAAATATTGCTTCCGCTCTTTGACGGGCATGATCAGCAAACGGCGACTCTTGCCGATCGCTTTCCGCTCAAGGGTGCCGGGGAGGTCCGGGAGTTGGAGGAACACTTCCACGGGCAGCAGGCCAATCTGGTGATTTCATTTCGAACTTCCACCGGACATGGCGACCCCCTTCAGGAATCGATGATGATCGCCAGTGGAGTGATCGGTGGATTTCCGCACTCGCGCCTCTTCACCCAGGTCAGGGAGAAGCAGAGCCTCTGTTACTCGGTCAATTCGCTCTTCGATGGCAGCTCTGGATTGATGCTGGTCAATGCCGGGATCGATGGGGATACCGCAACTCGGACCCGCGAGAGCATCCTCGAGCAGATCGATGTAGTGAAGAGAGGCGAGTTCTCGGCTGAGGAGTTCCAGATGACTCTCGATGCCTGGGATTCAAGATTGAGGATGACTCAGGATTCTCCCGCCTCCCTGGCAGAGTTCGATCTGGTTTCGCGACTGGTGGGGAGAGACCCGACCATCGATGGATTGCGTGAGCGAGTCTCATGTGTGACTCGAGAGGGGGTCATCGAGGCGGCTAACCGGCTCGAGACCGACCTGATCTACCTGCTTTCTCCGGAGGATGATCAGAGAGAGGACGTACAGTGACCTGGATCGGTGAGGAAATCATCCTGGAGAATGCGACCCTCGGCGAACGGGTCGTGGAGCGGACTCATGCCAGTGGCGCGACCGTCGCCTACTGTCGCAAGCCAGGCTACCTGCGTCGATACGCCTGTTTCTCGACTCGCTTCGGCAGTGTCGATGATCGCTATCGAATCAACGGTGGTCCGGAAGTGCTGCTGCCCGATGGAGTCGCACACTTCCTCGAGCACAAGATGTTTGAGGGTCCTGAAGAGGACGCCTTTGTTCAGTTCAGCCGCATGGGTGCCAGTGCCAATGCCTTCACCAGTTTTGTCGGCACCACCTATCTGTTCTCCTGCGTCGACGGATTCTTTCCTTGTCTCGACCATCTGGTTCGGTTCGTCCAGCAACCCCATTTCACGACAGAGAATGTCGAGAAGGAGAAGGGGATCATCGGTCAAGAGATCCGGATGTATGCCGACAATCCTGGCTGGAGGGTCTACTTCAACTTGCTGGCGGGGCTCTACAAGAACCACCCCGTGGCCAAGGACATCGCAGGAACCGAACAGACCATCGCAGGGATCACGCCGCAGATACTGGATCAATGCTGGAGCACCTTTTACCATCCATCGAATATGATCCTTCTGGCAGTGGCTGATGAGGATCAGGAGTCCTTTTTCGAGGCGGCTGGAAGGCTGTTGTCGGAACAGGATCTCGGGCCGGCACCTGCAGTGGAGAAGATCCTCACCGAGGAGCCCGCTGCCCCGGCACGGGAGCAGGTTCGCCAGCAGATGCAGGTGGGACGATCGAAAGTGCTACTGGGATGGAAGGACCTCCACCCAGGAATCAGCGGGCGGGACCTGATGCGCAAAGAGTTGGTCACGGAAGTGATGCTCGAATGCATCTTCGGTCAGAGTGGCCCGTTGTTCGAGGAGTTGTACCGCAAGGATCTGATCGACGACTCCTTCGCTACCTCCTGCCAGATTCACTCGGACGTGGGGCATTCCGCAACTGGCGGAGATTCAGCCGATCCCGATCGTCTCATCGATGTGATTCGCGAAGAGGTCGGTAAGATCCGCAAGGTGGGGATCGATCCTGCCGATATCGAACGTCAGCGTCGTTCCGCCACAGGATACTTGCTTCGAGCTTTCAACTCGCTCGACCACATCGCGGGTAGTTATTGCGGCACTCGTTTCCTCGACGGCGACCCCTTCGAGGTGGTCGATTTGCTGGCAGAGATCACCACGAAAGAGGTCGAGGAGCGGCTACAGGAGCACCTGATCCCCGATCAGATGTCCTCTTCCATCGTCACCTCATGAAATGAGAGTGGGTTTCAAGATGAAGCAGCACTGGAAGATTCTTCTCTGGCTTATCGCTGGAGTGGTGGTGGGTTTTGCCCTCCAGCGATTCACCGATGGTCCCGGGACCGTGGGTGTTCGGTTTGATCCTCAACCGGTGGTCGTCGATGGGGTGCCGGTGGGGATCCGTGTCGATGCTCTGGAGCAAGACCTGTTGCCCAAGGGAAGAAAAGCCTCCGAAGGTCTGCAGGTTGGCGATGTGGTGAAACGCATCACGGTCAATGCCGGAATGGATGACGAAAAGGGCGCCGAGGTCACCTCGACCGAGGCACTGACCGAGTTCCTGGAGCAGCGCGGTGCCGGAGGCGTGGCGACCGTCGAACTGGTCTCAGGGGAGAAACGATCGGCGCTGGTGGCTCTCGATCCACAATCCACACGAGCGCGCTGGCTTGCTCCATTCAAGTTCATCGCGGACATCTTCATGAGATTGCTCAAGATGCTGATCATGCCACTGGTGGTGACCTCCATCGTGACCGGAGTCGCTGGCCTGGGAGGTGGATCAGATTTCGGCCGGATGGGCGGTCGTACCTTCGGTTATTACGCCACCACATCGTTTCTCGCGGTGGGGCTTGGAATGTTGCTGGTCAACATTCTTCAGCCTGGCATCGGAGCACGCCTCGGCATCTCGCCCGATGCAGACTTCGGTCAGAGAAGCGAGAACTGGCTCGATATCTTGCGCAGGATGGTGCCGGAGAACGCATTCAATGCATTCACCGGAAACGGCAACATGCTCCAGGTGATCTTCTTCTCGCTGTTGTTTGGTTTCTTCATCACGAAGGTGGCTGAGAAACCACGCAACTTCATGCTGGACCTGTTCGGGTCGGCATTTGCTGTGGTGATGAGGATGGCCTCGTGGGTGATGTTGCTGGTCCCATACGGGGTTTTCTGCTTGCTGGTAAAAGTCGTGGGCGAGACCGGTTTTGATGTGTTCAAACCCCTCGGGGCCTACATGTTGACGGTGATGCTGGCATTGATCATCCATAGTTGTGTGATATTGCCGTTGCTTCTGAAGGTGGTCGGAGGAGTGTCTCCACTGAAGTGGGTACGAGCGATGAGCCCTGCTCTGATGACGGCCTTCTCCACCTCGTCCTCCTCGATGACTTTACCCACCACGCTCAATACTCTGGAAAAGCGCGGCGGCGTTTCGAATCGAACATCGTCATTTGTCGCTCCTCTGGGCGCAACGGTGAACATGGATGGCACCGCACTCTACGAGTGCATTGGAGTGGTTTTTCTGGCCCAGTATTACGCCAGCGCAGGAGACTTCGTACTGAGCTTCAGTGCTCAGGTGACGGTGGTCATGGCGGCGTTTCTTGCTTCCATCGGGGCGGCCGGAATCCCCTCGGCAGGGCTGGTGATGATGTTGACGATTCTCAGTGCATTGAAGTTGCCGCTCGAGGGAGCGGCGCTATTGCTGGCCGTCGATCGACCTCTCGACATGTGCCGGACGGTGGTCAATGTTTGGAGCGACACCGTCGGCACTGCCATCATCGCCTCGAAAGAGGGGGAGACAGGACTCGGTAATGGAGCGGTTGCCGATTCAACTTGATTTCGGATGTACCGGTGTATGTGAGATTCGCATTACCGGGTGCTCGTGGTATGCTCCGCAAGTGGTGTGATTTAGCGAACGGCCGTGCTCGAGTGCTCGAGTGCACGAGTAGAGGAGAGGGATCGAGATGGGAGTTCCAGCGACCCAACTGAAGGTTGGCCAGGTGATCATTTTTGAGGACACTCTGTGGGTCTGTGTCAAACTGGAGCAAAAGAAGCTCTCCAAGGGGGGCGGAGCCGTTCAGGCCAAGTTGAAGAACCTCCAGCGAGGCGACCACATCACTCATCGCTTTCGATCTGCGGATAAGGTGGAAACCGCTTTCCTCGACAAGAAGGACTGTGAATACCTCTATCCAGAGGGTGACTTCTTCATCTTCATGGATACCGAGGACTTCGAGCAGTACCAGTTACATACCGATTTTGTCGGGGATTTGATGCCGTATGTGAAGCACAACGAGCATGTCGTGGTGACCTTTTACGAGGGGAAATCGATCTCGGTCAATCTCCCTCCAGCGGTGATTCTGCAGATCACCGAGACGGAACCAGGATTCAAGGGAGACTCGGTCAATAACGTGTTCAAGCCGGCAACGCTGGAGACCGGACTTCAGGTGAAGATTCCCAATCACGTGGTCGAGGGAGATCTGGTCAAGATATCCACCGAGACCGGAGACTTCATCGAGCGGGTCAAGCAGGAGTGAGATCCTCTTGTAGTTGACGCACCCCTTTGCGGAATCGGTGGTGTCCTCCCATCGATGGATGGCGGATGTATTCCGCTTCGATGCCCATTTTTCCCAGAACTTCCTGGGAGACCCGTCCGATCGCTACCGGTCGCGCGTTTTCAAAAATATCCAGGTACTTCATCAGGATCACCCGCCCCGCTTCCTGGTCACTACGGGTGGGCTTCCGGTTGGTGAGTGGTTCGCCGGGCCGATGCGGGTGCCATGGCACTGCATTCCACAGCACGATTCGCCGGTCACCGGCAAGCTCTCCCCAGACGACGGTGGCGGAGCGCTCCTTGTAAGGTGTCTCTCGAGTCGATGATCTCCTCAAGGGAAGTCCGGTGGTCCATTCCAGCGCTTCTGGCCCTGCCAGTAGATTTTCCCCGGTGAAGGGGATGCCGGTGAATCGGCAGCCGGCCCAGCCTGCTGCTTCGCCGACCAGCACCGCCTGAGCTCCTCGATGGGCTTTGAGGTAGTGAGCGAGATTGTCCGATCGAATCTTCGGCGCACGAGGAAGATCCAGTTCCTCATCCCGGTCGTGCCATGGGTTGAAGACCCCTTGTGGGGCTGGCTTTCTGACCAGGCGAATCAACTGGGCGACACGAGTCTCGAAATCAGACGGGCTCACGGATCTCCTGCCTCATGCAAAACACGCTACCGCCGGATTTCAAGAACTCGCCCGTCTCGATCTCGGTCACATCGAATCCATGCTTCGACAGCCTGCCAGCGGTGATGGGCGCCCCGGCGGGCATCAGTACGTGCAGGCCGTCTGGACACCAGAGATTTCCCGCCAGTTTATCCCGGGCTTCCTTCTCATCTACCTCGACCAGCTGGTCAAAGGCACTCTCGAGCAGTTCGATTCCGTCGGAGTCGAAGGCGCTCTTGACCACGGCTACACAATCCTCACGCAACATCGCCAACGCCGTGTCGAGGTGATAGAAGCACGGATCGGGGAGGTGAAGAATGGCGAGCTCGTGGCCGGTCATTCGACCCACTTCAAGATGGCATTCGAGCTGACTCCTCATGCCCACACCACACCACAGAAGTGACAGACCCGGGTGCTTGAGAGTGTCGCCATTGCCTTCCCAGACCCCCGCAGTAGCGGCATCGATGTCGAGGCAGCGGATTCCCAGCTGGAGCAATCGGCTCCGGTGCAACTCACTCTCTGGCCGCCGGTCGGGGTGATCCATTCTCCCGATGATGGCTACCGGTTGGCCGCAGTCATCGACGCTGACCAGCGATGGATTGGCGGTGAATACTGCATCCACCAGGCCTTTCGGAGGATCGAGCAGATGGACATCGAGCCCCATCGCATCGATGGCATCTGCCAGTGAGTTCCACTGGGATCGAGCGGCTGCTTCATCGATCTGGCCGACATGAGCGCTCATGTGCGCATTTCGAATGTCGATCACGTCAAAGTGATCGGGTGGGCACATCAGTGCGCCGCTCACCGGTACCTCTTCGGGTGTCCGGCGACGCGGTGAGGCTCTCCATTGATCTGCGGTACCGATCGGCGAGTGATTCATGACGTGGTCTCCAGCAGAAGTTCCTTGGTCGCGTCGATCGCCTTGCGATGGAGTGCTGGGACCCGATGGGCGGCATCGAAAGGCAGGAGTTTGACCCCCTCTGGAATGCTCCGGTTCCAGCGGTAGACCAGAGGAGAAACCTGCAGTTTTCTATGTGTGATGGAATGCTGGAACCGATCGGCATGCCCGATCAGCTCGGGAGCATCGATGGCGAGAGTCTTGAACAGCCTCAGCAGTTCGAACTTCGCATCGTCGTCGGGACCATCGAGGCGAACCATTGGTGTGCCCATGTGGCCGTTGAGTAGTTCACCGGAGTTTGGCCACAGCAGTACATCTTGTCGGGTCACGACCACTGCAGTCGCCCACCACTGTTCCTCGATGGCGCGCCTGACCTTCGGTAGAGGCCAGCGGGCGGGGTCGCCGCTGGCGTATGCGCCGCAACCGGTGGCGAGGGGGCACGAACTGCAATCGGGAGATCGAGGAGTACAGGTGGTTCGTCCCAGATCCATCATCGCCTGGTTGTGATCGCCAGGGTGTGATCTGTCGAGGGCCGCCTCTGCGGCTTCGCGAAGAAGAGTTCGTGTGGCGCCCTTGCGGTGATCTCCAGCAAGACAGAGATAGCGACACAGCACTCGCTCGACGTTGCCATCGATCACTGCCATCGGTACATCGAAAGCGATGCTGCAGATCGCTGCGGTGGTGTACTCACCGATTCCAGGCAACTGGCGTATCTGTTGCGGATCGCGAGGAAAGGAGCCGTGGTGGAGTTCGACGATCTGCTTTGCCGCGGCATGGAGGTTTCGTCCGCGGGAGTAGTATCCGAGACCTGCCCACATCTCGAGCACTTCATCGAGAGGGGCTGCGGCCAGTGCTGCTGGATCGGGGAACTGTTTCATGAATCGATTCCAGTAGGGAATCACCGTCGCAACGCGGGTTTGTTGCAACATCACCTCGGAAAGCCAGATCGCATACGGATCTCCCACGCCGCGCCAGGGCAGTGGCTGCTGCGATTGCCGGAACCAGTTTGCCAGTGCCGTGGTGATGGTCCGGACCAAGGTGACTTCCTCCTGCCAGGGTGAGTTTGAACTCAGCGATGTTGAGGTGGCGAACCCATCAAAATCGATCCTACTTTGAAATCGTTGCGGTGCCAGGATAGCAGGTACTCCCCAAGAGATCGGTGATGAAAACTCTACTGCCCACCGCTGCGTTGCCACCGGTGGGCGGCGAGGCCGATGGCGGATTGCAGGGCATCTGACCCCGCTTGGCGAGGGACGCTGGATCATCACGCCTCTGGCCATTCATCGTGAGTTCGATCGCTCGCAGATTTCCTGTCCGATGATCCCGGTCGAGCGGATGGCTTTATATAGTCAAGGATTTGTATGGCGTGTGGGCCCGATTCTTGTTGTTCTGATAAAGTGGGTAGCCGAATTTGAGATGGAGTGACGGATGTTCAATGTTCGAATAATATTCCTCGCGGGACTTTTCTGCTGTGGTTTCTGGCTGCCAGCGGATGCACAGTGGCTGTTCGAATACCAGCCGGCCCCCCTCGACATCCTGTACGATGTATCGACAGGAGAGGGGAGCGGCTCTACCAGCATTTCCATCGTCGAATTGCCGACCAGTCTTGGATTTCCCAACCCTGTCTGGGGCTGGTCCTTGAGCATCGGGCATGATCCATCCCTGATCGAACCCTACGATGTCGTTCAGGGGGTGGATGTCGTGGGCATCAACAATGGCAACGGTCCTGATTATTGGGCGCTCGGCCTCGAACCGGATGGCTTCTTCATCGGTGCTATCTACAGTTTGAACTCCGTTGCAAATGGCTACTACGAGACTCCGGCGGAGATTGCGGTGGCCCACTACCAGACGGTGGCAGCGACCCTGATCGGCGATCTGGATGGAGAAAATTCGACACTGTTTGCCCTCGAGGTGGGCAATCCTCCGGTGGGAAATATCGTGGTGGTGGACATTCCTACGGCTCCGACCCAATCGTCCTACCCCGACATTCCGCCAGCGATCGTGACTCTCGCTCAAGATCTGGGACTGGTCCGGGGCGACGCCAATTCCAGCGGATCGATCGAGCCTCTCGCCGATGCCATCGTCGCCCTCAACTACCTGTTCGTGAGCGTGAGCGGCGTCACCTGTCTCGATGCCCTCGATTGCAACGATGACGCAACGGTCAACCTCGCGGATCCAGTCATGTTGCTCGCGTGGGGCTTCGCGATGGGTTCGCCGTTGCCGGCGCCGTTCCCCGATTGCGGAGTGGATCCTACCGATGACCGCCTGACTTGCGAAGTGAGCGGCTGCCTCTGAGGGTGCAGGATCGCTCGGGTGATCTGGCAATTCTGCGGAGTAGCCTCTCAGTGGTGCTGTTCGTCCAACTACGATTTCCGACCCTCGAGATGCTGGCATCTGGCCACGGATTCACTACATTCCTTGCATGAGCAATAGTTTCGGAGAGTACCTCCGCATCACCACCTGGGGCGAATCTCATGGCCCGGGAATCGGCGTCGTGATCGACGGGCTGCCAGCCGGTGTCCCCGTCTCCATCGAGACGATCGCGGCGGATCTGGCGAGGCGTCGACCCGGTGGAGATCTGGCCTCTTCTCGAAAAGAGCCGGACATACCAAAAATTCTCTCGGGAGTGCTCGATGGCAAGACTCTCGGTTCGCCGCTGGCGATCTGGATCGAATCGATCGATGCGCGTTCCGAAGATTACGATGAGATGGCCGACCTCTACCGGCCCGGTCATGCCGACTTTACGACCGAGGCGCGTTATGGTCATCGCGATCGTCGTGGTGGAGGTCGTGCCAGCGCGCGCGAAACTGCCGCTCGAGTTGCAGCAGGTGCAGTGTGTCGAGTGCTGCTGGCTCGAGAGTACGGCATCGAAATCATCGGTTGGGTCGATGAGCTGTCCGGGAATCGTGCAGAGGTCGACCCCTCGACGGTCGACTCCGAGGCGGTAGAACTCTCGCCGGTGCGCTGCCCTGCGCTCGCCACTAGTGGCTCTTTTGTCGACCAGATTGAACGAGCCAGGGAGGCGGGAGATAGCCTCGGAGGTTGGGTCGGAGTGGTGGCTCGCGGAGTGCCTGCCGGCTGGGGTGATCCCGTCTTCGCCAAGATGAAGTCCTTGCTCGGGGCGGCCATGTTGTCGATTCCGGCAGCGATGTCGCTGGAACTGGGGGACGGAATCGCCGCCACCGGTCGCACTGGAAGCGAAAACAATGACAGTTTCACTTCCGATGAGTTGGGCACCATCCAACAACGGACCAATCGATCGGGTGGGATGCAGGGAGGAATCACCAGCGGTGCTCCGCTCTGGCTGCGGGTCGGATTCAAACCCACATCGACCATCGGCACCACTCAGGAAACGGTCAATCGATCGGGAGAAGGAATCCAATTCGAAGGAAAGGGTCGTCACGACCCCTGTGTGTTACCGCGGGCAGTGGCCATCGTCGAGGCCATGATGGCACTGGTGCTCGTCGATCGGATGTTGGCGAGGAGGGCGACTCCTCCTGCGAGTGGATAGGAGAAGCGGATGCCCTGGATCGAACCCCTTTCACCAGAGCAAGACGAGAGTGGTCTGCTCGACCGCATCTATGCGGGATCTCGATCACGAGCGGGAGAAGTGGCCCAGATCATCCAGGTGATGTCTCCTCGGCCCGATCTTCTGGAACCATTTCTCGAACTCTACATCCGTCTGATGCAGGGGACGTCCGGACTGACACGGGCAGAGCGAGAATGGGTCGCAGTGTTGACCAGTCAGTACAACGAATGCCACTACTGAATCCTCTCACACCTGCGAGATCTGGAGTCACTTCCTGGAAGTGCTGATCTCGTCCAATCGGTCCGGTCCGGACACGATACTCTCGATGAACGAGCCAGTACTATCGCTGCTTTTACCGAGAAGTTGACTCTCACTCCATCGAAGATGAAGGAAGCCGACATCGCATCACTCAGAGGGGTTGGATTGGATGACAGTTCGATTCTCGAGTTGGTTCATGTGATCGGTTTCTTCAATCACATCAATCGTGTGGCTGACTCGCTCGGTGTGGATCTGGAATCCTGGATGGGTGAGAAGGGTGCTGAATCGGGTCTCTCCGCCGATTGAAACAATACTCCTGAAAGACTATCATGGAGGATCAAGGATCCCGTGTGCCAGCGATGGCTTCTGTGGGTTCACAAAAGTGCTGCGAAGGAAATGAGAACCGGATGAGGTCAGGACCGGATCCTGTGGATCGACTGCTGAATCGTATTCGCCTGCGAAGAAGACTTCGTCAGGTGATGGGGCATTCCAGTAATGCTCTGGCGCTGGCGTTGTTCTCGTGGGCGATTCTGATTCTATCGCAGCGCCTGTTCAGCAGCGGTGTCAGCGAGACTCTGGAAATGACGATTCCCCTCGGCGTCTTCCTGGTGGTGATCGCCGCAGCGTTCCTGTCGGTTCGGAAGTCGCGTCTCGGCGAGGCGGTCGAGGCGGAGCGGGGCGGGCAGATTCCCCAGACCATTTCCACCTCATTGCTGGCTCGTGACGAAGGATTCAGCGAAGAGGTGGCCGACAAGATCATGGGCGATGCCTCTCGGATGGCTGAAGGAGTCGATCCACAGCGAGCGATTACGCTGGGGAGGCCACGAAACCCATGGCGGGTAGTGGTGGCGATTTGCGCGTGCCTCGCTGCAGTTTCGTTCCCAACCTACGACCTGCTCGGAATCGAAGAAGAGAAGTTGAGCAGGAAGAAGGAAGTGGATCGAACCGCCAGAAAAGTGGCATCACTGGAGCGACGTCTGAGAGATGTGACCCAACTGGCGGAACGTCACCAGATCGATCCAGAGACACAGAAACTGCTCAAGATCCTCTCTCGCAAGCCGAAGCCTTCGGCGGCGGAGAAGGGTCGCACCTCGCCACAGATTGCACCTCGGAAGGCCGCCCTGCAGAAGACCCGGAAGGATCGGAGTCAGGTGGCGAATCGCATGACTCGAGCGGAACTCAAGTCTGCCAGGGCGACCGCGGATCGAGTGCGACAGGCAGGGCAGCAGAAGGGTAGCGAGGATTCCGCAGCGGCAGAGGAACTGCAGGCGGCCCTGAAAAAAGGGCAACTGGGCCGTGCCGGGCAGGAGTTGCAGAAGATGGCCAAGGCTGCGGCAAACGCCGGTGCCGAGGGTCAACAAGCGAGAGCGGATCTGGCGAAGATGGCGGAAGCTCTGGGACTGTCCGATCTACTGAAATCCAAGTTGAAAGATGAGAAGGGGTTGTCGCCAGAGGATCTGCAACAGCTGTCGCAACAACTGGATCAACTGGCCAGGTTGATGAAGGAGAGCGATCTGCTCGATCATGCTCGAAAGCAGATCCAGTTCACCGAGGCAGAGTTGAGCGCCTTGCCTGCGGAATGGCCAGACGGCCCGCCGCCGAAGATTTGCCCCGATTGCCTGGCGGGGACCTGACAGGTCAAGGGAGGAACCTGACAGGGTTCCTCCAGTGAGCGAAGTTTCGTTCACACCCAGCCAAAAAGTAGTTCAGCGCGGTCGAAGGGCTCTCCTGCTGCTGGTTTGGCTGCGGGTCCGGGATTGCAACTGGGTCCCGGTGGCGGCCCCAGTCCAGCGGCCAAGGACGGAGAGACTTCTTCGACACCGGAGAAGTTGACCGGCAAGGCTCATCCGGGACAGACGGTGGCGACCCTCCTGGTCGAAGGAGATGCTCCGTCGGGTGAAGCCAAGGCGACCTTGCGACAGGCGATTCAAGCGGGATCTCGAAGCGCAGAATCGGAGCTCAAGATTCAGCGAGTTCCGGCATCCCTCCGCCAACTCGCTCAGGATTACTTCGATCGTCTCCAGGGGAGAACGGAAGACTGATCGAGCGAATCCCTCGATGACCGTGTGTGCCCACCCGATTACAAGAGGAGATCCGAGTATGAGATCCAGGATTTGGCTGCTGGCTCTGCTGCTGATCAACTCCTGCATCTCATCTTCTTCTGTGGGAACCCACCCCCTGGAAAATGTCGAACTGATCGGCGGTCCTGGTCGCGGTGTCGGCCGTTTCTTCCAGCCAAGGGCGATCGAGTGGCTCCCGCAACAGCAGTGCATCGTCATCGACCGCAGTGGTCGGGCACAACGCTTCGATTCCGCAGGAGAATTGAAGGATGTGTGGATGCTACCCGAGTGGTCTGCGGGCCATCCGATCGACCTGTGCGGTACTCCCGAAGGAACGCTGCTGGTCGCGGACACTCACTACATGAGAATCATCGAGTTCGACCTCGACGGAACTGAACTGCGTCGATTCGGCGAGGATGTGGGGCTGGAACTGGTCCGAGGTATCGATATCGCTGCCGACGGCTCGATCCTGGTCGCTTCCTATGGAGAATTCGATCGGGTCTTCCGCTTTGATCGCCAGGGCAACTTGATGAAGATCTGGGGGGAACGCGGCGACGGAACTGGCCAGTTTCTCCGTCCCGAGGGATTGGCGATCGACGTGGATGGGACGATTCTTGTGGTCGATTGTGGTCACCACAGGGTGCTTCGTTTCACCCTGGATGGAGAGTACTTGCAGACCATCGGATCCCCGGGACGAGCGGCGGGGCAATTCGATACCCCATTTGACATCGATGTCGTTGGGGATGGGAGTTTCGTGGTGGTCGATAAGTCAGGGTGTCGGGTGCAACGATTCGGAGCGGATGGATCGCTGGTGGCGGTAGTTGGAGGCACAGGGCGTGGAGCGGGGTTACTCAGCGAACCTCGAGGTGTGGCGGTCTCACGTAGTGGATCGGTACCCAGGATGTTGATTGCAGATACCGGAAATCATCGGGTGGTGGCATCTGCAATTCCGGGGGAAGCAAGGTGAGCGTGCCGATCGAATTCGACCAGCCCATTTGGCTACTGACAGCAATCCCACTGCTGGGAATGTTGATCTACATCTCGATGAGAAGCCGAGCAGGGTTGCCGATTGCCGTCAAAAATACTGCCCTATTGCTGCGCGGACTGGCGATCACCGCACTGGTGCTGGCGCTGGCCCGGACAGTCCATCTGACCGGTGGGGAGGGGTTGAGCGTGCTGGTGTTACGAGATCTTTCGGCTTCCGTACCGCGCCTCGTTTCCGACGGTGTGATTTCAGAGACTTCGAAGCGACTTGGAGGTCTCGAGTACCCTGACCAGGTCTCCTTGATTTCGTTTGCCAAGGACCAGCAACAAGAGCAACCGATGGCGACCAGGCTGGGCTCCGGAATTTCGGTCAGTCTCGACCGAGGTGGCTCAGATATCGCTGCAGCATTGAGATACTCTGCGAGCGCCCTGGAGGGTAGTGCGCCCGGCGGTTCGCGGCGAATCATACTGATCAGTGATGGAAATTCGACTGAAGGAGATCCGGTACGAGAGGCTAAAAACCTCGCAGCAGCAGGGATCGTTGTCGATGTCTTGCCGGTGATTTATGACCATCCGAGAGAGGTGATTCTCGAGAGTGTCGAGGCGCCCGAGACGGTCAGACCAGGCCAAGTCTATTCAGTGGATACCATCATCTGGTCCAGTTCTGCGGCGCCCGCAACCGTGGTTCTCGCCGATGGAGATGGGGTCCTCGAACGAAGGTCATTGACCCTGGAGGCGGGCAGGAATCGAGTCGCCTTCACCCTCGCTGGAGGTTCCGCTGTCATCCAGCGATTGAAGGTCTCGGTCCATCCGGAGCCAGGGCTGGACTCGTTGGAGCAGAATAACTTTGGCATCGGGCTGGTGAGAACGATCCAGCAGCCAAGAGTGGCCCTGGTGACCGATGATCCAGATCGCACCCTGGAGAAGTTGCTCATCGCAGGGAGCATCCATATCGAGACGATGACTCCCGACCAACTTCCACTGGCTCCAGAGGATTACTACGGAATCGAAGCGTTGATCCTCGATGATGTCTCCGCATTCAGAATCGATCCCAAGCGAATCGCAATGCTCGAAAGGATGGTTCACACCACTGGCATGGGATTGTTGATGGTGGGGGGGCCGAACTCCTTTGGAGCAGGAGGATGGAGGGGGACCGAGGTCGAGATCGCGCTGCCGGTGAAGATGGATATCCAGCAGCGCAAGAAACTCCCCAACGGAGCACTGGCGGTGATCCTTCACACCTGTGAATTTGAGCTGGGAAACATGTGGGCGAGGAAGATCGCCTCTTCTTCCATCGCTCCTTTGACCCCGAAGGATGAGTTCGGAGTGCTGGTGTACAGCGGAGGAGCGGATTTCTGGGGAATCCCATTGGGACCAGTGGGAGACAAGGCGGCGATCCAGAAAAAGATCAACACCCTGAGCCCGGCCGACATGATCACTTTCGGATCCACGATGACTCTGGCCATCCAGGGGTTGTTACAATCCAATACCTACTCGAAACACGTGGTAATCATCTCCGATGGCGACCCGACCCCCCCGGGGAAGAAGTTGCTGGACGCCTATGTCGAGGCAGGAATATCGATCTCGACCATCTGCATCAATCCTCATTCAGGCCCCTCGGCGACTGCTGCGATGAAGAAGATTTCGAACTACACAGGAGGGCGATACTACTTCATCGATGATCCGACAAGGCTGCCACAGATCTTCTTCAGGGAAGCGCTAGAGGTGAAGCGCAACTTGATTTCCGAAGAGACATTCACCCCGACCATCGTCGAGAGTGCCGGGCCGATCCAGGGTCTGGAGTCTGGCTTCCCTCCGCTCCATGGCCTCGTGCTGACCACCATCAAGCCCCTCTCGAAACTGGTACTGGTTAATCCAGAAGAGGATCCATTGCTGGCACTTGGAAGGCATGGAGTTGGAAAGACTGCTGCCTTCATGAGTGATGTGAGAACTCGGTGGAGTGCCGAGTGGCAAGGATGGAGTGGAAATTCTACCTTCTGGACCCAGCTGATTCGTTCCATCTCGAAAGAACTGGATTCGGGAGTTCTCGAGATCTCACACTCGGTCGAGGGAGATTCGGGTCAGGTGATCGTCGATGCCATCGATCCCGAAGGGAGGTTCCTCGATGGGCTTGAGCTGGAGTGTGTCTTGATCAGCCCGGACCAATCGCAGCGAAAGCTTGTCGTCAATCAGGTGGCACCAGGGCGATATCTCGGGAAGTTCGATGCCTCTGCGGAAGGATCGTATCTGGTCCATGTCAATCACGATGATGGGCAGGGCAACATCGGTGGGCAGACCAAGTCGATCTCGGTTGGATACCCGGCAGAATTTCGGGCACTTCAAAGCAACGAGGATCTGTTGAAACGGATCGCCGAAGCCTCTGGAGGTAGAATCTTGACCGCTACCGATAATCTGCTCGATCGCTCATTGCCACGGCGAAGGGATCGCAGTCCGCTGTGGCATTATCTGGCCATCTGTGGATTGTCCCTGTTCTTCTTCGACATCGTGGCGCGGCGAGTTCAAATGAGGATTCCCACTTTCAAGAGATCCTCGAAGTCGACCATCCAGGAAGTGGTCGAACCGACCCCGCTGGTCCGCAGGGCCATCGCTGCCAGTAGAAAACCGAGCGCAATCCCCCCTGAGATGGAACCGAGGGAGGGTCTGACGGTGCAGAAGGAAACTCCTGAGGTGGCAGATCAGCAGTCTCAGGATCTCCAGGAATTGATCAAGGCGCGCCGCAGAAAGCGCAAAAAGGACCGATGACCCGCTGATCTCATCGATCGGTGGATCGAGTCCGGTTGACGATGGCCCTCCTGAACCCCAGCATCTACCAGTATCCCCACGCACTGTGTCCGGGGAGGGAGGTCGATTGTCCTTGCGATCCACATCCTCGACCGTCTCCAGTAGGGAGAGCCACTCGACCTCGGCAACACTGTCGGTGGTGGCTGCCGTACTGAACGAGAAGGCAAATCTCGAACCATGGTTAGAGAATGTCGGCTGGGCCGACCGGATCGTGGTCATCGATCACGGAAGTGAGGATGGATCCCGGCAGTGGCTTGAGCAACATCCGAAAGTCGAACTGATCGACGCTCCCAAGGGGGAGGGTCTGATCGAGGATATCCGCCGACTGGGTCTGGATCAGATTTCGGAGGGTTGGATTCTGGTACTGGATCTGGACGAGAGAGTTACGGATGAACTGCGTCAGGAGATCGAACAATTGCTCGAGTCAGATCGTCACGAATCTGGATTCAGGATTCCGTTCAGGCATTACTTGCTCGGGAGTTGGCTCCGGCATGGTGGTTGGAATGATCAACACTTGCGTTTGTTTCGTGCCGGGCTGGGGGACTACATACCGGGGTTGATTCACTCCGAGGCGACTGTAGAGGGCACCATCGGCGAACTGTCCGGAACGGTATTACACTTCGCCCATCCAACGATCCATGATTTTCTCGCGAGAATGAATCGCTACACCAGCCAGAGCGCCGAGTCATTGGCCAGAGGTGAGGTGGGTGGGTTGCGAAAAAGAGCGATGCTGCGACAGTCGAGGTGGTCCTGGTTTCGGGCCAGCGCTTCGATGTTCTGGGTGCGATACATCAAGGATCGTGGTTTTCGTGATGGAATGCCTGGATTCGTCGTGGCAGTGCTACTCTCTGCGTACATCTTCATCGAGCAGGCCAAGGCGTGGGAAGTACGACTGGAAAAGGAGGCCTGATGGGGAGTGAAGATCAGCGCCAACCTTCGGGAATTCGCAGATTGTTGGGCTATGCCCTTCCTCATTACAAGTCGATCATCTCCATCGTGCTGCTGATGTGCGTCTATGCCGGTGCCAACAGCCTCAGGCTGGGAGCCGTCGGGCTCGTCATCGACGGAGTGATCGCGCCGAGCGAAGACGGTTCTCGCGGTCGGACGCTGGCGTTGTTCGAGGATCACCTGCTACCGCACCTTCCAGGGGACATCCGATTACCGGACCGGACCGAAGCTCGTTTCCCGATCGATGGAGCGCTGGTGGTCGGTTTTCCTGCGGTGGATCCAGATGGCGAAAGCGACTCCGCTCTGGATCAGGCCTGGGATCAGGCGTATCTGGTGACCGCTCAACTCAGAGACGGTGGTACGGTGGCGGATATTCGCGCCACCAGAATCCAACTGGATGGAGTCTTCGAGTCGAAGGCACGTTCCATCACTGCAGCACAGTTGAGTGGCTTTGATATCGACCCTGGTGTTCGTTCTCCCGACAGTGCAGTCATTGCAGAAATCGACGGCTCGGGACACCTGGTGGTCCAGAACGGATCCACGGGAACCGGAGCGCTTCAATTGCTGTGGTCAGTGTCCCTCTTCATCGCAACACTTTCGCTGGTTGTGGCCACCACCGGTTTCTATCGGATGATCATGGGGCAACGAGTGAGGATTCAGGTGGTGGTGGATATTCGCAACCAACTGTTCCGATTCCTTTCGTGTCAGTCGATCGAGTTCTTCGAATCGCGTCGACACGGTGATGTGGTCTCTCGTGCGGTGGGCGATGTGGGGAGTGTCTCTGCCTCGGTGCAGTTGCTCTTTGGAGAGATTCTTCAGAGCCCCTTGACCATCCTCTTCTCCCTGGCAGTGGCCTTCATCGCCTCCTGGCAGATGACGGTGGCTGCGATTCCTTTGCTCCTCCTGCTGGCGTTCCCGGTGTTTCGCCAGGCAAAAAAGGTCCGCACTCGTTTCCGAGGGGCTCTCTCCCATGCTGGAGAGACGACGGAGGAGTTGTCCCAGTTGCTCTCTGGAATCAGGGTGGTGAAGAGTTTCGGGCTCGAGGAGCAACGTCAGAAGGAGTTTGAACGCACCTCTGATAATCTTCGGCGTGCCCAGGTCAGTACCGAGGTCGCTCGGGCCAAGGGTCGGAGCCTGGTCGAAGGGCTGTACAACCTGATTGCAGCGTTTGCCATTGCCGTCGGAGGCTGGGTGATCACCGATGGAATCGTCGATGTGACCTTCGGCGATTTCGCAGTGTTCATGGCGGCGATCTTGTCCTGCTATACCCCCATCAAGAACCTCGCGAGGATGGCGACCACCATCGCTGAATCGTCTGCAGCGACCGATAGGATCTTCGAGGTTCTCGATTCTCCTCTTCATGTGGTCGACCGTCCCGAGGCCACAGCGATGCTCCCCTTCAGCAGTGAAATCGAATTTCGAGATGTGTCCCACAGTTATGTGTCACAGGAGATTTGGGCACTCGATGGGATTCAGTTGAAGATCCAGAAGGGTGAGCGAGTGGCACTGGTCGGTCCATCCGGGTCGGGCAAGTCAACCCTCTTCGATGTTCTGGCCAGGTTCAGGGAACCGACTGGAGGAGCTGTTTATTTCGACGGCATCGAATATCGAGACCTGACTCATTCCTCGCTGCTGGATCAGATCGCCATCGTCGGCCAGGAACCGTTTCTGTTTCACACGACGGTGAAGGAGAACATCGGTGGAGGGAATGCTGAAGCCACCGATCAACAGATCGAAACTGCGGCACGAGCCGCCTCGGTCCATGATGAGATCCTGGCTCTACCCAGCGGCTACGACACCGTCATCGGTGAGCGAGGAGATCGCCTCTCCGGCGGCCAACGTCAACGCATCACCATCGCCAGGGCGATCCTCAAGAATGCTCCCATACTGCTTCTCGATGAGGCTACTGCCTCACTCGATTCAGAAAGTGAGCAGCGGGTCCATCGGGCGCTGCAACAGTTGATGAAGGATCGGACCGTGCTGGTGGTGGCTCACCGCCTCTCGACGATTCGTGATGTCGATCGAGTGGTGGTTCTCGATGGCGGTCGAATCGTCGAGGAGGGCACCGACCAACAGCTGCGATCTGCAGGGGGACTCTATGCACGTCTCAGCGAAATCCAAAAGGCCGGCCTGGCTGAGGGCAGCCAGTAGAGTTGGCTGAACCTGGCCATCTGCGGTCATGACATTGGGACAAGGGGTCGGTGGGTCAGTTTATAGAGGTATTTTGGAGATGCGGTACAAATTGCCTCTACCCGGCATTTCTTCCATGAATTCTGGCAGATAGCACCATTATTCTTAGAGGTTAACAACTTTGGCATGAAGAATGCTTACTAACAAGCAGCGGCAGGGAGATTAAGTTTTCCCTCTGCTAATATTCAACTCTTCCTCGCTGTTGGGAGTGTGACTGTCGGAACCCCTTATACCGACAATCACCTCCCATTTTTAATTCCCCCCCCGGTCACCGACGAGATCCGCCAGCGCCTGGATTACTCTCGTGGGGTCTCCCTCGAGCAGCCGATGGTGTACTGGAAGGGCCAGCACCTTGCGCGCAGCTCGCTGTGCCACCGGGAATAACTCGGAGAGATCTGCGGAGAGATATCGATCGGTGGAGAGGCAACTTTGTTGGGGAAGAGTGGAGGGGTAGTAGATCCCCGAGTCGATTCCACGCTCGGCGAGCTGGTCGCGAATCTGGTCACGATTGTCGACTTGCACGATGAACTGATGCCAGCAGTGATCCGATCCTGAGGTGCGCCCGAGAGGGACGACCCTCGAGGTCAGGTGGTGCTCCTTCAATGCGTGGAGGTATTCCTTCGCATTACGCTGGCGGATTGCTTGTCGCTCATCGAGTCGCTGTAATTGCAGTGATAGGATGGCGCCCTGAAACCCGTCCATTCGTGCATTCCAGCCCAGCATCTGATGATTGTAGCCACCAGCATCTCCGTGAACCCTCAACTGTCGCACCTTGTTGGCGATCTCGTCGTCCTGGCAAACGATCATTCCCGCATCTCCTGCTGCCGCGAGATTCTTGGTCGGGTAGAAGGAGAATACACCCACATCTCCGATGGCTCCTGCGGGGCGCCCGCCCTGGAAGACGCCGAACGCCTGGGCAGCATCCTCGACGATGGGAATCTGCTGTTTCTGCGCGATCTTTAGCAGCGCATCCATGTCCGCGGTTTGACCGTAGAGGTGAACCGGAAGGATGGCTCGAGTTCTGGATGAGATCAGCTGCTCTGCAGCAGCGGGGTCGATGCAAAGAGTGTCGGGGTCCAGATCGCAGAAGATCGGTACGGCACCCAACTGGACGATCACCGATGCCGTGGAGAAGAAACTGTAGGCGGGAACGATCACCTCATCTCCGGAGGTGACTCCCACGGCGCTGAGCGCCACCTTCAGCCCATCGGTACCGCTCGAGACGCCAAAGGCGTGCGCCACGCCGAGACGTTCCTTGCAGGCGGATTCAAACCTATCCACCTCAGCTCCGAGGCAGAAGGAATTGGAGTCGATGGCGTTGCCGAGTGCTTCAAGCCACTGGGCCTTCTCAGCACTGTCATCCGGGCCGACGGCGACCATCCGGATTCTCTCGGTTGTGGACAATCTAGCCTCCCTCAATCAGCCGTTACTCTTCTGGTCCTGAGATGAAAACCAGTCATGGAATTGCTTCAGGCCCTGCTCGATCGAGACTGCCGGTTCGAAGCCAAGCTTCGCTCTGGACTTCTCGATGCAGGCGCAGGTTTTGGACACATCTCCCGACTGGAAGGGATGAGGTTCGATGGTGTAGGGCTGACCACAGCATGCCGCAATTGATTCGATCAGATGATCGAGGCGGATGCTGTCGTGATTCCCGAGGTTGAAAATTTCATACCCTTCGCAGCGATCGAGGGCCGCGAGAACCCCTGCAGTGATGTCATCGATGTAAGTGAAATCTCGTTCCGAGGATCCATCTCCGTACATCGGGACCGGCAACCCCTGTTCGATCAATCGGGTGAACAGGTGGATCGCCATCTCGGGACGCTGCCTCGGACCATAGACGGTGAAGAATCTCAGGCATGCGACGTTGAGTCCGTGCAGGTGATGGAAGGTGTGACACAGCAATTCCCCCGCCTTCTTGGTCGCCGCATAGGGGGACACTGGATGATCGACCGGATCACTTTCCTTGAAGGGCGTCTCGGTTCTTTCACCGTATACCGATGATGACGAGGCGAAGACGAAATGGTCGATGGAATGTTCTCTGGCCATCTCCAACAAGTTCGCCGTGCCATTGAGATTGACGTCAACATAGAGAGCGGGTTGGCGAATCGAAGGTCTGACCCCAGCTTTGGCTGCCAGATGGATCACGCCATCGATGCTGCGGGTTCTGGCGATTTGCATGAGCAACTGTCGATCACGAATATCGCCCTTGATCAGCTCGAATCCGTTGCTGGACAGGCAGGGTTCGATGTTGGCGTGCTTGAGAGCCGGGTCGTAATCATCGGTGAAGGAGTCGAGGCAGAGCACCTCGTCACCACGTTCGAGTAATCGTTGGCATAGGTGACTTCCGATGAAGCCAGCACCGCCGGTCACTAGAATGTGGCTACCCACCGGGGCTCCCTTTCGATGTGGATTCCTTCAGTTCGGAACGATTCTAGGCGAGTATTGGAATCTCTGCCAATGGAGCCGAGGAATCGCCTCAATTAACCGTGATTCTGGTATCTGGTAGGGTCAGGAATCGCAGCCTCTTCGAACCCTCGTCTTCTGAGCCCGCACGAATCGCATCGCCCGCAAGCCTGGCCCTCTGAGTCGGGAGCGTAACAGGAGAGGGTGAGCGATAGATCCACACCTAGTTCCGTCGCAGTGCGGATGATCTGGGCTTTGCTCATCTCCACCAGCGGGGACTGTAACCTCCACCACGGTTGATCCGACTGGTTCGACCCTTCCCGGGTCCCTCGGTGGGCTGCAAGCAGGAACGCTTCTAGAAATTCCGGGCGGCAATCGGGGTAGCCGCTGTAGTCGAGGGCATTGACTCCGATCCAGATGTCACGAACCGAACGTGCTTCTGCCGCAGCCACTGCCAGAGACAAGAAGACCAGGTTCCTTGCGGGTACGTAGGTCGTAGGAATCTCCTCGCGCTGGCTGGCCCCCTGTTGTGGCTCATCGGGGATGGGTGAGGAGCCGAGCAGCGCGGATCCACCGATGTGGTCGAAGGGTAAGTCGAGGATCAGCGGTGGCGGCAGGTCGAGGGAATGGGCGATCAATCCGACCTGCTGCGTTTCGATCGAGTGGTTCTGGCCATAACGAAAAGTCAGTGGGAGCGGGCGGAATCCTTGCGAGATGGCGATGGCCAGGACGGTGGTGGAATCGAGGCCACCACTGGCCAGGGCGATCGAATCGAAGGAATCATCCGGATCGAAATCTGCCACCTCGGGCACCTCCTCATGGTCGGGGTCGTCCAGGTCGTATATCCTGAGGCAAGTCTGTGGGCAAGGACAGGGATGCATACGGACCGGGAGAATGGGGGATCCTTGAAGATATTACTGGTAGGAGGGCGACTCGACTGGTCGGTGCCCACGACTCATGCACTGGGCCTAGCCGAAGGTTTGATCCAGCGTGGGCACGAGATCCAGATGGTGTGTCGTGGTGGGGTCTTCTTGCCGCGATTCCGCGAGATCGGTGCCGAGGTATACCAATATCCCTCCTCCTGGCTGGCCCGTCGTCGCCTCATGACGTTTCTGCAAGACTTTGATCCGGCGGTGGTTCATGCCACAGGCGGACTGGGGGCGCAAAAGATAGCCCTGAGATTGTCCAAGGTCCTCGGTCGTCCGATGGTCCATACCGTGCATTCCTGGTTGAGTGGCGAACGGTCCGCCCGGGCGACGCGTCATGCCGCAGCGGTGATCGTCGTCAATCAGGATCTGCGGGAGCATCTGGTCGGAGAACTGGGAATCTCCAAGGAAAAGATCCGCGTCATTCCTTACGGCATCGAGATCCCCGAGGCGGTTCGGGAAGCGTGGAGTCCCAAGGGGATCCCGGTGATCGGCACCGTTGGAAGGCTCGATAAGGGGAGACGGCTCGACGATTTCCTCAAGGCTGCGGGATTGCTGAGAAAGAAGATCGGAGATGTAGTCTTCACGGTGCTGGGAGAAGGTCCGGATGAACGCCGCCTTCGGTCAGTCTGCAAGACGATGGATCTCGAGGGGCACCTGACTTTTGCCGCTCCTCCGGCAGATGTCGATGCGGTTTATCGAGCTTTTGATGTGTTGATGCTGGTCAGCGACTGGGGGGGAGCAGGCCGACATATGTTGGAGGGCCTTGCTCGGGGGATTCCTACCATCGCCACCGGCGGGGGAGAGATCCTCTCGCTGCTGGGTGAAGAGGGAATTTGCACCCTGGTTCGACCGGGGGATCCTGAGGCACTGGCCGAGGAAGGGGAGCGATTGCTGGCGGATCCTCAACGGGCGCGCAACCAGGTGGTGGTCGGAGTGGAGCATGTTCGTCGTCACTTCCCGATGCGAGCGATGCTCGAACGGGTGGAAGAACTCCACAAAAGTCTCACCCAGACCCTTGTCACCTGATCATCCGGGTCACTTTTGCGGGTCGGTGTCGGTCGATCGCGCTGATCCACCGCTCGACTGGTGGACAGGGGCACCTGTCACGCTTATCCTCATGCCATGACGAAGATGATCGTCATCCCTGCGCGTCTGGCCTCGCTGAGACTTCCTCAAAAGTTGTTGCGAGACGAGACCGGCTGGCCGCTGATTCGCCACGT
>JABHOG010000086.1 GCA_018694835.1 Planctomycetota bacterium | reverse complement strand
TCGCCGACGCCGTCACGATCGGCCCCGGTTCTCACGGAGTCGATACCAGTGCCTCGACCACTGACGGAGTGTCTCTCGACCCGGCCGTCTGTGATCCGGGTTCATTCGGTAGCGATCAACTCTACAACGACGTCTGGTACAGTTTCACCGCCTCAGCAAACGGAGAGGTGGAAGTTTCTACCTGTAACCAGGTCAGTTTCGATTCTCGAATCGCGATCTACCTGGGTGCCAGTGGGGATCCGGCGGATGCAGTCGCCTGTAATGACGACGGTAGCGGTTGTGCCGGATTCAGTTCTTACCTGACCTTCCAGGCTGCGGCTGGAGTGACCTACACCGTCCGCGTTGGAGGCTTCGGTTCTGGTGACTCGGGAACGGGCACCATGGATGTAGCCTGGCTCAGCAGTGATGTTTCGCCGTTTAGCTCCGATTGCGATGCCAACGGCGAGCCTGACGAGTGCCAGACCGACAGCGACAGTGACGGAAGCATCGACGCCTGTGACGCCGACGACGACAACGACGGAATCGACGACGTGTGTGATATCGACAGCACCGGTGGCGCCGACTGTGACAGTGACGGCCAGGAC
Source organism: Planctomycetota bacterium (assembly GCA_018694835.1). GTDB lineage: Bacteria > Planctomycetota > UBA8108 > UBA1146 > UBA1146 > QNYK01. Next base: position 10,655 of record JABHOG010000086.1, on the reverse strand, counting down.
GACTCCTGCGAGACCGACACCGACATGGACGGAAGCATCGACGACTGTGACGCCGACGACGACGGAGACGGAATCGACGACGTGTGCGATGTCGACAGCACCGGTGGCGCCGACTGTGACAGTGACGGTCAAGACGATAGTTGTCAGACCGACACCGACATGGACGGAAGCATCGACGCCTGTGACGCAGACGACGACGGTGACGGAATCGACGACGTGTGCGATATCGACAGCACCGGTGGCGCCGACTGTGACAGTGACGGCCAGGACGACTCCTGCGAGACCGACACCGACATGGACGGAAGCATCGACGACTGCGACGCCGACGACGACGGAGACGGAATCGACGACGTGTGCGATATCGACAGCACTGGTGGTGCCGACTGTGACAGTGACGGTCAGGACGATAGTTGTCAGACCGATACCGATAGTGACGGAATCATCGACGCCTGTGATCCCGACGACGACGGTGACGGAATCGACGACGTGTGTGATGTCGACAGCACTGGTGGCGCCGACTGTGACGGCGACGGACTCGACGACTCCTGTGAAACCGACACCGACGGTGACGGAACGCCGGACGACTGCGAGGCCGACGACTTCATCCGAGGCAATGCCAACAACGATGGCAATGTCGATCTTGGTGACGGAATCCTGATCCTGGGTTACCTGTTCTCTGGAGATGCGATCCCGTGTCTCGACGCAGCGGACTGTGACGACAATGGTCAGGTCGATATCACGGATGCCATTTACCTGTTCACCTACCAGTTCGCTGGAGGAGCGGCCCCGCTGGCGCCCTTCCCCGCCTGTGGTACGGATCCGACAGATGGGGATGCCCTCGACTGTCTGGTCACTACCTGTCCCTGATGGAACGTTTGTAGGTAGGTGCAATCAGTCACGGCCCCGCGGAATTCAATATTCCGCGGGGCCGCTTTTATTGCCCGCTTCCCTCTTCTCGATCTGTAAGGGGGGGGGTTGCCACCGTGAGCGGGAGGGGACACCCTTCCTCTCATGAGTCACTCAACCGTCATCCTGGCCTCGGCATCTCCCAGGAGGTGTATCGCCTTGCAACGAGCTGGCTTTGCCCCGCTGGTTCACCCCGTGGACATCGATGAATCCCACAATCCAGGGGAAGGAGCGGTGGCACTGGTCGAACGTCTGGCTGAGGCCAAGGCGGCATCGATCGATCAGCCCGAGCATCCGGTGGTGGCGGGGGATACGGTCGTTTCTTTCGAGCAGCAGTTGCTGGGCAAGCCCGCCGATTCCAAGCACGCCAGGAGGATGCTGGAGTCCCTCTCCGATCGAGAGCACCAGGTGACCAGTGGTTGGTGCCTGCGCTGGGGCAGCGACACTCAGGTGGGCCATGTGGTCACCCTGGTGCGCTTCAAGCGCCTTTCCAGCAGCCAGATAGATGCCTACCTCGAAACGGGTGAACCCTTCGATAAGGCGGGGTCCTACGGGATTCAGGGTGAGGGGAGGGCGCTGGTCGAGGAAGTTCGTGGTTCCTGGAGTAATGTGGTCGGATTGCCACTTTGCCCGGTGGTTCGGCTGCTGAGAGAACTCATGGAGCGTTGAGAGTGCTCCCTCGGCTGAGTAGACTCATGGCGGAGTGGACTCTGTGCGAGATTCGCTCATCCCCGCTGTGCGACTCTGGAGGTTTGAGCCGTGAGTTTTGACATCTCAGCAATCCCTGATCTGATCGGACGATTCCACCCGTTGATGCTTCACTTTCCCCTCGGGCTGTTGCTCTGGGCGGGGGTTCTCGAAGGGGTCCACCTGCTTCAGCGCCGGCCGATCCCGGCGACCGGCCCGGTCTCGCTTCCGATGGTGATTCCCGGTGCAGCGTTTGCGGTGCTGGCTTCACTCTCTGGCTGGTTGCTGGCGAATCCAGATGATCCAGATACCGCACTGGCCTGGCACCGTTGGCTGGGGATCGGCACCACTTTTCTGGCACTGGTCACCGCGGGTGTCGGAATCGCAGTGCTTCGAGGTCGTGAGGTGGCGAGCCCGGCGTACCGCTTGTCACTCTTTCTGTGCATCCCGATCCTCGCAGCGGGAGGGCATATCGGTGGCGAGATGAAGTGGGGCGAGGGCTTCGTCGAGGAGGGATTCGAAAAAGTCTTTTTTGCGGGCCAGGGGGATGACGATCGGGAGAGAAATTCGCTGACCCGGGTCAGCATCGATGCTCCGCAGGAGCAGCGGGGATTGCTGCTGTACCATCAGAAAGTGAGAGGGATCCTCGATCAACATTGTGTTCCCTGTCACGGCCCGGAAAAGGTCAAAGGGGAACTCAGACTCGACACTCCCGATGACCTCAAGGATCGACAGAGGGAGATTCCTCTGATCGTTCCGGGGGATCCGGACAATAGTTTGCTGGTCGAACTATTGCTGCTCCCCGCTGACGATGAAGATCGTATGCCGCCGCCGGATGAGCCGGCGCTGACCGAGCAGCAACGCCGCAATCTCGTCGAGTGGGTGCGGGCGGGGGCTCCTTGGCCCGCACAAGGGCCAAAGGGGCTGGTCGGAGTTGCCGGTCCAGTCGGATCACCCGGTGCCATCGGCATCTCGGGCGGCGCCCAGGATCCTGTTCCAGCGGAAGAGGAACAGGAAGAGGAAGAAGAAGAAGCTCCGGAAGAGGAACCGACCGGAGAAGATGACTCCGATCCGCCACCGGGAATACTGCACTTCCAGCAGAAGGTGATGCCATTGTTCGAGCGTCACTGCCTCGAGTGCCACGGCTCGGAGAAACAGAAAGGTAAATTGCGGCTGGATCGGCGGGCCGAGGCATTCAGCGATCGCGAGTACCCGACCATCGTTCCTGGAGATTCTCAGGAGAGCGAGTTGATCGAGAGGGTGTCGTTGCCCGATGACGATGAGGATCGGATGCCGCCCGATGGAGATCGTCTGACCGGGGAGGAATTGGCACTGCTTCGCGACTGGATCGACCAGGGCGCTTCGTGGCCAGAAGATGAAGAGATCGATGTACCGGTGGCGCCTGTCGGTGAGGCGGGAGTGTCGCAGGTACCCTCCAGAACTCCCGGGCAACTTCCGGATATGCCTCTCATCCGGATCGAGGATGAAGAGATTCGATCTGCAGTGGCTCGATCGGTTTCCACTCTGCAGGCGTCTGGTGTTCGTGTCGCGCCGATCTCTCGCAAAGATGATGCGCATGAGGCGGTCTTCCGCTTGTTGCGAAAGGGCGCCTCCGACGAGATGGTGGCGGGGCTTGCAGGACTGGAACCAGTCCTGACTCGACTCGATCTGGCTGGAACATCGGTGACCGCCCGGTCGATTCGAGGATTGTGGAGATTTGGCAAGATTCGCGTGCTCAACCTGTCGGAGACCGTGGTGGGGGATGACGAGGTGGCGATTCTTGCGAGCCTGCCCGACCTGACGGTGTTGAATCTGTTCGGAACCGAGGTGACCGACGATTGTCTGGCACTACTCGAGCGGATGCCCTCATTGCGAAGGGTCTATCTGTGGCGAACTGCGGTCACCCCGTCTGCCGTCGATAAGCTGGCCCTGAAACGTCCCGATCTGCTGGTCAATATCGGTGTCAACGAGGGGCCCAAGATCTTCAAGGCAAAAGTTGAGGTGGAAACCAGTGGGATCTGGCCCGGGAGAGAAGCGGAACTGGCGCGTGAACATGTTCATGACGGATCCGTGGCGACCATCTGGGCCGGTCCAGAGGAGGAGAGAAGTGGCTGGGTTCAGTTGACCCTGGAAGAGCCACAGGTGGTGGTCGGTGTACGTCTCGATGAGGGGCAATTCCCGAGGATCCAGAAGTTCTTGGTCGAGGTTCAGGACGAATCAGGATGGGTGGAACTGGCCAGCGGAACCACCATCGGTTCGAAGAAGGAGGTGCTGTTCGATCCGCATCCGGTGAAGGTGATTCGCATCAAGATTTTGGAAGCGGTCGAAACACCGGTGATCGCCGAGTTCGATCTGCTGGTCGACTAGATCGAGCCGTCCCGAACATTTTTTTCTGCTTCCTCGAAGATGTTCTCCCAGGAGTCGTCGAGAGCTTCCAGCAAGGATGAGGTGCTCGAGACTCCTGTGGTCTCCGTGGTCCTTTCCGGGGCGCGTCCTCCCCGTCGGCGAGTTCGAACCGCCTGGTCGATGGTAATCTTCTGTTCATCCGAGAACTCAAGTTCGCGAGAAATCTCGATCTGGATCTCGTCCAGGTAAGAGATGGTGAAGAATGGCTCGGCATGGAGCCGTTCTCGAAGAGTGGCGTTGGCGGGTGCTGGCGGAACTTCTGCTACCGCAATGATCACCGCAGCACCGATGCGAGAGAGCGGTAGGAGACCGTGCTCCCAGACGAAGTCTGCTTCGAGTGCCTGCAGCAGATCTCCATCGATCTGGTAACGCGACAGTGGAATCATCGGCAATTGATGCTGGGCACTGAGACATCTGGCCAGATCCGCCTCACTGAGAGGGGTCTCTCTCAGAAGCGACTCGATGGTGCTCTCGCCGGTCTCCGCACTCTGGGTGCGGGCCGCCTCGATGTCTGCCGGAACCAGTAGGCCCTCAGAAACCAAGATCTCGCAGGTGTCCTTGTATCGAACGGTTCGCATCTTGACCGATCTCCTTCCACTCAAGGATAAGACGCTCCCTCGCATATCGTCAAATCGGCCGATTGGACGAAATCGAGAAAAGGGGCGATGCTGAGATATCCGCTCGCCCGCGGAAGGAGACCTACCCTGTCAGGTATGACCTCTGGTGGCCTGGAACTGGCTGCCACGGGAGCGATGGTAATTGCGCGAATTTGCCCAATTGCTGGAGATCCCCCCAGAATGATCGTCAAGGCCATTGGTGCCCTCTCTCGTAAGGTGCACCAGCATCCAGGGACCTTGCTGGCGTTAATCGTCCCTCCTGAAGAAGCCCATCCTCCGGCGCTGCTGAGAAGGATGGCACAACTGGCGGAGGTGGTGAATCGAGGAGGGGGATTCATGGTGATCGTCGGATCACGTCAGTCCCTCGATCTCGATTCCCAGCCAAATCTAGTCGTGCCGGTGGTCTCCACCCTGGAGGAAGCCGAGGTGATCCTGCTGCGTCAGTGAGCCGCTCCACCGCTGGCGGGTGGCTGAGGATCCGCTTCATCGAGGGAGGGATCCAGCACTTCATCCTCGATGTCTGATTCCTCTGGTGAGTGGAGGAAAGCATGGAGCGAGGTGGCGAGAGTGGTAGTCATCCCATCGACTTGTGCCAGTGACTCGACGGATGTATCGCGGATCGATTTGATCGATCCAAATTTCTGTAACAGAGCCCGGCGTCGGCGTGGACCGATGCCGGGTATTTCCTCGAGCCCACTGACCAACTGACTACGTCTTCGCAATTCCCGGTGGTATGAGTTGGCGAATCGGTGCGCTTCATCACGAATCCGCTGCAAGAGACGCGATGCGGGGTCTTCTTCGGGCAGGTCGATCGGGTCGGATTTTTCTGGCAGATAGACCCGTTCGGTGGTTCGCTGACCCGAGCGCAAACGATCCTTGGCGAGCCCACAGATGGTGACCCCAGGGGCGTGCTGGCGTAGCACTGACACGGCACTGGAAATCTGCCCCTTACCTCCATCGACCACGACCAGATCTGGAACAGAATCCCGTTCAGGGTGCTCTCTGAAGCGCCGCTCGAGAACCTCTGCCATGCTGGCAAAGTCATCGCTTCCGCGAACCGTACGGATTCGATAACGACGGTACAGAGCGGTGTCGGGCTCGCCGTCCTCGAAATAGACCCGGCTCGCTACCGACAGGGTGCCCTGGGTATTCGAGATGTCGTAGCACTCGATGGTACGGATCGGTTGTTGTGCCTCGAGGACCTCACCGAGTCGCACTGCGATCTGCTCTTGCAGTTCCAACTGTCGGCCATCGGAGTCTGAGCGTACCTCTGCGTTGCGTCGCGCCAGTTCGAGCAGGCGCACCTTGCTGCCACGTCGGGGCACCTTGACGGTGGTTTTTCGCCCTGCCTTGGTCGAGAGCCATTTCTCGATGATCTCCAGACCCTCGGGAACGGTTGGAACCAGGATCTCGGGAGGAACGAATTTGTCCCCGTGGTAGTACTGGCCGAGAAACGCCTGGAGCAGTTCAGAATCTTCTTCCCGGGTATCACGGCACGTGTGGGTCGCCGAGGAAATCACTCTTCCATCTCGAACCAGCAGCAGGTGGATCGAGCAGAGATCGCCGACCCGATGCAGGCCCAGCACGTCGCAATCTCCCTGGGCATGTTCCTCGACATGCTGTTGCTCCATGATCTTTTCGACCGCCGAGATCTGGTCCCGAACTCGCGCCGCTCCTTCGTAGTCACGAGCTTCGCTGGCGGCCGCCATCTTCTGGCGAAGGCGCTTGAGCAGCGATCGATCTCGACCTCGCAGTAACAGCAGCACCTCCTCGACCAGTTGGGCATAGGACTCTTTCTCGTCGAGACCGACACAGGGTGCAGTACAGCGACCAATTTCGTACTCGATACAGGGTCTTTGGCGGCTGTCAAAGAAGGCGTTGGAGCAACTGCGGAGCGGGATGTACTTCTTGATCAATCGCAGTAGCGAGTACACCGCGCGAGAAGATGAGTAGGGGCCGAAGTACTGGTGGCCGTCATTCTTCCAGCGGCGAATCGGATGAACTCTGGGCCAGTCCTCACCTGTGGTGACTCGAAGCGAGAGGTAGGTCTTGTCATCACGTAATCGAAGGTTGTACAGGGGGCGGTGCTTCTTGATCAGGTTGTTCTCGAGAAGGAGAGCTTCCAGTGGATTGCTACAGACGATGTAGTCGATCGTCTCTGTATTCTCGACGATCCGGGAGAAGAGGAATCGTCCATCATTGGCTCCCGGTTGAAAATAGGATCGAACCCGCGAGCGGAGATTTGTCGCCTTACCGACATACACCGTCTGTGAGTGTCCATCGGTGAAGATGTAGACCCCTGGATCGGAGGGCAGTCCTTCTAACTGGTTGCGAAGCGTGTCGGACAGTTCAGGAGACGGCGACATCTTCGGTTTTCTGCAGGTAGAAGTGGTGGATTGGTTGGCCCCTCGATAGGAATCGCTTCTCGAACAGGGTCTCGACATGATTTTCGAGATCGAGCGGTTGATAGAGCCACGGATCCTCTCCCGTGCGTGAGACCAGTGACTCGATCTCTTCGAGGGAGGCTAGTGCCTGGTTGGCATATGAGGGGTCGTCGGTGCGGATCTCGAGGGGTGCGCCGGGCCGCAATTTCCGGGCGACCATCGTCAGGAAAGACGATTGCAGCAGCCTTCTTCGCGCATGCCTTGTTTTGGGCCATGGATCGGGGAACAGGATGAAGGCGCCTGCGAGGTAGTTGTCGGCAAAGAGTGGATCGATGGCATCGAACGCATCGGCGTGAAGGAATTTGAGATTATCCCCGCAGTTGAGCGTTTCCGCCTTGCGCAGGGTCATCTCGAATTTTTTCCGACACTGCTCGATTCCGACATGAAGGTCACCATCGAATCGTGCGGCCCGGTCGATGATGTGTGTGTCCTTGCCGGTGCCGATCTCTAGCCACAGATCCCCCGAGAGACCGAACAGTTGCGACCAGTCACCATGGCCGAGCAACTGCTGTACCTTGAACTCACGAGATTGCTCGCCGTCGGAGAGTCGTTGGTGTCGTCGTAGACGGGTCAAGGTTACCTCCCCGGAATCGTCGATTCCTCTGCTCAAGGGTAGCCGGAGACGGGGCGGATTCCAGAGACAGGTCCTCCAGAAGGGCCGTCGAGCAGAGTTTTTCTGGGTCCAAAATTTCAGTCGAGGTAGCGGCAGCGCAGAGCGTGCCTCGGAGGTAGCATGTGGCCGGGGAATCCTCCGGAATGGAGGGAGGGGAGAAAAAGATGAAGCCATACAGCGAGACCGTTTTGTCGATTCCAAGCCGGCTGCAGCCTGTGTATCTGCTGTGCCTCTGCTTGTTGCTGCCCGGTTGCGGGCTGTGGGGTTACTTCTCTTCCGATCAGGAGCCGATCCCGGTGAGCCGATCCGATTCGACCTCCCACTCCGCAACCGCCACACGGGATGGAATCGGAGACTCCTCTGATCTTGCAGAACTGGAGATATTCCTGCTGCAGCAGAGTCCAGCCCTTGATCCCTTCAAGGAGTCGCAGGGATCGAGAGAAGCCGGCCAGGTGGAATCCTGGCTGCCTGGGGCACGAGTCCTCGATAGCGCCGCCATCGAAGGCGATCGTGGAACTCATCTTCCCCGAACTCCGCTTCCTGGAGATCGATCGGTGGCCATCGACTGGCGTCCTTCTTCGCTGTTCGATGGGGATGCACAGCAACGACAGCGAGACGCACGCCAGTCCATCGGGCAGGCTCGTCTCCAGCAAGCTCAGGGGAAGTTGCTTCGACTACTGAGAGAAGAGTGGGCCGAACTGTGGTACCAGCAACAGGCGAGCCATCTGACGATGGCGGCCCTGACAGATCTGAACGCTGATCTGAACGCTGATCTGAACGCTGACCTGAAGCAGAAGATCAGCGACTCTTCAGAAGAGTCGTCCGCTGAAGGGTCGATCCAGCGGGTCGCGCTGAGATCTCGCTGGAACGATCGCCTCGAGGGTTTCGGGGAGGAAGTGGTCAGAACTCAGATCAGAATCAATGCTCTGCTGGGTCGATCTGCTGGGTCGATCTTGCCGCAACCGATGGATTCCGGTGATCTTCGATTTGGCGAGGTGGATGGGCTGTCCGATCGCCGCCTCCATCATCGCCGCCTCCATCCTCGTGTCCTTCTGGCCGAAGAAGAACTGGTGCTGGCAAGCGCCCAGCTGGAGCAGGAGCAGGGCAGTGATTGGCCAGAGTTGGTCATCGGTGCCAGTTCCAGTTATGACGTGGATGCGTCCGTGGCCGGTTCGGCGGGTCGAGGAGATGCGTGGATGGTGACACTGGGTGTGGAGTTTCCACTCGGTCTTCAGCCGGGCGAGCAGAGGCTCAACGCTGCGCAGAACCAGCTCGGATCTGCTCGTGCACGTCAGATCTTGTCGCGCCGTTCGATCGATGATGAGATTGCTGCAGCCAGGGCCCAACTACTGGCGAGTCACGAGGCGATCGATACGCTGGAAAACCAGGTGATTGCCCACATCGAGGAGGCGCGGGCCAAGTGGAGTGCTGTGGCGACTGCCGATCAGGGGGAATCGCGGTTGAGGATCGTCGAGAAACTGCTCGACGCCCGTATCGGCTGGCTGCGTGCCGTGTCGGATCGGGCTCGGGCCCGGGTGTCCCTGATCGACCTTCTAGGGCTCGAGAGACACGGCTTCAGGGGAGTGATCAGCCACTTGAGATGACCGGTGCTCCGCTGTTTGTTCTTGCTCTGGCCGCCCGATTCCGGTGGGATGATGAGTAGATTCCAGGAGTAAGTTAGGCGGGCGACCCGAATGCCGAAAATCCCATCTCAGTGCTTTCGTTCCTTCACTCCAATTGTAGTGCTTCTCATCACGATTGGGATCTCGGTGCCCCTTCTGGCAGACTCACCGAAGAGGCCCAGGTCAAATGCGCCGGTCGATGCCCCTGACTCTGCCAGGAGTTTGCGGGATGCGGTCGTCAAGTTGGAGGCTGTTTCCCGGCGCAAAGGCTACCAGATGCATTGCAACGTCTGGGGAGGGCTCTCCAACAAGGCCGATCACAAGGTCTGGATGCATCAGGTCTATGAGGAGCATGAAGGCCAGGTTCTCGGGGCGCTGATGTACTTGCCGGGATTGTCGATCTATCGTAATCGAGAGCGCGGTGCGATTTTCATCGATGAGCAATGGAAGCCGATGATCTCCGATCCTGCCGGACACCGAGTGCAGAGGATCATCGCCTTTCCGGGGCAGGTGCTATTCGACGCACTCTCGAGCAAGAAAAAGGTCGAGTGGATCGAGCCTTCAGAATTGATCGACATCGACGATCCCGATTACAGCGAACCGATGGATGCGCCACTGGAGCCGGGCGAAGCGGGGGATACCGCTGTCGTCGAGAAGAAACAGCCGAGCTACCGCAGGGTCAAGGTGGAGGTGAGCGAGAAGGTCGCTGTTCGATATTTCAATCAGATCCAGAACTCAGGATTGCTCGGTGGTTTCAGCTGAAGCATCACCAAGTTCCTGTCCAGTGTGGACAGGACCCGTACTCGCTGCAGCGTCGAGGTGGGGATCGATCCCCAGACCGGGCTCCCCGATCAACTGTTGATGACGATCCTCATCGGCAGGAAGAACCTCAAGGGGACCACCATCTCGGCGGACCGGGCATTTTCTGACGGAGTCGAACACATCGTCTTCAATTATTCCTACCAGCTCGATTCTTCCGAGCCCGTGGAATCGTTTCAGATTCCACCTCAGGCAAAAAAACTGCTGAAGTGAGCCGCATCGCCGTCTGTTCGCGCAGCAATCTCCGCAGCGCTGGATGAGTGCCGATCCTCCTCGATAGAAGTGCCTCATTTCACGCCTGAGGACTATTCTCGGTCAATCGGGTGATAGTCGGTCCGATCGATCGGGGCAGCCGGATCAAAGGGTATAGCCTCACCCGTTGAAAGGAGGAGCAAGATGACGAAATCACAGAATTCGACGACACAGAACTCGACGAATCGGTACGAACCCCACTGGTGGACAACTGGGCGCTGGACGGCGCTGGTGGTCGGAATCCTCTTCATCTCGCCTGCTGTTATGGCGGCCGAGGAGTCTCCACGGA
>JABHOG010000085.1 GCA_018694835.1 Planctomycetota bacterium | reverse complement strand
CTTCTACAAGGACCCGGCGCAGGTCACTCGAGCTCGGATCGAGCACCTCGAGGGAGTCATCAGTCTGTTCCCATGGGTCGCCATGATCGATTCCTTCCAGCACTGGCTCTACACCAATCCAGGACACTCGCGCGATCAACGCACCACGAACTGGCTCGCCATCATGGATCGCTTCGGCACAAATGAGATGGACTGGAGTGGGCTGGAACAGATTCGCTCCAGCCGCTGGATGCGTCAGTCGCACCTGTTCGGAGTTCCCTTCTACTACATCGAGTACGCCATCGCCCAGTTGGGCGCACTGCAGGTCTGGAGAAATCACCGCAAGGATCCCGAAGGTGCCATCCAGAATTACCGAGCGGGACTGTCCCTCGGCAATACCCGTTCCCTTCCTCAGTTGTACGAAGGTGCCGGAATCCGATTCGACTTTTCTCAGGAGATGCTGGAAGATCTGATCGGAATGGTCAGAGAAGAGATCGACTCACTCGAGAGTTCTCTTGCTAAATCCTCTGGTTAACACAAACAGCTGTTCTCGAACCGATAAGAAAAGGAGTTCTTCATGAAAACGATGATCATGGCCTGCTCGGGCCTCTCGATCCTGATCCTCTGTGCCTTCACCGCTATCGATGGAAGTGCCACCGCGATCGCCGCGGACGACCCAGCCATCACCGCAGTGAATCAGTACATCACCACCCAAACAGAATCGGCAAAGATCCAGAAAGACATCGCCAGCTGGAAAACCCGTCTACCGAAATTCCCGGCACTGGAATACACCAAGGGAACCACCTATATCTGGAAACTGGAGACCTCTGTGGGAGAGATGGAACTGGAGTTCCTGCCACAGACAGCCCCCAACCACGTCTCTAACTTCATTTACCTCACGCAGGTGGGATTCTTCAACGGTCTCAATTTCCACCGGGTAATCCCCGGCTTCATGGCCCAGGGAGGCTGCCCCTTGGGCAGAGGCAATGGCGGTCCCGGGTACAAGTTTGCCGGAGAATACGACTCCTCGGTCAAGCACAACCGTGGCGGTCTGCTGTCGATGGCCAACGCCGGTCAAGGGACCGATGGTTCGCAGTTCTTCATCACCTTCAAAGAGACACCCTGGCTCGACGGAAAGCACACCATCTTCGGCAAGCTTCGCTCGGGAGAATCGGTGCTCAAGCAGATTGAAGCTCTTGGAACACGAAGCAGTAAACCTTCGAAAGAGTTGACGATCGAGAAGGCTACCATCGTGGTCGAGTCGAAGAGCAAGGTCGAAGAAGAGAAGAAGGAACCGGAACCGAAGAAAGCACCGGCGAAGAAGCCACAATCCAAAAAGGAGTCACGTTGAGTAACAGCACCATCGATGCGATGAGAGAAGCGGTTTCTGCGTTGAAGGACGCAGGCGAGATCGACACCTCATCGAAGAACTGGAAGACCTCACTGCCACGCTTCCCGGAGACTGCAGTCTCTGCGGAGGATCAGATCTTCTGGATGATCGAGACCAACCATGGAACCATCAAGGTTCGCCTGATGCCGGATGTCGCTCCCGATCATGTGCGCAATACGATGTACCTGACCGAGGTGGGCTTCTACAACGACCTCACCTTCCATCGCGTCATCACCGGGTTCATGGCCCAGGGTGGCTGCCCCGATGGCACCGGCATGGGAGGTCCTGGATATCGATTCCAGGGCGAGTTCTCGCCGTCGGCTCGACACGACCGTCGCGGTCTGCTGTCGATGGCCAACGCCGGCCCCAACACCGACGGAAGCCAGTTTTTCCTCACCTTCACTGCCACTCCACACCTCGATGACAACCACACCATCTACGGTGAAGTGATCGAGGGTCAGCCAGTAGTGGAAGCGTTGGAGCAGCGCGGTTCCGGCGGAGGTGAACCAGCCGAGCCGTTGTTGATGATCCAGTCGACCATCACTGCCGAGTAATCCTGTCACATCGTTGAGCCTCCGGAACCGGTCAGTTCCAGTCCGGTTCCGGAGGCATCATCGACCAGAGGAGCGCCTCCCCGCCCATTTCTCTCAACGCAGTAGCCCACATCTGATCCGCCGGAGTTTCCAGTAACTGGATCGGGTTCCCCCTCGAGATCACCCACGATTGCTCGACCACCTCTTGCTGCAACTGCCCCTGTCCCCAGCCGGTGTAGCCGAGGAAAAATCGATAGTTCTGTAACGCATCTTTTCCATCCCTGATCTTGCCGAGTGTCTTCTCCAGGTCATCGGGAATGAACAGCCCACTACTGATTTCTCGCTGTGTGGCATCGGGGTCGCATCCTTCGTCGGTGACGGTCTGACACAACGCAAAGATCTTTTCCTGATCGACCGGCCCTCCGAATTGCAAACACGGATTTGTCACACCATCGATATCGATGTCTTCCAGCACTCGACTGAGCGGGATGTCTGTCGGTCGATTCACCACCAGACCGAAGGAACCGACATCGTCGTGATCACAGAGCAAGATGACACTGCGATGAAAGTTGGGATCGCGAAGAGCAGGGGTAGCGATGAGAAAATCACCTGGCCCCAACCCCGGAGGGTCGATGGGCTTCAGTGGAAAATCCAGATCGTCTTGCATGAGACCTCCCGGTCGAGACCAGGGTGGTACAGCCACTTCTGGTCTCTCAGGATTCGATTGTCACCTTGAGCAACTCGATTCTCAATCCCACCAGCGAAATCAAATCTCGCCGATTATGCAGCAGAACTGGCTCGATCAGCGACAACGGAGCCCCCTCTCTCATGTCCTGAAAGCGCAACGGAGCCTCGCTACCGGGCACATCGCCACTGCAACGAGGGATTCCCAGTAATCGTTCCTCCGCCGTCGTCAGGCGACAATTGGGCCACTCCTTGCGGTACCGGCGCCGAACATCGACCAGCAGGTCCAACGACTCACAACCGTCAGAGATCCCCGCCAGCTGGTGCCAGCGCCAGCGGCAGCGGAGGAAGGGCAGATCAAATCCATTGCCGTTATAGGTCACGACCCGGTTGAATCGCTCGAGCAGCCGCTGCAATCGCTCCAACTGCCGTCGCTCCGCTGCCGCATCACCGCTGTACCACTGCTCCAGGCGCAGTGAGTCCTGTTGGCGATAGAGGATCCCGATCAGCGAAGTGAGCGAACGGTCCGCTCGCAAGCCGGTGGTCTCCAGGTCGAGAAAAATGACATCATCCGGGGTCTGCTCGATCCACTGCCGGCCCACCTGGCCATCGACGATGCCATCGTAATCGGCCACCATCGTCGCCGGCCGAGCACCGCTGGGTGGAGCGCTTTTCCTCAAAGATCTTCGCAGGCGATTCAACCGGTCCCCTTTCAACTTCGCCCCCTTCGCATCGTCCACCGTGCGACCTTGCGAACCTTTCGCTCGGTGCGCTCATCGAGCAGCACCGGAGGTGATTCGGGCCGGGGAGATGTGGGTGCCGCCACACCGGTCAGATCGGGTACGTACTCGTCGCGTCCGATCAATCGATGGAGCAGCCACCGTGTCGCTTCCTTCGGATAGGGATACTCCATCAGTTCCTGATCCAGCACCGAGGCGACCCTCGATGAGCCGGGTAACACACAGGCGGGACAGCCGGCAGCACAGTCGCAATTCACCACCGCTTCCAGCACATCTTCCAGCACCTGCTCATGCTTCTCATGGCCCAGTTCCGAGTATCCAATGCCTCCGGGATAAAGGTCGTAGATGTGGATTCGATCGTCATCGACATGGTGATCGAGATCGTTGGGATCGCACATCGCTCGCAGTGCCAACAAATCGCGAAAGAGCCGCGCCACTCCGTGCATCGAGGAGAGTAGAAATCCACTGCCAAATCTCTCCGACGCGGTAACCGTCTGCCGCTCCAGCTGGATCTCGTGGCTAACCGTATCCAGTTCGAGCGGTGGCAGGTCGACCTCGCCATACCCGACGTTTTCGACCGAATGAAAGCGCACCTTCTTGAAGCCAGTGACGCGGGTACGCACCTCGACCTCGGCGAGCCGCAATGTCGCTCCAGGACTTGTCCTGGTCGCCCATTCCTCGCCCACCGTGATCCGCTTCTGGGTCAGTGCTTGTGTGTAATAACCGGTATCGGTCCGACGGATCTTGACCAGGCAGTTGACGTGATCCATCTGTTCGACGACGAAGGTCTCGGTCCGATGGATGTAGATGGCACCCTCGTAGAGACTGACCATTGCAGCCACGTAATCGAGTTCTCCGATGATGCGATCGGGACCGATCTCGAGGATGGTGAAGTTTTCCTCGCTGGCGGTTCGCAAGCGCACCTGCGCGGCAGGGTACTCCTCACGACTCAGGTACCAGTGCCCCCCTTCCTCGCGCAGTCGATTCTCCTCCTGTAACACCGTGCACATCCCCTCGACCTGTTCTCCCAGCAGATCCGAGTCTGCCCTCGAGATGGGCAATTCGTAGGCGGCGCAGATCAGATGCCGCGCGGTGATGTAGGGGTTCTCCGTCTCGATGACGGCATTCTCAGGGCTGCTCCCGAACAGCGTTTCCGGATGACGGATGAACCACTGGTCGATGGGATCCTGGCCGGCGATCAAAAACACCAGCGACTCGCCGAGGCTACGTCCGGCGCGCCCCGCCTGTTGCAGGAAAGAGCAGACACTGCCGGGCCACCCGACCACGATACAGCCATCGAGTCCGCCGACATCGATCCCCACCTCCAGCGCATTGGTCGTCACCACTCCGCCGAGATCCCCACCAAATAGTTTCGATTCGATGCGGCGCCTTTCACTCGGCAGGTAACCGCCACGATAAGCGTCGATCCGATCGGCGACCTGCTGGCGATCGGTCGCTCCTCGCGCTCGCTCGCGGATGTAGCGCAGAATCAACTCGACTCCGTTGCGAGTTCGAGCGAAGCAGATGGTTCGCAATCCTTTTCGCACCAGTTCGGGTAGCAAACGGACCGCCACCGAGGCGGGTCCACGTCGTGACCGGGTGCCATCCGGCCGCTTCACCAGCGGAGGATTCCACAGCGCCACATGCTTGCGCCCCCGCGGGGCTCCATCCTCGTCGATGATACGCACCGGTTGGCCGACCAGGCGTTCGACATGCTCTGCCGGGTTGGCGATGGTCGCACTGGCTGCGATGAAGAGCGGATCGGAGCCGTGATGACGGCAGATGCGACGGAGCCTGCGAATCACGCTCGCAACATGCGATCCAAAAATTCCACGGAGGGTGTGGACCTCGTCGATGACCACGTAACGGAGGTTCGAGAAGAGCGCCGCCCAACCACCATGGTTGGGCAAGATGGATGCATGCAACATGTCTGGGTTGCTCAAGATGATGCGTCCCGATCGGCGTAACCTGCGCCGCACCTCGGGCTCGGTGTCTCCATCGTAGATTCCCGTCTCGAGCGACACACCGACCCCATCGATCAGTTCTCGCAAGTGACGGTGTTGATCCTGGCTCAATGCCTTGGTCGGATAGAGAAATAGCGCATGAGCCGAGGGATCCTTCAGCATCGTGTCGATCACCGGCACGGTGCTACACAGCGTCTTGCCACTGGCAGTCGAGGAGGCGACGACGATGTTCTCACCCTTCAGCACCGCATCGATCGCCTGCGCCTGATGACTGTAGAGGGGCCAGATTCCTTTCGACTGCAGATGGTCCAGCAGTCGTGGATCGAGCGGTGGCACCTCGGTCGCCTCCTGTGCCGCACGAGCTTCGATGGTGTGTATTGCCACGAGTTCGTCGCGATCGGCGATGCGTGAACGGATCCCCGCCAGGATCTCGGTCGGGACCGGGGCCAGACCTGATGAAACCAGACCTGATGAATCCAGACCTGATGAATCCAGGGACCTTCGCGGGGTTGGTTTCGACGCGTCGACCGGTCGTGATTCTGCAGGGGAGGACATCGGTACCACTCGCTTTCGATCGGTTGGACTCGAACCCTAACAAATCCCTAACCTTCAGTCCAGGACGATCCCATTTGGTTCCGCAAGCCGGTTCCGGTATGCTGTCGAGGCCAGCCAGTGCTTGCAGGGGGAAAATTGGTGGAATTGATGCACAGAAGTGCCCATCCAGGGCGATCCGGACGCTTCGGGAACCATGTTTCCGGACCGATTCTGGCCATCTCAGCGCTGATCAGCGTTTCCTGCATGGTGCTTCTGAGTGGCTGTGGTGGCTCCCCTCCCCGACGCACTCCGACAGCGCAACCGGCAGCTCTGCTGGAGGCCAGAGGTGCGCTCGAGCAGGGCGAAATCGTCCGCGCCCGTCACATCTTCTCCTCCCTCGAGAGCCCCGAACGTCCGCTCAGTTTGCGCGGCATGGCCCGCATCGGCCTGGGTCGTTGTGCCATCGCCGAGGGGGATCTCGATGGGGCGATTCGCCACCTCGGGGTGGCGAGAAAACTGCTTCCGAGTGGCTCCCAACATGCCCGGGTTCGCCTCTACCTCGGTGAGGCGCAGTTGCGTTCGGGAGCGATCAATAGCGGGCTCAATCAACTCGAGACCGCTTACCCAGCCCTGCTCGAAGCAGACGACCGATCGCGCGCTGCTTTTCTCATCACCCGCACCCTCGATCAACTCGGAGATGCGGTGCCAGCGCTCTACCGCACTGCCGCCGGCCATCATTCCTATCCCGAGTACTCCTCGATCTGGCAGCGCACTCGACCGGCGCCGCCGACGGTGGTCGCCGTGCCACCTGCTCCGCCGGTGGTCCCTCCGGTGCAGAAACGACCCACCCACCCACGCCTCAAGATTCACCAGAGAAACAGCTGGAACGCCCGGCCGGTCAGAACAAGTTCGGTGGTGCCGATGTCGCGACCAACCCGCATCACGATCCATCACACTGCAGACCAACCGGCCATCGCAGCACTCGGAATTCGAGAACCGAAGGCCTACCTGCGACGGATCCAGGACTACTGCACCGGCAGTCTCAAGTGGGGAGATATCGGCTACCACTATCTGATCAGTTCCGATGGCCGCATCTGGGAGGGGCGCCCGCTCAAGTACCAGGGAGCCCACGCCGGCAACAACTCGCTCAACCGAGGCAATATCGGCATCGCTCTGATCGGCAACTTCGACGAGGATCGACCCAGTTCCTCCCAGGTCAAGAGTCTCGGATCGCTCCTTTCGGCGCTGACATCGGTGCACGGAATCGGTTCCAACCGAATCTATGGCCACCAGGATCTGCGAGATACGGGCTGTCCAGGGACTCATTTGCAGGCGGTGCTGAGCCGATTGGTGTCGAAGCTGAATCGAATCTCGACCGCCCGCAAGACCCGCTGATCGAGTCATTCAGGAGTGCAAACCCGCTGGTGTCTTTCATGAGTCGCTTCGATTGGTTATTTTCTCCTGCGAGGAGGCAGATCTTGATCTTCGGTTTTTTCGGCAAGAAAAAAGCACAGCAGCGCCAACAGAACAGCCGCGTCCGCGCCGATCTGGAATCGGAGCGTGAGGGACTGACGGTCGAACTGGAACTGCTCGAGAAAAAGATGAATGTCGAACTGGGCGACGAAAATATGGACCGCACCACCACCCGCAGTCGCTATCCCAAACGGATCGTCGAATTGCGCATTCAGATCGATGCCATCGGCCGCAAACTGGATACCCTCTCCGACTCCTGACCGACTCTTGACCAACCCGCTAGGCGAAGGCGTCGTCGTCGATCTCGCCAACATCTCGCCGACCATCTTGTCGCCGGCCATCCTGTCGCGGCCCATCTTCGCCTTCTGCGGCCGCAGAATCATCCGCCGCAGAATCATCCGCCGCAGAGTCATCCTCCCCTGCGTCGCCGTCGAGGCTCCCACCACTGCCATGGCTATTCTTCGGCATCTCGCCGGCGTTGACCTGCTGGCGATAACTGGATCGCAGCTGCTGGTACTCCTCGGCGCTGATCTCGAGCGGATTCGCTGCATCCTGCGATGACGGCGAATCCCCCCCCTGCGATGCCACCCCTTCGGCATGAATCCTCATCAGAAAAGGAATGCACCAGCCACAGCCGGTGCCGGCACCGAAGCAGTTCGACAGTTGCGATGGTCGACTCGGCTGGGTCTGGCGAGTGAAGTTGACCAGTTTGCGGCGCGAAACCCCGAAACAGATGCAAACCTTGTCATCCATCTCCATCGAGATCCTCCTCGCTCTACCAGTCAACGGCGGCGACAGCCACCGCGGCGCTGCAGGGTCTCCTGCCAGCGGCCACTGTACAAGCCCAAGTCGCCGATGACGCTTCGAGGACACATCGATGACACATCGAGGAACACTACCGTTGAGGGAGATTTCATGGTGTCATCTCGCCACTGAGACTTCAATTTCACACGACCCTGGAGGACTGATGCAGCGCGTCGACCTGAGATCGGACACCGTCACCCACCCGACCGAGCAGATGTACCAGCAGATGGTCGAGGCTCCCCTCGGCGACGATGTGTTTGGCGACGATCCCACCGTCAACCAGCTCGAACAGGAGAGTGCCGAGCGCCTCGGCAAGGAAGCGGCGCTCTTTGTCCCGACCGGCACCATGGCCAACTCCATCGCCATCGGCACCCTGACTCGACCCGGCGATGAGATGCTCCTGATGGAAGACAGTCACATCTACCTGTACGAGGCGGGAGGGTCGTCACGATTGTGGGGAGTCCACCCCCATCCACTACCGTCCGTCGCGGGCTGTCTCGATGCCGATGCCATCGCATCCTCGATCCGCCCCGACGATCCGCACCAGCCACACACCTCACTGATCTGTCTCGAAAACACTCACAACATGTGTGGTGGACGGGTGATCACACCGGAGCAAATTGCACCGGTAGCACAGGCCGCCCGCGAGCACCGATTGAAGATGCATCTCGATGGGGCTCGCTTGTTTCACGCCGAGGTGGCGCTCGGCATCCCGGCGGCTCAACTGGCAGCAGAGTTTGACAGCGTCTCCTTCTGTCTTTCGAAGGGGCTGTCCTGTCCGGTCGGTTCATTGCTATGCGGATCCGCCGAGCAGATCGCCGAGGGCAGACGGCTGCGCAAGTTGCTCGGCGGCGGTATGCGCCAGGTCGGAGTGCTGGCGGCACCGGGACGGGTCGCCCTTTCCCAGGGGATCGATCGCCTCGCCGAAGACCATCGCCGCTGCCAGCAACTCGCCGAACAGTTGGCGCTGCTACCGGGCGCCCGCATCGAGCCCAACCCACCGCAGTCCAACATCCTGTTCGTTGCCTTCGACCAGATCGATAGCGCCGGATACCAGCAGATGGAGGCGGATCTGGAGGCGCTCGGAGTACGGGTGCTGGCCATCGGCGAACGCGGCCTGCGAGCGGTTCTGCACCGCCAGATCGACGATGAGGGGCTCCAGCGGGCCATCGAAGCATTCCGCCAGATTCGCTCCATCTGAGGTATTTGGTTTCCGAATCGGCCCTCCAGCAGGCGACTTTCACTCCAGAGCAGCAAGGAGTGATCCGGGACGGTCCCGGCTACATGTTATACTGCTCAGGAAGGTGATCCTGGCCCGAATGCGGACCAAGCGCCCCGTCTGTGATCGAGGTCACTAGCCCCTCGACTGCCCCTACCTTTTGCGGAGATCCAGCATGTGCCCAGCTCCTGACGATCGACCCGAGAAGGCGGCAGCGGATTCTCCGCAGTCTCTTTCTCAGCTCGAAGATGTCGACCTGGTGAGGCGCGCCGCCAGCGGCGACGAGGCCGCCTTCGCCGTGCTGATCGAACGCTTCGGCGGGCTGGTGCTGGGACTCTCTCGTCGCAAGGTGGGTCGAGATGATGCAGACGACGTCGCCCAGGATGCCCTCCTTCACATCTGGCGCTCTCTCCCCTCGCTGAGAGAGCCACGCGCCTTCATCGGATGGCTCTCCCGATTGGTTCAGAATCGTGCCCATCGGTGGATCCAGCAGAAGCAACGCAAGCGAGTGGTGCTCCAGGAAGCACGCTCCGAACTGCTGGCCCGGGCCCAGCACCGTTCGAAGGAATCGACCTCGTTCGAAACGGACGAACTGGTCCATCGCCTTCCCGATGAGATGAGACTGGCGCTGCAATGGAAGTACATCGAGGGCCACTCCTACGAGGAGATCGGCGAGCGCCTCGGCATGTCCTTTCACCAGGTAGATTACCTGATGCGTCGTGCTCGCGCGGCGTTACGCAAGGAGCTGAAGCGCTCCGAATCCGCGAAAGGGGGCAGCGCATGAACGATCGCCCGATGATTTCACTCGATAATTGTGATGGTGTGCGGAACGTTCTTCCGCGATTTCTCGACGGCGAGTCGGGTCCGCTGGAAGAGCAGCGAATCGCCTCCCATCTGAACAGCTGTCACGGCTGCCGTACGGTCCATGACCAGTTGAGCGATGAACTATTGCTGACCATCGAGACGATGACCGGCGTCGGTCCCGACCAGGTTGCGGCACTGTCGCAAGTGACCCTCGAACAGATCCGCGCGACGGCCAATCGATCGAGCAAACCCGCCGACGCTGGTGGCTCTTCACCGACCACGCTCCCCTTCGGGCGCTGGTGGAGCAGTGCAGCAGCACTGCTGGTCGCAGTACTGCTCCTCTCCGACATCCTACCGACACCGACCACCGTTCCGCTGCTGGAAGCTCCGGTCACCGCCTCGATGATCCTGGTGCGCGGCGATGTCGACTCCGATGGAGATCTCGACATGGCCGACTTCCACGAACTGGTCGACTGGCTCGGCAAGGATGGACCCCAGCCCAGTTGCCTGGCGGCCGCCGATTTCGATAACAACGGCTCGGTCACCATCGAGGATTCAGTGCTGGCGCTGGCTCAGTTGGCGACCAGTTCCGACCAACAAGCGACGCTCCTTTACCCCCGTGGATCTGACGAGGCGCTACCCTGCCTGGAAGTTTGTCCCTGATCGGGACGAAGGAGTGATGTTGAAGTTTCCGCTAATTCTGATGATCTGCGCACCGTTGCTGATCGCACCCCTGCTGCAGCCAGCGCTCCCCGCCACCCCGGCGAAAGCGCACGCGGTGAATCCGTATTCAGCGCAGTCCGATTCAGCGCAGTCCGATCCATCGCAGTCCGATTC
Source organism: Planctomycetota bacterium (assembly GCA_018694835.1). Taxonomy (GTDB): domain Bacteria; phylum Planctomycetota; class UBA8108; order UBA1146; family UBA1146; genus QNYK01. The sequence goes on along the minus strand of JABHOG010000085.1, from coordinate 3,138 downwards.
ATCGCAGACCGATCCAGCGCAGACCGAAGACGAGGAAGAGAAGCCATTCCTGCTGCTCGCCTCGGTCCACAACTACGGCTACATCGAACCGTGCGGCTGACCCAAGCGCAAGATCAAGCTCGGCAGTTTGTCGAGACGGATGACCTATCTCAACTCGTTGAAGTCAGACGGGATCCAACCGTTGCTGGTCGATGGCGGCGACTGGCTCTTCTCGCTCGGTCGACTGCACCCGAATCCGCTACTCCAGCAACAGATGCATCAGAAGGCGCTGCTGCTGATCGATGCCTACAACCTCTTTGGCACCTTCGCTGCGGCGGTCGGAGAACATGATCTGGCCCTCGGACTCGATCAATTGGTGCAGTTCGAGCAGCGGATGAAGTTTCCACTGCTGTGCGCCAACCTGAAGGATGCCACCGGTCAGTCCCCCTTCGCCGCCTCGACCATCGTCACCAGCCAGGGACGCAAGGTGCTGATCGTCGGGGCGATGAGGGTGCCACCGCAACGCTTCATCAACAAGCACTGCGCCGGAGCAACCTTCTCCGATCCATACCCGGCGATCCTCGCCGAACTCGAGGCACACCGTGACGAGGTCGACCTGTGCGTGGTTCTCGGCCACATCAACCGCGCCGATGTCGATCGCCTCGCCGCCGAGGTGCCCGGTGTCGATGTGGTGGTGGAGCCCAACTCCAGCAACGGCTCCGAGAACACCTGGATCAACGACAAGATCAAGACCACCCTGCATCAGGGCACGGTACTGCTGAAGCCGAGTGGTCAGGGATCGGAACTGTCCCGGGCAGATCTGTGGTTGCGCGAGAGTGGCCAGCCGTGGGTCAGCATCTGGGATGAAGACGCCCCTGCCGGCTCCAACATCGCCGATCTCTCGACGGTGGCACTGGCGCCCCACATCGGTCGTCACCCGGCGATGGAGAAGATCGTCCAGGATTTTCTCGCCACGACCCGCTACAAGACCCCCATCGATGAACAGAAGATGACCTTCAAGCCATCTTCTCAATTCCTCGGATCGGTCACCTGTGCCGTGTGCCATCCGCAACAGACCGCATTCTGGAAGAAAACCGCTCACGGACGCGCCTACGCCACTCTCGAGGCCTCCGGCGATCAGTTCCGCTACGACTGCATGCCGTGCCATGTCACCGGATATGGCGAAACCTTCGTCGATGCCCACCAGCCGGGACGCTGGAAAGATGTCCAGTGCGAGAGCTGTCACGGCCAGAATCCACGACATCCGAGCCAGCCGCAGGCGTTCCCCTGGCCAGCGGTGCAGGACAACAATTGCTGGGCATGTCATAATCCCAGTGAGACCAAGGTGCCCTTCGACCCGGTGCAAGCGATGCCCCGGATCGCCTGTCCACCACTGAAGAGAGCCACTGATGAGAAACACTGATGAGAAGTGAAGGAAAGTTGCCCACCATGAAAAGATCGCTCCCCCAGATCATCACCGTGGCCATCCTGCTGATGATGGTCTACCCGGCACTGGTCGACCAGCGCCCCGAGGCCAGCGCTCAACCCGGATCGAACTCGAACCGGTCGCTGTCGCAAGATGACAGCGCCGCAGCGCCCGCCGCTGCCGCCACCGATGATTCGGCGAAGAGCGGTGAACACGATCTGTTCCTGGTCTTCTCCATCAACAACGTCGGCTACATCGATGTCTGCGGCTGCAAGCGCAAGAAGGTGCGACAGGGATCCATCACCCGTCGTTCGGCCTACATCGATCAAACTCGTTTCCATCATGAGAACCTGCTGCTGATCGATGGCGGCAACACCCTCTTTGGCACCGACGATGGCAAGAAGAAGGACTTCGCACAGCAGCAGTTGAAGTCCAAGGCAAAACTGATCATCGAGTCGTACAATCGCATGGGTTACCAGGCGATGCTGGTCGGCCACCACGACCTGACGCTGGGTCTACCGGCACTGCTCGAATTCCAGAAGCAAGCCAAGTTCCCGCTGCTGTCGGCAAACCTGGTCTATGCCGATGATCAACAACCGATCTTCCCCCCCTCCACCATCATCGAATCGGCTGGAATGAAGATCGGTATCCTCGGTTTGACCATCGACACCATCCCCTCTTACTTTCTCGAGAAGGCCAATCCCGAGCGCCCGCTGGCGCTGCTCGATGCATTAGAAACCGCCAAGAAGCTGGTTCCCCAGCTGCGTGAACAGTGCGACATGGTGATCCTGCTGTCGGCCAACCACCTCGAAACCAATCGTCAGCTCGCCGCCGAGGTCGATGGCATCGACTTGATGCTCGATCCGATGATCGAACTGGGCAACCACAAGATCTGGATCGATGAAGAGGACAGCCTCGAGACGATCAACAACACGCTACTGGCGCGCACCGATAGCCAGGGCGCGCGCCTCGGCACCATCGACATCGACTGGATCGACGGCGGTGGCCCGATGGTCTCCCTCTCCTACGACGAGGCTCCTCCGGCGGGACGCTCGACTTACTGGTACGAGCGCGCCTCGATGGAGCCGCACCTGCTGGAAGACCCCGAGATCGTTGCGATGGTCGATGCGTTTCGCAAAAATGCCGAGTTCCTCGACATCGCAAAGTTGCCGCCGTTACACGACAAGGCCAAGTACCTGACATCGGCGACCTGCTCGGTGTGTCATGTCGAGCAAACCGAATTCTGGCAGAAAACCAAACACGCCACCGCCTTCGCCAGTCTCGAGGAGACCGGCGACCAGTGGCGCCAGGATTGCATCGCCTGTCATGTGCTCGGATACGGCCAGGCGTTCATCGCGCCGAAAGATGCCGAACCGTACAAGAATGTGCAGTGCGAAAATTGCCACGGTCTCAATCCCAATCACCCGCGTGATCCGGTCAACCACCAGTGGCCAACAGTCAAGGAGACCGCCTGCCTCGTCTGTCACAACAAGAACCAGACCCTCGAGGACTTCGTCTTCATGCGCAAGCGTCCGCAGGTGGCGTGTCCGCTGATGCCGCGCAACTAGCCGCCACTGCAGACACATCTTGCAGGCTCCCCTTGCCTGTTCGGTTACGATGAAACATGATACAGGCGTGACTCCCCATCGGAGTCGCGCCTGTTTCGCATCCAGCCCGCCCGATACCCGCAGCGAGGAGTCCTCGATGTTTCGATCGTTGATCTGTTTCTCTCT
>JABHOG010000084.1 GCA_018694835.1 Planctomycetota bacterium | reverse complement strand
TGATGAAGCGGCGACCTCGACCACGGCACCAGCAATGGGAGCCGGCGCAGGAGGTTCTTCGGTGGTGAGGTAGAACTTGTGCCCCAGTACGGTTCCCTCGAGCACGCCACCGCGGAAAAGGGTGTAGGTCGCACTGGAATCACCACTCAACAACACTTGAACCTGGAAGTACCCTTGCGCCTCGATGGAAACCTGAGGAGCGGTGTCTGCGATGAGGATCAGCCTGAAGTGGCCGTTGTCGTCGGAGAGAGTCGAGGCCGGTGACGGGTTGTTTCCCAGGTGAGACACCGAAGCGCCGGCGATGGGTTTCCCCAGGGCATCCGTGATGAAACCAGCCCATACCGTTCGAGGCTCCGCCAGCACTTCTACGGTTAGCTGTGGAGTGGGATTGGATGGATTGGTGAGGGAACCAGAGTTTCCCGTCAAGGAACCAGGGTTTCCCGTCAAAGGGATGTTGGGGACAGGAGCTGCCATCTTGAAGAAGAAAAACCCGGCAACGACCAACAAGATCAGTAGCAGAAGTACGATGAAAGCAAATCCGCTGGAGGAGTGTCGTTGGTTCATCTAGGGGATCACCTTCACATCTTCAGTTCCCAGTACTTGCTGGATCCGCATCGAGTGTCGGATCGCAGCATCTCTTCGGTCAAATCTGCCTGATAACACGTGATGGAGTGGGGATCCGCGTCGGCCCGGCATCCGGTGCTCGGCGGGTAGGCCAGCACTCTCCAGCCTTCGAAGTTGTCGTTGCGCGTTGGAGCGATCGAGAAATGCGCCGACTTGTACGGTGAACCAGGGGTCGAGCTGGAGCAATAGTTTTGCGCGAGCCGCCAGTCCTGGAGCGGCTTTCTGGTCTGCGCAGCGACTCAGAGGAAGGCCAGCCTGTTCAAACCGTCCAGCTTTTTGCAGAGCTTGGCCATGCTGCAACCAACCTTCGGCGCGGGTTTCCGGATCGAGCGCCCTTTCGGCGGCCTCTGCGAAACATGAAACGGCGCGTCCTGGCTGTTCGGAAAGCAACAGGTATCCACGCTGAAGTAATGCACGAGCGGCGACTGCACCGCCACGTGATTGGGCTTCCCTCAACAAGCCATCCGCCTCCTCTTTTCGACCTCTTCGCTGGGCACAGATTCCCGCTGTCAGGAGAGCCTCGCCGCTGCGGGGATCGTGTGGGTTCGATTCTGCGAAGCGCGAGAAGGCGGACTGTGCTGCCGCAACATCATCGAGCAGCCAGGCGGTACGGGCCAGATCCCATTGTATTCTTGCCTCGGGCGCAATTGAGGACTCTGGAGTGTGAATACGAGAGGGGGGATTCTGGCAACCACCGACGGTGACCAGCAGTGCAGCGGTCAGCAACATGAGCATCGCAAGCATCGACTGGCCAGTCGATGCACAATGGTAGCCAGCGGCCAGGGTTGGGTATTTCGTAGTGGGTGATGTCACAGATTCTCTTTCCCACTCCATTTTGCCGGGGGAGCATGTTTGTTGCAAGGGCGGGTGAGCAAGTTGCGAATTGGTGTCGATAGTGGCGGAACCTTTACCGATTTCATCATCGATTCCGGCGATGGCGTCGAGGTGATCAAGGTGCCATCGACGCCAGCGGATCCTGCGCGGGCGATCTTACGGGTCTTGCGGGAGTATTCTCCAGATGAGGTGGTTCACGGATCGACCGTCGCGACCAATGCGCTGCTCGAGCGAAAGTTTGCCAGGGCTGCATTGGTCACCCAGAGCGGCTTCGAAGATCTGCTCGATATCGGGCGCCAGAACAGGCCTGATCTCCATGACCTTCAACCGGCACCGGTTTCGCCATTGATTCCGCGTGAGGATCGTTTTGGTGTTTCGGGAAGGATCGCTGCTGGTGGCGAGGTCATTGCAGATCTCGATGAAGGTGAGCTGGACCGCCTGCTCGACTGGATCCGTGACGGCGCCTACGAGGCGGTTGCCGTGGGACTTCTGCACAGTACCGAGAACCTGGACCACGAGAGACGAATCTCGGACCATCTGGCCAGTACTGGTCTGCCGGTGATCCTGTCTGGAGAAGTGGCCGCAGAGCCGAGAGAGTGGGAACGCTTCACCACGGCCAGCGCCGGAGCAGTCCTGACTCCGGTGATGCAGGGATACCTCGAATCACTGGCCACCGGAGTGACCCCTGCGATGTTGAAGGTGATGGATTCATGTGGTTCGGCGGTTCCCTGGCAACGACTCTCCCGTCGGGCTGCAAGGACCGTCCTCTCCGGGCCCGCAGGTGGAGTGATCGCTGCGGCGACTCGAGGGGGCGAAACCACGGCGCTCTCCTTTGACATGGGTGGGACCAGCACCGATGTGGCCCTGGTCGAAGCGGGTCGTGGTGCTGCGAGAAATCACCGATTCAGTGTCGGTGGAATACCCCTGGCGATCCCACTCCTTGAAGTGCATACGGTTGGAGCTGGCGGCGGGTCGCTAGCCTGGATCGATGCCGGTGGCGCACTGAGGGTGGGACCGCGAAGTGCGGGTTCCGATCCTGGACCGGCGGCTTATCGCCGGGGAGGAACAGGTGCCACCGTTACCGACGCCAATGTCGTTCTGGGCCGCCTTCCATCCGATCTGAAGCTGGGAGGCACCCTTTCTCTGGATCGAGCCGCGGCACAGGGAGCGGTGAGCGGCATCGCAACCCGTCTAGGTCTCACGGTCGAGGCTGCTGCGGTGGGCATTCTCGATGTGGTGAATGCAGAGATGGAACGAGCGTTACGAAAAGTGAGCCAGGAGCGCGGAGTCGATCCGCGAGGGATGTCGATGGTGTGTTTTGGAGGTGCGGGTGGTCTCCATGCGGTGGCGCTGGCTCGCAGTTGTGGAGTGGGTGAGATTCGTTTGCCTGCCGCGGCAGGGGTTCTCAGTGCCATCGGGATGCTCGAGGCACCCTGGAGCGAGGAACGGGAGCAGGTGATCCTGCGGCCCGTCAATTCCACTTTTGCCAGGGATCTCCCCAGGATCGAAAAGCAGCTGGCCGAGCAAGCACGACAGTTGATTACCAGTGGCGGAGGAGATGGGGAGTCTGCGACCATCGAGACCACTTTACGGGGTCGCCATCAGGGCCAATCTCACGATCTGGAGTTTCATCCTGGAGATGATCCGGAGCGAGAGTTTCGAGAGATCTATCAGCAACGATTTGGCTACCAGATGTTGGACCGCCAGGTCGAGGCGGTCGCGGTCCGGGTGGCAGCGACACTCCCATCTTCGGGAATCTCGACGGTTCCAGGGGAACTCGAGGGCCCCCCTTCTTCTCGTCAAGTGGTCCTCGATGCTTCGGGGCGTCAGCAACAGGTTCAACAGATCTACCATGGATCCATCGTCGATGGCTCATCGGTAATTGGTCCTGCGCTGGTGATTTCTAGCACCACAACACTGTGGTTGCCGGAAGGTGCTTCGCTCCATCGAGACATGGCTGGGACCTTGATCATCGATCCGGGCCGGGAGTGAGTGGTTTTTCTGTCCCCATCTAGTACTGGCTGTCAGGAGTACAACTCCTGTAATTGAATACCGTTAGCTGGTCATCTGGAGAGCGAGGATTGGGCTGTTAAACGCCGCCCAGCCCTCGCTTTTTATAATTAGCCAGGTGTAAATTCAATTTGAGATGCGACAATAACGACTTCGTCGCATTGTGTTATTTCAGGACTGCAGAGGAACGAAATAGAGTCACTTGATGATGAGAATCCACTTTTTCCGCACACTCTCGGTTTGTCTGGTGCTCGTATCTATATCGATTTCTGCAGCAAGCTGGGCGGCGGATCCTGTGATTGGTTGGTTGGGTGGCACCTCCGCTTCGATGGAGGGTTATACGCTGGCTGCACCTTTTGGTCACGAGGTGACCTATCTGATCGACAATGCGGGGCGGACTATCCACACCTGGCAGAGCGACTACGCTCCTGGGGCTTCGGTTTATTTGCTGGATGGGGGACGTCTTCTTCGCTGCGGAAAAGTACTCAGTACTCCACAAGATATGAATGCTGGTGGGTGGGGCGGTTTGTTTCAGGTGTTGGATTGGAATAGTACGGTGCTGTGGGAGTATCAGTATTCTTCCCTCACGGTCCAGCAACACCACGATGTCGCGATGTTGCCTTCTGGCAACGTGCTGATCCTGGCATGGGAGATGAAGAGCTCTGCCGAAGCGATTGCCCAGGGCCGAGATCCTGCATTGTTGAGCGCCAACCAGCTCTGGCCAGAGCATGTTGTGGAGGTCGCGCAGACCGGCCCGAACTCGGGTGAGATAGTCTGGGAATGGCATGCCTGGGACCATCTGATCCAGGACTTTGATCCGGCTTTACCCAATTTCGGTGTTGTGGCAGATCATCCCGAGTTGATCAACATCAATCCATTAGCCTCGTTGGGCGCTGATTGGCTCCATGGCAATTCGATCGATTACAGTGCGGAATTGGATCAGGTTGTGATCAGTCTCCGGGCTATCCATGAATTCTGGGTGATTGACCACAGTACGACAAGTTCCGAATCCGCCGGACATGACGGAGGTGCCCAGGGAAAAGGTGGAGATTTACTCTATCGTTGGGGAAATCCGCAAAACTATGACCGCGGAACTTCAGCCGATCAGCAGTTGTTTGGCCAGCACTGTGTGGAGTGGATCCCCGCGGGTTTCCCCGGAGAAGGAAACCTCACCATCTTCAATAACGGTGTTGGTCGACCTGTCCCCGATTTTTCAGAAGTCCTCGAGATAGAAACTCCAGTGGATGCTACGGGAGGATATGAACTGTCGCTCGGTTCCGTTTATGGCCCTGCGGGTCCGCTCTGGAGCTATAGTGACCCGGAGCCCACCAACTTTTTGGCTACTTTTATCAGTAGTGGTCGCCGATTGGAGAATGGGAACACACTCATTTGTAACGGGCCGACGGGGCTATTGTTCGAAGTGACACCCGCCGGAGAGACCGTCTGGAGTTATGAAGTTCCATTGCTTGGAGGGGTTCCCGGAACTCAAGGTACCCCGATCCCGGCCGGAAATTTGCTCTTCCGAACACAGAGATTTGCGCTCGGGCACTCTTATCTGGCGGGTTTAGATCTAACACCTGGCGCACCCATCGAGACATATCCCGCACCGGCGGATCCTGATGGGGATGGCGATGTGGATCTTGACGACTTTATCTGTTTTGAGGAGCACTTTACCGGGGCGGGCACGGGGACCGGTTTACCGTTGTTTGCCAACGCCGGGGGTTATTACTTCGATTTCGATGCTGATGGGGATGTCGATTGTGAGGATGCAGAAGCGTTGGAACTGATATGGACCGCAGATCCAGCTTCGCTTCCCGAGGTGCCGCCTTGTGTTGTGGGTGCGAATTTTTTCAGAGGAGATTCGAGCGACGATGGGCAGGTCAATATTGCTGATGCAGTGACGATCTTGCAGTTCCTCTTCTCAAATGGAGTCCTTAATTGTCAACTGTCGGGTGATATCAATGACGATGAGACGCTCGATATTGCCGATGCTATAGCCTTGTTGCAGGCTTTGTTTGGTTCCGGAAACCCGATCCCTGAACCCACTGGTTCTTGTGGCGTCGATCCTACCGTTGGAGCCCTGGATTGCTCATCTTCCCTCTGTCCCTGAGCGAAGATGTTGTAGGTGAGAGAGAGCATGCTCTTGCGACGATTTGGCCAGTGGGAACGGGTCACCACTGCTAGCGCCGGAACCGTCTTGACTCCGGAGATGCAGGGTTATCTCGAAACACTGACCACTGGAGCACCCACTGCGATGTTGGAGGTGATGGATTCATGTGGTTCATCCACGACTGGTATTTGCAGCTCTTTTCATCAGGATCAACTCTCGAATCAAGATGATGGCGACCCCACAAACGATGGCACTGTCTGCAATGTTGAAATTGGGCCAGACGTATTCGGTCTCTCCGAGGTGGATCGACCAGCGGATGAAATCCCTCACCCCGCCGATAACAGATCGATCGTATAGGTTTCCCGCAGCGCCGGAACCGATCAAGGCGAGGGAGGTAACCATCCAGGGAGCACGAGGTTTCATACGAAGAGACACGACGAAACAGATCGGCACGGAGAGAGCAGAGATGCTGATCAACAAGATGGTCATTCCTGAAAACCAGCCGTTGAAGGCGCCAAGATTCAGCGAAGCTTCCAGTCCAAATCCTGGAAAGACCTCTCGAATTGAAGTTTGAAGCAGATACGGAAGGCCATCCGAATTGTAGTAAACTTCGCTTCCAAGGTATTCAAAGGCGGCCGTTTTTGACCAGAGATCGGTCAGTAAGATCACCGAGAAGAGGGCGAGAAACAGGGTCGCGGCCTGGCTTGCGGAAAGGCCTCCGCAGCGGTTTTCGGGAGCGGTGCTTGGCGTAGTGGGCAATGTCGACTTTGGATCAATATTGGCCGGGTATTGAGTTGGTTCTTTTTCCTTTGTCATGATCACATCGCAACCTGGAATGAGGGCCGTGTCGAGGGGTGTTCCATGAGAGAAGTGCCAGCCGTCTGCCAAAGCAACGCTTCCAAACTCAATCGGTGCTCCTGGAAAAACTCTGCTGGTGGTAGCGGTTGACCTCTTCCAGGATCAGGCCACACAAATCGTCACCTTCCTCGAGGCAGTCTCCAATAAACCTGTCGAAATGATCCACGGCTCGGTAGAGAGGCATCGAATCCATCGAAACACTCCTGACGAAAGGGCCGGTTTTCCTCAGTACCGATCTGACCAGGTGGGGAAGCTTCATTCCTTGAGTCGCCAGGCAATATCCATACATCAACAAAGAGGCCTGTAGTGGATCCTCGCACTCTTCTTGCATCATCCTGGAGACCAGGTCACCAGGGCGATCGACTTCGATGATGCCTGCTTCGAGCTCCAGTAATAGAACTCCGTCGGTACCCCCATTCCATTTTCCACCAATGATCATCGAACCTTCTTTCAGCAGAAAACTGGTCAGCACGAAGAGGTTATCTTGCTGAAGGAACAGGATCAACGAGACCGGTCAGTGATCTCGATGGAGTGATCATGGATTGCTGGAGTCTTGCCAGGGAACTGTATGGAGACGATCCAATATGACATTAGTGACGGACCGAACTCATTGAACCGCTAAACCGAAGCCGGGCTGTAACTTGAAGCATTCCGTTTCTTGACTTCTTCCATGCAAACCGGGAATCTTGAAGGATCAAACCATAGTTTTTGATCAGGGGAGCAACTGACGCGGCGTGTCCATTGAGGGCTTTGAAACAGAAGCACTTATTGGAAGTCTCCGATTCATCTATGACACGTCATTCACGAAGGAGTTGGAGCATGGATTATCACAATTGTATGAAATCACTCATTTTTCTGATACGAGTTTCCGCCCTGTCGGCGCTGTTGGCTTTCGCTGTTCCTGCGGTGGTTCAAGCAGACGCCCACAATTGGCTGTTTTCGGAGGTCTTCTCCAGTGCGGATGGGACCATTCAGTTCATCGAGTTTTTCAATGATAGTGACGATGAACAGTTTCTCGGAGTAGAGAATCTCGAGAACGGGGCAGGTCAGCTGGTCTTCTTCCAGTTCGACCTTCCATCCAGCTTGACGGCAAATACGCGTTTTCTGGTGGGAACAGCGGCTTATGCTGCGCTTCCTGGCGCACCGGCTCCCGATTACATCATGCCATCGAACTTCATGCAGCTGTCGGGGGATCTGATCATCATGTCTGCAGGACCGGAGATCGCCTTCGGTGCGTTACCTACAAATGGCACCCTGTCCATCAATCAGGACGGAATTGCTGGGCTGAACAGTCCCACCAACTTCTCAGGGGTGAGTGGGTCGATCACCGTGACCAACAATGCTCCAGATTGTAATGCGAATGGGATTCCTGACGACACTGACATCGCCAACGGAACCAGCACCGACTGCAACTCTGACGGAGTTCCTGACGATTGCTCTGCCGCTCTCAATGATTGCAACAACAACGGCATCCACGATGCATGTGAGCCCGATGGCGACGGCGATGGCGTGATCAATGTTTGTGATCCATGCCCTGTTGATGTGAACGACGACAGCGATGGAGACGGAGTGTGTGATAGCCAGGACGTGTGTTCTGGAGGCAACGATTTCATCGATAGCGACCTGGATGGTATTCCAGACTTTTGCGATGCCTGCCCGAACGACCTCCTTGATGACAGTGATGGCGACGGAATTTGCGATAGTGAAGATATCTGCGCAGGAGGAAACGACTCGATCGATTCCGACGGAGATTTGATCCCGGATTTTTGTGATAGTTGCCCCCTGGACGCGGCCGATGATGCCGACGGCGATGGGCTGTGTGCCAATGTGGACGCCTGTCCTCTCGATGCCAACAATGATGCAGATGGCGACGGAATCTGCGGCAACGTTGATAGTTGCCCCCTCGATCCTGCAAATGATGCTGACGGTGATGGTATCTGCGGCGATGTGGACCCTTGCCCCCTCGATTCGGCCAATGATGCCGATGGCGATGGTATCTGCGGCGATGTGGACCCTTGCCCTCTCGATTCTGCCAACGATGCCGATGGCGATGGAGTCTGCGGTGATGTCGATACCTGCCCTGGTGGCGATGACAACATCGATACCGACCAGGACGGAACAGCGGATTTCTGTGATAGTTGTCCGCTGGATGCTGATAACGACGCGGACGGTGACGGGCTGTGTGCCAACGTCGATTCCTGTCCCCTGGATGCAGATAACGATCTGGATGGCGATGGCATCTGTGGTGACGTAGATGGTTGTCCGCTGGATGCCGGCAATGATGCCGATGGAGATGGAATCTGTGGCGACATCGACGTTTGCCCACTGGATGCCGACAATGATGCAGACGGCGATGGAATCTGTGGTGATGTGGACAGCTGTCCTCTGGATGCAAATAACGATGTCGATGGTGATGGAATCTGTGGTGACGTCGACATTTGCCCGCTGGATACCGACAATGATGCAGACGGCGACGGAATCTGCGGCGATGCAGACAGCTGTCCTTTGGATGCCAGCAACGATGCTGACGGAGATGGAATCTGCGGCGATGTAGACAGCTGTCCTCTAGACGCCGACAACGATGTCGATGGAGATGGCCTGTGTGCAGATGTGGACACCTGTCCGTTTGACTCCGCCAACGATGCCGACGGCGATGGTGTGTGTGGTGATGTCGACAGTTGCCCCGGAGGTGACGACAACGTCGACACCGATCTCGATGGCACCCCAGACTTCTGCGACAGTTGCCCCCTCGATGCGGCTGGCGACAGCGACGGTGATGGCAGCTGTGATTCGGAGGACACCTGCCCAGGTGGCGACGACAATATCGATAGCGACCTGGATGGGACTCCCGACTTCTGCGACAGCTGTCCGCTGGATGCTGATAACGATGCCGACGGTGACGGGCTGTGTGGCAACGACGATCTCTGCCCCCTTGATGCCGACAACGATGCCGATGGTGACGGGATATGTGGTGATGTGGACGCCTGTCCCCTCGATGCCGACAATGATGCAGACGGCGACGGAATCTGTGGCAACGTTGATAGTTGCCCCCTCGATTCTGAAAACGATGCGGATGGCGATGGAGTGTGCGGGAATGTAGATATTTGTCCCGGCGGTGACGACAATGTCGATACCGATCAGGATGGAACTCCCGACTTCTGCGACCCATGTCCAGTGGACTCCAGCGGAGACAGCGATGGAGATGGTGTCTGTGATACCGCGGACATCTGTGCCGGTGGCGATGACAACATCGATAGCGACCAGGATGGAACTCCAGACTTCTGCGACAGCTGCCCCCTCGACTCGGCAAACGACGCCGACGGTGATGGGCTGTGTGCCAACGTGGACACCTGCCCCCTCGATTCTGACAACGATGCCGATGGCGATGGCCTGTGCGCAGATGTCGACACCTGTCCGTTTGACTCCGCCAACGATGCCGACGGAGATGGCGTGTGTGGTGATGTCGACACTTGCCCCGGTGGTGACGACAACATCGATAGCGACCAGGATGGCACCCCAGACTTCTGCGACAGTTGCCCTCTCGATGCGGCTGGCGACAGTGACGGCGATGGAAGCTGTGATTCGGAGGACACCTGCCCAGGCGGCGAC
>JABHOG010000083.1 GCA_018694835.1 Planctomycetota bacterium | reverse complement strand
GATTCCTGAACGAACACGAGAGGATCCGATGGCCAAGCGCAGTAAACCCGCCGCACGAAAAAATAGACGCGGCGGATCCAGTAAGAAGAACACTCCCAAGTTAGTCCAAGCGGCGCCCACTTCTGGTGGCATTCCGGTGGTCTGTAGCGAGTGCTACTCCGACTTCCTGTTCATGCAAAACACCTCCAGCACATCTGCAAACTGTCCTGTCTGCATGCACAGCGGACAGGTGCCAGACTCTGGAGAGGTCGCGCGCATCTCGATGGCAAAAGCGAGTGAACAGAAGGCGCTCATCGCCGCTTCCGTTCCAGGTGTATTGTTCGTCTTGATCGGACTCTTCTACATGATGCAGTTGAACTCTGCTGGTTCACCCGCAGAACTCGGTCCGGCGCTGAACTACTCGCTTCTGGGCGGCACCATTCTGTTGTTCCTGATCACCCTCGTCTTCGCCGCTCGTTATGAGAAGAGTCGCAGCGAGATCTACTTCTAGACCAGCGCTGCACCACTGCATCAACGCTCGACGAAGGTTCCGTGATTCTCCTCGGCCAGCAATCTCATCAATTGGGATGCGGCAGGATCCAGATGGAATCCAATGGTGTGGATCTTGACTTTGCGCTGCTGATTGCGGGCACGAATCGCGGCCAGAATCCCACCAGGCTCAACTATTTTTCCCATCGTGGGAGATCCGTCACTGAGAAAGTAGATGGTGTTGACTTCCGGGTCATCGAGAGCAGAAACCAAGGTGTCATAGACATTGGTCATCCCTCGAGGCCCCAGCGATCTTACGTAGTCCATCGCATCGGAGCGAATCTCATCCTCCATCTCGACGAGACCCGGTCGCCAGGGGGTAAAAGTGCTCTCAAATGCGATGATGTTGAACTGGGTACCGTCCGGGATCCCGTCGAGAACTCTCAACAGTTCGCGGCGTGCGACCTCGATCTTGGCCATCTTCTCTCTCTTACGAGTCTTGCCGGATGAGTCTTCATCGACACCGGTTCCGCCACGCTGGATTCGTCCTCCGGGTAGTTTGACCGTATCGACCTCGTAGGGCTCTTCCATGCTCCCGGAAATATCGACGATGAAGGTGACGAAGCGACTGAGCACTCGCAGTCCATAATAGGTACCGGTGGTGCTCTCCGAAGACTCCTCACGGATTCGCTCGTACTCCTCGCGGGAAATCCCGCGGATCTCTGCATCTTTTCCTTCTCGATCCCACCAGGAGGTCCAGGAAACTTCACTGGGGCCATAGTCCTGGCCCGTCAACCAGACCAGCGCGTCGCAGATATCATCGAGAACTCGACCCTCATGCTTTCCAACCCGCTTGACCAGAGCTTCGGCCACCTCCTTGCCGCCGATTTTCCGTAGCGCCTGAACCGTCGACACCTGCACCTCGACAAATTCGTCCTTCAGCATCGGGAGCAAGATTTTGATCACCTCGGGGTCGTGAGTATCCCCGAAGATATCAACCGCGCAGGCTCGTACGGTCCAGTGCTTACTTTTCAGCGCCTTGTGAAAGGTACGGCTCTGATCATCCGCTTCCAGCTGCTGGAGAGCCTGAAGCACGGCCACCTGCAACTTGGCATCGTTGACCCTGAACAACTTGCCCAGTTTCTTCTTGGAAGACTCAACCCGGTGCATGCGGATCAGGTCGACGATCAACGCCTGGTTGTGCGGGGGGATTTTGCGATTCCCCAGAATTTTAGCAGCGGACTCACCCGCCACAGAATTGTCGGCACGAAGAGCTATGGAGAGAAGGATATTCTGCGACTCGACATCGAGTGCCGGGGTCCTGAGGATCCCCTTCTCGGCGATGTAATCGGACTCTCCTTGACTCAGATCTCGGTCCCAGCAGTCTCTCACCACCCAGTAGGAACGGGTGGGGAGAATTGTAAGGCCAGTTTCGATTACCGCCTCCAGTCCCACGGAATGGCGATGAAGAGCCACAAGGCGGATAGCGGATTCGATGATCGATGTCTTTTCAGTTCGATCCCCGATGATCTTGGCGAGAAATTCTGAAGCTTCCAGAGAGTCGATTTCTCCGATCTTCTGGATCGCGTCGATCCGTTCCAGAACCTCAAGATTTTTTTGCTGCCGGAACTGTTCCTTCCAGTGTTCCAATCCTTGGGCCTCCACCTCGGGCGAGGAAAAGAGCACAAAGATCGAGCACCAGAGGAGCATCTGGCAGATTCCAGCACACCGAGAAGCATTGAACATCAATACACCTTTCAGAGGAGTCGGATGCCACTGCTCTCGAATCGGTTGAGAGGCACCAATGCTGTCGGCACCGAGTCTCGCCACTCGATGGAACCGACTCGAACCTGTTATCCTGTCCATCTCCAACGAACAGCGATGATGTGATTCTGGCCGCAGGAACTGCTCATGTCCATCCCCCGATCGTCTCTCATTCCGGACACACGAGGTGATAGTTGAAATCTGGCCCCCTACTGTCCATGGCTCCGATCCTGCTGCTGGGATTACTTTTCATCTCACTTCCACAGATGGGCAGTACTGAAACTCGCCAGCGAGGCGGTCAAGTAGCACACCCTGCGACGGCAGAACAACACTGGCCCAAACCAACAGGAATAACGATTCTCCTGATGGGAGAAGATCCCACCGAGAGATTCTCCGCTAACTTGCAGTGGGCTCAACAAATCGGCTTTCGCTGGATCCAGATCACATTCCCCGCCTACCAGAGTCGATTCGATTCTTCTTCATTACCGGTAGAGGACCACAGAAGCCCATCCTTGACGCAAATCTCCCGAGCGATAGATGATGCCAGGAATGCGGGGATGCAGGTGGCCTTGCAACCACTGCTGTTGCTCCAGGACCCACACGACCCTCACTGGCGCGGCCAGTTGGAACCGGTCCAGCCAAAGAGGTGGTTCCGTCACTACCGGCAGTGGATCCTGAGTCTTGCCCAGTTGGCTCAACGACATCAGGTCGCCCTGTTCTTCGTCGGTAGCGAGTTATCCTCACTGGAACACGACAGCGAAAGTTGGCTTCGCATCATCAAAGATGTACGTCACTCCTTTTCCGGCTGGGTCAGTTACTCTGCCAACTGGGATCATTGGCAACAGATCGGATTTGCCAGCCACCTCGATGCGCTGGGACTCAACGGTTATATCCCTCTGGCGACAGCCGATGACGACCGTGACGAGGCTCTGGTATCTCGTTGGTTACCATTTCGGTCGAGGATTCACCGCTGGACCCGCGACTCCGGCATTCCGGTATTCTTCAGTGAATTGGGCTTCCCCTCCCACTCCCTGGGATTGAAGGAACCGTGGAATCACGCCGTAGTGGCTGCAGCAGACCCCGTCATACAGGCCCGAGGCTATCAGTCATTCCTCGACACTTTTTCGACAGATCCCCTGCTACAGGGGGTTTTCTTCTATGCACTTCACATGGATGGCGGCGAGCATGACCCGAGTTACACTCCAGCAGGGAAACCTGCTGAGGAATTGCTCCGAGCCCATCTCCAGAGAGGAACCGGGGAACCCAGATGACCAGAATGCTGATCTTCTGCGCCCTGTTGGTGACAGCGGTGCTCTTTCAAGCGCTCCAGGCTCGTCCACCGTTGATCAAGTTCAGCGAGAAGATCACTTCCCCTTCCACGGAGTCTTTGGCCGCAAATCCATCCCTCGATTCCACTGCACCCGTGGAGAACTCAGACTCGCAGCAACGATCCAACTGGTCCACCGAACAAAAACGCTCCATCGAGGAACGTCTGACACGCTGGTCCCCCATCGAAATCAGCGAACTCGATCTAGCGGGGCCGTCTCCAGAGGATCAACTACTGCTCCTCGAGTCGATCTGTCAGCAGGAGTTGACACGCCTCGGCCAGAAGGACTCTGCAGCCACTGTTCCACTGCTGACGATGCGCCTGAAGGGCGGATCGACTCTCGCCTATCGATCTCTTCAGATCCGAGCCGCCACAGCAGAAACGGTACTCCCCAGTGGACTATCGATCCGCATTCCGACTTCTCGCATCGAAGCGACTCAGGTGGCCATGACAGTTCCACCCGCAGCCACTTCTCCTTCGGGCAGTCTCATCGACACCATTTCCATCGTAGATAGCATCCGCCGACAGGAACCGATCAATCCGATTCGCTGGCACTCCTGGCTCGAACAAGGTGGGCCCGAGATGCTGGCACGATTGATTCCTACCGATCGTTCGAAACCGTTGCAGCAGTTGACCCGAAGCGCCTGGAAGTCATTGCCTTCAGAGTCGCCAGAGGTCGCAGGTAAGTCTGCGGTACAGTTGAATCAGTGGATCGGCTCGATCCGAACCCGTTTACGAGAAGGTTTCCCCACTGAGCAACGACAGGAAACGCTGGAGCAACTCGACCAGTGGCAAAAGTGGCTCGATATTCATGCCTCCGACGGCTACACATTACAGACTCGATACCAGCAGATGAGTCAACAACTTCGGCTACTGAAGCTGGACATCGTCAAGAGCACAGGTTTTTGATCGAGGAGATCCCGGATGAAGAAAGAACGAATCGCCGTCGTTGGGTTGGGACAGTTTGGTTCATCCCTGGTTCGCGAACTCGCTCACATGAATGTCGAAATCCTCGCCATCGACAAGGATTCGCAGAGGGTGATGGAGATCGCCGAGTCGTGTGACGACGCACTGACTCTAGACATCCTCGATGAAGAGGCGATTCGTGAACACCTGATCGAGGTCAAGACAGTGGTGGTTTGCATCGGCGAGAGTCCGCTGCCCGGGATCCTCCTGACGACCATCGCCAAGGAATTGAAGATCCCCAGGGTTCATGTTCGAGCACATGGAGATACTGCTCGAAAGATCCTTCTCAAACTGGGGGCGGACGATGTCTATTCGCCGGAGAAAAAAGCGGCCCGCAGGATGGCGCTAAAATTGACGGTCCCCAACATCGTGGACTCTCTTCCGATGGGGAAAGATCAGGCGATTGTTGAGATTCCAGTTCCCAATCGCTGGATCGGAAAAACCATCGGCGAACTCGAGATCCGTCAGAATTACGCCGTAAATTTAATCTGTATCAGGCGAGCGGATGCCGATGTCGCGGACTTCAGCCCCGCAGTCGATGTTCCTTTTCAGAAGACCGACAAGGTGTTCCTGCTGGGGTCGAAGGATCGACTGGCAGACCTCAAACCTTCCGACTCCTAGAGGCGGCTAGCCGAGCATCACGCGGCCCGGAGGGCGCTCCCCTCGTGGAGCGGAACTGGAGATGGAAGCCATCGCAAGGACCAGCGCCAGCGGCCCCAGTCGACCGCAGATCATCGCCACTTCGAGGATGGTGCGCCCGGTTTCGCTCAAGGTCGATGTCACACCGCAACTCAATCCGACGGTGGCCAGTGCGCTGGTCACCTCGAAGGCGTAATCGATGAACTGATACTTCCCTGAAGAACCATCCACCACCAGAAGCAACCCCAGCAAGATCCCCCACAGCAACATGCCAATCACCGCCAGCACCGCAGCGGTTCGGATCACCGGATCGGGAATCACTCGGTTCCACGCCACCACCTGACCGCCACCACGCAGTTCAGACCAGGTCGCGAGAAATAACACCCCGACGGTGGTGGTCTTCAAACCACCGCCAGTCGATCCGGGAGAGGCTCCGATACTCATCAAAACCATCAGCACCAGGGTGCTGGCCCATGGAAGAGCCGAAGTTGCGGAAGTGCTGAAGCCTGCGGTCCGCGCCGTGACACTCCAGAACCACGAATCGCTCCCGGCTCCGCTCCAATAGAGTAGCCATCCCCCCGAAATCAGTAATACGAGACTGACCACCAGGGTCAGTCGGGTCTGGAGTGGGAATCGCTGACGGCCATTCGAACGAAACTTCCGCCACAGATCGAGAAGAACAGGGAAACCCAGTCCGCCGACGATGATCAGCATCGTCATCACCAACCGAGCAGCAGTGGAGTACCCTTCCAGCGATGATGCGTGGAGGGAGAATCCGGCGTTACAGAAGGCACT
>JABHOG010000082.1 GCA_018694835.1 Planctomycetota bacterium | reverse complement strand
CTGATCCGACTGCTGATCCGACTGCTGATCCGACTGCTGATCCGACTGCTGATCCGACTGCTGATCCGACTGCTGATCCGACTGCTGTCCTGACTGCTGGCCTGACTGCTGTCCCGACTGCTGTCCCGACTGCTGGCCTGACTGCTGGCCTGACTGCTGGCCTGACTGCTGGCCTGACTGCTGGCCTGATTGCTGGCCTGATTGCTGGCCTGATTGCTGGCCTGACTGCTGGCCTGACTGCTGGCCTGACTGCTGGCCTGACTGCTGGCCCGATTGCTGGCCCGATTGCTGGCCTGATTGCTGGCCTGATTGCTGGCCTGAGGAACCGGCCAGTTGTTGTGCTCGACCCAGCGCACGGGATGCGTCTTGCAGATCCCCGGCAGCAGAGCCCGCCTGAGCATCACCATCTTCTGCACCGCCACTCGAGGCTTCTTGTTGCCTCCAGCGATCGAGTTCAGTACGCAACTGGGCGAGACGTTGTGCGAGAGATGCGATCCGCTGGCCGTCGCGATCCGCGGCATCCCGAAGAGCATCACTGGCCTGGGCGAGCGCCTGCTCCTGCTCCTCACGTGAACCGGCAGCCACAGAGGCCTGCGGTTCGCCGGTCGTCGCAGCGGCAGCGTCCTTCGCTGCCGCAACAGATCTTGCCAGCGCTTCACTGGCAAGGCTCAACCCCTCCAGTGCAGCGGCGGCATTTTCATCGCCGCGCTGGGCATCATCTGCAGCTTCTCGGCGGAGAGCATCGACACTCTGTTGTGCCTGTGCAGTGGCCATCGCCTGCTCTCGAGCACGCGCCGCCAAGCGCTGGCGCACGGCGGTCTCTTCTCGATTGCCATCGGTACCCAGCGCTGCGGTCTCCACGGCATCCTGCCGCGCATCCTGCTGGATCCGGGCGACCCTGAGAGCCACCGCCTCGATGCCTTGCTGACGGCGAGCTTCACGGGAGATGTCATCTGCGATGTCATGGGCCTCTTTTGAAAATTCCCTCGCCTCACTGGAAGAGTCCTGCTCACCGGAAGAGTCCTCGGCTCCATCGAGTTGCCCCTGTTCTGCGGCAATCTCGTCGAGAGCACTGCGAACATCCTCGAGATCCTGTGCATCTTGCTGGGCGGTTTCGGCCGCCGCAGTACGATCCCGCAACGACCGCTGAGCATCCGCAATCTCGCCAATCTGTTGCAATCGTTGAGCCACATCCTCGAGGCGTTGATCGACCTCTTGCGGATTGACATCACGCTTCTCCAGGATTGCGAGCACCAGTTCCAGATTTTCTCTGACCTTTCGGACCGTTTCGAGGGCCACGATGTAATCTTCCGATTCGAGCGCTTCCGTGACAGACTTCATGTCATCCTCGAGCAAAGCCCTGACGATTCGTTCTCGCGCAGTTCGCAAGCGAGTGGAATCTTCTGGTTGCTCCCCCTCCAGTCGCTGAGCCAACGACTCCATCTGAACCTGCAAGGATCGGAGATATTCTCGAGACTCTTCCTGCAGCCTGGCCAGACGATTTCCAGTCTGTGCCGATAGATCTATCGGGATCAATACCGTCAGGAGAAGGAGGAGCAAGAGCCACCGGCTATCTCGCTTCTTTAGCACCATCATCGCTGATCTCCTTCTGGCTTGTCCCCTCCGAGGGACTCCCTGACCTTGTCCTCAATTCGATTCTCGAGATCTTGTTCCGATCGAAGTAACTCCTCGAGTTTGCGAATCACAGTGCGTAGATCTCCCCACTCTTGCAAATCAGACACCACATCCGAGAGCCCGCGCTCCACTCGCCGAACCGCATCCAGTGCTTGATCGGCTTCCTCGGTCGTGGCTTCCCCAGAGGCTGCCTGAGTCGCCAGTTGATCCAGCGCTTGCCGTGCAGGAGTGATCTTATCCGTCCCCAATGCATCGATTCGCTCCTTCAACTCCTGGATCCATGCCAGTTCCTGAGCATCGCTCATACGATTCCGGATCAGTCTCTGGGAGATGGTCGCCAGCCTCTCGGCTGCATCTTCCACCCGGGTCGAGACTCTGTCCTGGCCACTGCGGGCATGACGGACGATCGGCGCCTGAGTACTGGCCTCTTCACCGGAATTCAACGCATCTCGCACGTCTTCCAGTTCCCTCCGTACCTCGCGCTGAACCGTAAAGGTCTCCTCGAGCCTCTCCTTGAGCAGGGTCAGTTCATCCTGGGTGACCCTCTCCAGTTCCTCCTCGCTGAGAACGCTGAGGATCCAGGTCCGACTGGACCCGATCTGCTCGAGGGCATCGAGAGCGGTCGCGTGGTACTGAACCCGCTGACCAGCACTCAATCCCCATGTAGAAAGATCGATCTGAAGTGCTTGGGATGCCTCCGTCGAAGTTCCTTCCACTCGACCGATCTGGTCGAGTGCAATTTCCTTCGGCTCCCACTCACCCTCCAGTTCTGGAGAGAAGATCAGTTTTCCTGAATTGACGCCGTAGTCGTCGAGGACTCGAATCGACAGATCCAGCAGCGCTCTCGGAGTGATCTCGATGTTTTGGCCCGGCTCCTCGATGGTCACCTCCGGAGAACGGTCGGGAATCACCGCGATGCGCCAGACGATTGGATTGTCGTTGGCAAAACCTTGCTCTGAATCGAGCGAAATCCACCATCGTCCATTTTCCTCTGCGACGAACGATCCCCGAAGAGTCCGACCATCCTCGATGGCGACCTCTGATTCGATGAACAGTTCCTCATCTCCGCTGGGACGACCTTCGACACGAACGGCTCGAGTCACATCGATGCTGGTATGTGCAAGGAACTCCACGCGAGTACCGGTCGGAGCCTTGACATGGCCGCTCCTGACCGAAGCGGCTTCACTGTTCGATGAGAGTCCCGTGTACTCAGGAAATTCGTAGTAGAGTTCGATCTCCTCGACACGTGGCCTGGCGCGGACCCGGATCGAGTACAAACGGCCAGTGTAATCGCCGCACTCGACTCGAAATTCGATGTCTCGCTGGAGATTCTGGAAGACATGGCGGAATCCAGATTCTCCCTTTCGATCCAGCGTGAGTTCTTCGCGCAACTCCCTCCGCCCCTCCTGGGCCGGAAATCGCACCGCGAGATATGCCCGGGCGTTCCCACCTCGGTTCTTCTGGATGTCGACCACCAGCGAGGTTCCCTTGGCGACCACCAGATCCATATTGACGGGGCTCAAGACTTCCAGTTCGTAAGACCTCGGCCACAGATCTCCTTGCAGCAGGATGTTGCGGGCGAAGAAGGTCCGTGCCAGTTCGGGACGCAAGTAACTGCCAGAAACTGCCGGCACCGCCAGCATCAGGAGTAATCCCATGGCCGCCCACATTCGACTCCATGAGAGAAGCCTCCCCGGCCGCAACTCGTGCATCCGCTGCTCTGCCAGTGTGACCGTCTGTTCGATCAACGCTGGATTGTAAAGATGTCTCCTGGGATTGTTGGGGTCGGTCAGTTGCACCGCAGTGATGAGAGCGTCCTCCAGCTCACCAGAGGCCGTCTCGACCATCGAGGCCAACTGATCCTCGGTCGCGGGTGTACGTGCAGCCAGCAGGATGGCCCGGAAGGTGATCAGCAACAGGATCAACACCGCAACGATTTGCGCGACCCGGAGAGCCCAAGGAAGATCGGCGACCCAGTCGAGCAGGAACATCGCAATCGCTGCCGAGATCACCACCACCAACCAGCGGAAGCCCCCGGTCATGGCACGCATCCAGCGCCTGCGTGTCCGCAGTTCCCTGATTCTTTGCAGCGCCAGCTGTGGCCTCTGAAGGGGAGTGGGTTGATTCGACTCGATCACGCTCACCTCTCGAAGATGGGCAAGTACTGGAATGGAATCTCCAGGATGATGCAGGCCATCGCAGTCGCATAGTTCGGCCCCACCAGATCCTGCCAGGATCCATCGGGATTTTGCAACGACAGGATGTCAGACCATGTGTTCTTGTGCCACAAGGTCCAGTACTCCCCGCCTCGCTGAAATGCCGCCTGTGTCGCGTAGTACATCCCGTAGTAATAATCGAATGTATTGAGAGCCTCATACCTGCGTGGGCGATGGCGAGTGAGATAGATCAAGCCGCGATCGATGACCCGATCCTCGTAGATTCCGGCACCATAGAGAGCGGTGACGCCTGCTGCGGTGAGGGGGAAAGTGGTCCTCGATCGCTGAACCCGACCCGTGGGTCCGACCTCGTGTTGATACATGAAGCCGCCACTCTCCACATTCGAGGACTCTCGAACATAGGAGATCGCCGAATCGACCACATTCTTCGGGACATGAATCCCGGCATTTCTGGCCGCACGAAGGGCCATCACCTGGCACACCGTGATGCTCATGTCCGCATCGTCTGCCCCGGGTTGATAGCGCCACCCACCTGTTTCATTCTGCGCCTGAACGATCAAGCCCACCGAACTCTTGAGCTTCTCCTTGACCTTTTCCATACCGGTCATGCCATAAACCTCGGCGAGGAAAAGTGTCGCAAATGCGTGGCTGTACATGCGCGATTCATCGGTCGAGATGAAGCCGTTGGTCTGGACCGTCCTGAGGATGAAGTCGAGACCCTTCTCCACCTGCTCGCCGTACTTGCCCCTACCTGGCAGACTCCCCTGGGCCAGAAATGCCAGGCACGCCAGCGAAGTCACTCCGACATGCTTGCCCAGACGGCCTCGATATTCGTAATGAACCTTACGACCGATCTTGTCGGTCCAGGATCCATCGGCATCCTGGGTCTGCTTGAGGAACTCCAGTCCGCGCTCGGCGGCGAGGCGCGCCCGCTCCTGCAATTTCAAATCGATCACCCGGGTAGAATCGTCATCTCCCCGTGATCCGGATGGAGCTGCTGTTGCAGGGATCATCAACAGAAGAATCATCAGCAGTAGTACTGGACGGGTTCCAGTTTGCATCACTTCCTCCCCTCCCAGATCGTCAGTTTCTGGGTCACGCAGGTGGCCTGGGACAGATTCGTCAAGATGATCCTATCACCAACGACATCGATCCTGTCCCCTCCACTCAATTCTGGTCGATAGGCACCGATTTGCGGATTTCTGCGCTTATTCTGTGAGAGAGCACCGATCGCCCGTGGCTCACTGTTCGAATCGAGCGGATGAAACAGGATCGCCAAATTCTCCAGGTCGGAGTAGAGGACCCCACCATCGACGAGGGCAGGTCTCGCTCGCGAAGCGTTTCTGGTCAAAGCCTGGTCCCACTTCTCGGTTCGACCGATGTCATTCACCAGCATCGTGGTGAGCAGGTCTCCAAACAGTACCAGCCTTCCATCGGCCACCCCGAGCATGTGCGGACCGATGCCCTTTCCCTCGATCTGAGATCGAATCGAACCGGTGGCAGCATCGATGGCATGAAGTTGAGAGGAATCCAGCGGAGTCACGAACAGGGTTCCCTGATGAAGGACCAGCGGATTGGGAGACCAGTGTCCACCACTCCTTCTCCCTCCCCGTCGGAATCGATTACGCTGGGATTTCAACGAACTTCGATCGTACTCCGAGATCCACTCGACCTGACCATCCCATGCTCGCAATGCAGCAACCGCTCCAAGGTTGGAACAGCAGTATACGGTTCCATCCTGGACCAGCACTCCGCCGAGAAACGGTTCCCTTGCAGGCTCGCCGAACATCGTCAGTTCGACCTGATTCCCGACGATCGGGCGCGACCAGATCTCCTCGCCAGTCCTTGCATCGAGGCACCAGAGAGTGGCATCGATGTAGCCACTCTTTCTCCAGCCGAGCACCCAAACTTTTCCATCCTGGATCACCGGCATCGAATTGAAGGAACTGTTTCGCAATATCTCGTTTCGGCCGGCACGATCAGCGGTGTCCCAGAGTAATCCTCCGTCACCGGCCAGATCCCAGCACTTCATTCCTCTCGAAGGCAATGAAACCTGGATATCGAAACCGAGGTAGTCCTCTCTACGACTGGCCCGGGCCACATAGGAGCAGATCAGCAACGATCCATCGGTCGACACCCAGAGGCGCGAATCCGGATCCTGTTCCTCGAAATAGGGGGCTCCGGAGTGGAGGTTGTCATTGGCGATCAACTTGCCGGTACGGAGATCATATCTCAGCAATCGTCGGGAGGTGGCAATCGCCACCCAATCCTTGCCAAAACCGGGAGTCAGCATCGACCCGGGGAGCGACGGGAAATAACTTCGCCCTCGTCCACCGCCATAAGCGATGTGTTGCGAGAAGTTGTGAGTCTTCCAGGCGATCACCCCCTCTTCGATCGGGTTCTCGGGGAGTGTCACCTGCTCCTCACGACGAGGAACAGGAGCCACCTCCGGCAGCACCGCTCCAAATTCCTCGGCCTGTTCAGTCAGTTGAAGAGCTCGCTCGCTCTGTCCAGACCGTTGCAGTGCAATCCATCTTCTGGTCAACAAGGATCGGGAGAGTTCCGACTGGATCGTGGAACTCTCCGAATCATCACCCAGTTCTGCCATCACATCATCCCAGGCCCGGATGGCGAGCCCTGGTTGATCGCGCTCGAGGAATAGATCCCCGGCGGCCACCAGTGCCTGATTCCTGACCTCTGTGAGAGGGTAGAGATCTGCCACACGCAGCAGTTCAGCGGGATCCAGTTGCTCCATCGCACGCTGGAACAACGACCGAGCGCGCGAATCAAATTCAGTGCGGTAAACCTGCTGGTGTTCCGGAGGCAGCGATCGCAACACTTCGACAATCTTGTCGGAAAGTGGGTGAGCTACTCGCCAGTTGTCCGAGGATTCTTCCGTCATCAGGGGATCTTCTCCCCAGATCTTTTCATGAAGGACCTGGAGTTTGCGAATCCCGTCAAGGGTCTCCCCGGAATCGAGACGCGAGAGTGCATCGCGATATTCCTGGATGACTCCGTCGGCACCGACCAGCAGTGGAATCAAGGCCGAACCCACATCCGCTTGAACGACCGATCCAGCAGGCCACCCAAGCAGCGCCCAGCAAATCAGCACCCGCAGCCAGCGGGCGTGTAGCGGAGATTGAAACTCGTGGGTCGGGATTGAAGTATTCATCAGGGCAGCCGGAAAACCTTTCGCAGAATCCATTCTACCGTCAGCAGGAAGGTGAACAGCGCCAGAACCCAGCGATGATCCCACAACGGTTCTCGCTCAGCAGAAATTGGCACTTCTCTCTCCAGCGCCTCCACCCCCGCTGCGACATCCGCGGCGTCCTTCGCTTCATAGTATTTACCTCCGGAGAGTTGTGCAATCTGCTGCAATCTCTCCCGGTCCATTCTCGGGTCCGCATACTCCAACTGGGGTACAACTACCCGATAAACGGCACTCGCCACCTCTTCCTCCCGATCGATCAGCGAGATCCGATGCTCCCCCAGTTCACGAGCCTCGATGGTGGCCTCGTAATATTCGGGTCGAGCCGGATTGCGGATCGCCTGGATCTCAAGCGATCCCTGTTCCTCTGCATCCATCCGCTCCAGCCTCAGCTGAGCTTCTTCCTCGGATGTCGGCTTGAAGTCAGGGCCCAGCATCCGTGCCAGCAATTTGACTTCATTGCCGAGCACCACTTCCCGGGGATCGACACTGACGGAGAATCTCTTCGAAGGTCCGAGCAGCCGCGCCGCTCCCACGAATCGAGTGACCTGGCCCCAGAACCGATAGAACCAGCGATTCCCCACCAATCTTCTGAGCCTCCAGGTGTCGTCGGTGAGAGAGATGAAGGTCCGCCCACGGCCGAAGTACTGGAACGCAAAAATCGGTCTCGGCCCGTAGGTGAAGTGCTCATCCGTTTCATGAACAGCGAGTGCCACCGCACCCTTGCGCAATTTTTTGACTCGTTGGTACCAGTAGAATCCTGGCATCGTCAGGTCTGATCGACCCTGCCACTGCCATAATTCCTGATTCTTCTCGCTGTCGGAGACCAGTTGCATCACCGGATGCTCCAGTCCCTCGGGTGTTAGTTGGACATGGAATGGATCGACCAGATCGCGGGACATCGCTCCCCGTTCGTCTGCCTCTTCCAGTTCGACCGGAAGAATCCGCTCGAGTGGATCACCGCGGAATCTTCTCGGCATGAACCACTGTCCCGAGATAAACACGAGGCCCCCACCATGGTCATCGACGAACTCGACAATCCACTCCTTCTGATTGAGCGAGAGTGCATCCGGTCGGATATCTCCGAGCAGCACTACGTCGTACTGAAACAACTCTTCTCGAGTCCGCGGGAACTCCTTCAGAGATGGAATTCCAGCGGAAGATTCCTGCGGATATTCCGGGTCTGCTTCCAGCAGCAAGCACTGGGTTTCCATCGTCGGATCGCGAATCAGTGAATTCTTGAGATACCTGTAGTCGTACCTCGGAGGGCCCTCGACATAGAGGACCTTGATCTTCCTGGCCACCACGGTGACCGGTTTTTCGAGGGTGTTATTCTCACTGAAGAGTTCTCCTGGCTGGTGCTCGATCTCGACACGGCAGAGGTATTTCCCCGGAGAGCGGGGAGTGAACTCGAGCCTGTGCGGCATCACCTGCCCATCTTTGCCGATTCTTGGGTAGTAGGGCACCCGCTGTTCGATTCCACCATCTTCGCGCAACAGCTGAAGTTCTGCCCGAACGTCCGCGTCCTCAAATCCCTCCGCTACGATGCGGAAGTCGACCGGAACACGATCTCCCTCCAGCACAACATCTGCAATGTCGAGATCGATCAGCCGGATGTCACGGGGTTCCTCTGCATTGCCGATTCCAATCACATGAATCGGAATCTCGCGGGCTCCGAATCGGCGAGCCACCTCCTCGGGAGTCACGATGCCACCACTATCTCTACCGTCGCTCAGCAACACCATCGCAGCGACTGTTTTCCCTCTGGTATCATCGAGGGTATCTCCCATCGCATCGCCGATGCGGCTCACACGTCCACGCAATTCGATCTTGCTGACATCGAATTGCGGCTCCTCCGTCAGTAGACTGGAGCCCTTCTCAAACTTCGGAAGATCGGTAATTCCTCGGACTCCATCGGAGCCGGTGACGATTCGCACATCTGCATCCTGGCGAAGCCGTTCGACAAGATCGCAGGTTCCGCCGGTCAAGAGTCCACGCGCGATTTCAATCCGCGTCGTCTCCTCGCTCACCTGGATACCTGCGACCGAGGCGATCGATGCAGGTATCGATGGATCGGACCAACGATCCTGGATCCCCATCGAGAAGGAATCATCGACCACCACCAGAACCGTGGAAGATTCGGTCTGTACTCGCTCACGAGTCAGCGTCGGCTGGAACAGGATCAGAACCAATATCAGGAGTGCGAGAAAGCGAAGTGATCCCAACAGGACCCTTGCGTTGCGCCCCAACTTTCCCATCTCGCCGCGATAGCCCCAGGCTGAAATCCCCAGCAAGAGCGGAATGATGACCACTGCAATGACCCAGGGCTCGGGAGCCGCGAGCCATTCGATCCTGGTTTCAAGACGGGTATCCAACAGACACAGGAATGGAGATAGAATCATTCTGACCCCCGTCTGGCACGGCCAAAGAAGTAGGCCAGTCCCGTCTCTGTGATGAGCAGGACCAGCACCGTCCAGAAGAGCGGATACCAGATGTCTCCCAGCCCTACTCCCATCGAGTTCTCCTCCAGGTCTGAACCCTGGGATCGATCATGGACCACCGAGGGATACAGGGCAGCAATCTCTTCAGGAGCAGCCAGCACCAGCGCACCTTCTTCAGATCTAGCATTGACTGCAAAAGCATCACTTCGTACTTCGCCGGTATCCGCCTCGAATCGGATCTCGTAGACACCCGGAACCCAGCGACCCGGCACTTCCAATCGGAATGACCTGAGATCTTCCGTCTCCTTCAATGCCAGTGGCACCGCTCCTCCTTCAGGGGTCAGCATCGTGACCCGAGGAGCATATTGCTCCGAGGAGACCTGCTGCAGCCAAGGTTGACCAAGAGCCAGATTTCGGCCACCGCCATCTCTGAGGATCAGCCAGGGAAACGCTTCGTGAAGAAAGCAAACATAGGCCGGGGTGATGGGGAAGTTACTCCAGTCTCGATCCGCTCCGGTACCAAACACCAGCAGCACTCCACTCTCATATCCCTTCTGGACCAGAATCGGAGTCGATTCGAAGTCGTCCAGTGACATCAGGACATCCGATTCCGAAACCGGAGAGAGTGGTTTCCTGTGACCGTGAATCGCCACATCACCGAGGCCCGCTTCCGGGAAGCCGGATAAGTACTCCAGCACCGGATGATCGGGACTATCAATCTGCCAGTGGAAAAAGTTTTGACGTCGCCTGTCCTCGATCGCAGGCCCCGGCTCGTAGGGGAACCACCCCGAACCATCTCGCCATGCGTGGGTCGACCAACTCTCTGGAATCATTCGAGGGCCGGTGAATATCAGAACTCCACCACCACGCTTGAGAAAGCCCTCGACCTTCTCCGAAATTTCTTCACTCATCCGCGACAAATCAGCGAGCACCAGTACCCGGGCACTGGCGAGATCTGCGGAGTGGAACCGATCTTCTGGGATCACCTCGACCCTGTATGGAGAAAGGCGCACTCCGGTCGGCCCGACCTCATCATTCCCCAGCGCGGCGATCAGCCAGTCCGACTCGGATGATTCACTGACTGCGTCCCAGCCGCCGTCCACCACCAGTACATCGACCGCTTCCAGCACCTCGGCAGCAAAGAATCGGACGTCATCACGATCCAGATCATCACTTCTCAGTCGCACCTCGACCCTCGCCACACCAGGCAGCCTGAAGATGTGAGGGAATGAAATGGTTCGACCGTCACCACCCTCGACATCGATCATCCGGCTGCCCTGAACCTCTCCGTCGACCAGGAACTCGACCTCGATTCCAGGCACCATCTCGATTCCACGATTCTCGATCACTGCCTGAAATGCCACTGGGACATCGGAACTGATCAACCCAGAGGATGGGCGCAGTGATACCAGCGAGACATTTCGGGGATGATCAGGACCCACCGGATGCAAGATCAAATCAGCACCAGAGGCATCGAGTCTCTCCAGCGCCTCTCGTAATGCCGGTAGCTCAGTACCATCATCGGAGAGCCAGTCGGCTCGCTGGAAATCGGAATAGATGTGAAAGGACCACTTGCCGCCCTGCTCCTTGGAAAAGTTTGCGGCTTCCGAGATCAGGACTTCAGGTGCAAGTGCCAGCCAACCAGGGGCGAGTTGTTCGAGATCCCCCAGTATTCCTGCCGGCCCCGCTTCCCCGACCAGTTCTGGTAATGGGATCGGTGTTTCCGCCGGTGGCAATCCTCCGACCAGCATCGAAGTACGATCCCCGGCTGCCAGACCGAGCAGAAGTTGTCGCGCCTGATCCCGCGCGGTCTCCATCGTCGTCCGGCTGGTCTTTCGAGCCGCAGTACTCCCCGAGGCATCGATGATGACCGCTTCCTGGCGAACCTGCTTCCCGAGGAGGGGAAGAGCATTGGTGGTCAGCGAGGGACGAGCCATCGCCATCACGAACAGAAGTAATGCCAGAGTTCTCAGCAGCATCAGCAACCAGTTCTCGAGGCGGAGACGACGTTGATGACGCTTCATCGCCTTGAGCAGGAACTCCATCGCGGCCCACCGACGACGGCGATATCGCTGACGATTGATCAGGTAAATTACGATCGGGATCATTCCTAATGCAAGGAAGCCGAGCATGGCGGGGTGGATGAAGTTCATCGCTTACCACCCACCCTACGAACCAGTGCTTCTCTCAGAACCTGGTCAAATCCTTTGGAACAATCTGCTAACTGGTACTGGATTCCACTGTTTCTGAAATCCCTCCGTAATCGCTTCATGAAATCACGAATCTCAACCAGGTACGCTTCACGAACCGCATCCGGATCTGCCAGTTGTGCTGGCATATCCTCCAGTCCCTCGAACAAAGTCATCCTGTTAAATGGAAAGTTCAACTCGTCCGGGTCCATGATGTGAAGAACCAGAACATCATGGCCGGCATGCCGAAGTCTTCGTAGGCCATGGACCAGACGATCTTGATCATCGAAGAGATCGGACAACAAAACGATGAGGCAACGACGCTTCAACCGATCGGAGACTCGACCGAGAACTTCGCCGATATCAGTAGCATCTTGACCCGATTGTTGCGCCAGCACGCTGACCATATCCTGAAGATGACTACGACTCTGAGAGATGGGTGCTTCGGCCCGAATCTTGTCATCGAAGACCAGCGCCCCGACTGCATCTTGTTGCCCAAGAATCAGATAGGCGAGTGAAGCCGCGAGAGTCCTGGCATAATCCAGTTTCGTCATCGCTCCCGAACCGTAGGTCATCGACTCGCTGGCATCGAGCACCAGTTGGACCCTGAGATTGGTCTCCTCCTCGTACTGTTTGATGTAGAAGCGATCGGAACGCCCGAAGACCTTCCAGTCGATATGCCGGATATCGTCCCCGGGGACGTACTCCCGGTGCTCTGCAAACTCCACCGAAGATCCATGGAAGGGGCTTCGGTGCAGTCCTGTGATGGAGCCCTCGACGATCATCCGGGCACGGACGATCAAGCCCGAGACCTTGGCCAAAGAAGCCGGATCGAGAAGTCTCTGCGTCTCTTCAGACGACATGCGCCGCCGTTTCTTCGAGTAGTTTGCGAATGATGTCGTCGGAACTGACTCCCTCTGCTTCTGCTGCGAAGTTGGTCACGATCCGGTGACGAAGAACTGGCAAGGCGACCCTGCGGATGTCATCGCCGGTTACATGGGGACGGCCATTGAGGACAGCATTCGCCTTCGCGCCCAGAACCAGGTATTGGCCTGCGCGAGGTCCCGCTCCCCACTCGACATGACGACGGACGAAATCAGGAGCTTCTTCCGTTCGAACACGGGTCGCCCGAGTCAATCGCAAGGCATAGCGAATCAGATCATCCGCAATCGGGACGCCTCGAACCAACGCCTGTAACTCGAGGATTCGTTTTCCGTCCAGCACCGACTCCACTTCGGCATCTATTCCTCCTGTGGTGCGCTGCATGATTTCCAGTTCCTCCTCCGAGTTGGGATAATCAACGCTGATGTTGAACATGAATCTGTCCAGTTGCGCTTCGGGAAGAGGGTAGGTGCCTTCCTGCTCGATGGGGTTCTGAGTCGCAAGTACGAAAAAGGGTGGAGTAAGTGGATGGCGGTTACCGCCCACCGTGACTTGCTTCTCCTGCATCGCCTCGAGAAGTGCAGCCTGAGTCTTCGGCGGTGTCCGGTTGATTTCGTCTGCCAGTACAACGTTGGCAAAAATTGGACCTGGCACGAATCGGAACACCCGGTCTCCCGTTTCCGAATCAGACTGGATCACCTCGGTGCCAGTGATATCACTCGGCATCAGATCCGGAGTGAACTGGATCCTGTTGAAGGTGAGAGAGAGTGCCCGAGCCAGTGTGCTGATGAGAAGTGTCTTTGCGAGACCCGGAACCCCGACCAGCAAGCAGTGACCGCCGGATAGTAATGACAGCAGCAACTGATCGATGACCTCTTCCTGGCCGACGATGACTTTTCCCAGTTGCCGACGCAATTCATCGACGGCCTGCTGAATCTGAGCGATGGTGTCTTCGCCCACATCTGCAGCTGCATCCGGGGACGATGGGGTGCTGGGAAGGGCCCGCTCGCCAGAATCTTCTCCCGGGTCGATGCCCTCATCTGGACGTTCATCTGCGCTGATCATGTACTTTCCTCGTTCCTGGGTCTGGCCAGACGGCGGCTCTCCTCGCCTGGGCAATACCTGCAAGATGGTTCCGGGGGGCAATTAATGACACCCCAGGTGGATGGGTCCTCTGGTCCGTGGAAGATAAAGGGTACCGATTCCCGAGGAAACCTACCGTGATGACGGAATTGGCTCCCAACTACTACTCTCGCTCCCACTCGACTCTCCTGCCCGGGTCTCGTTGACTTGGATCCTGCCACCCCTAAACTCTGTCCACTGCCCCTTCCAACGAAATGTCGCCACGGGGTGGTTCCGTCGGATTGTCCGACCGGGAACCTCCCGATCGGCCTGTTTTCCTGCCGGAAGAGCGACCTCGAAAGAGTTCCTGCCAAAAGCAGGAAAAGACGAGGGGGTCTCATGACCGACGGAATGAACGCTCGGGAGCTGTTCCAGTCTCACAACAGCCTCACCTATGACGACATCATCATCTTGCCCGGATATATCGATTTCGGCGCTCAGGATGTGCAACTTCAGACCAAGATCACCCGTGAAATAGAGCTCGCGGCCCCGCTCTGTTCTTCACCGATGGACACCGTTACGGAAACAGAGATGGCCGTAAACCTGGCCTTGCTCGGGGGCATTGGTTTCATTCATTACAACAATACCATCGAGCAACAATCTCGCATGGTCCGCCGGGTGAAGAGATTCGAGAACGGATTCATCACCGAACCGGTCGTTCTCAGCCCCGCCCACAGCATCCACGATGTGGACGAGATTCGCTCCAAGAATGGTTTCTCAGGAATTCCCATCACCGAAGATGGAACGCTGAATACCAAGTTGGTGGGAATCGTCACCAATCGGGATGTCGATTTCGAGCAGGATCGGTCGACATTGCTGCGCGAAGTGATGACCACCAACCTGATCACCGCCCCCAAGGGAGTGACTCTCAGAGATGCAAACCAGATGTTGCGCGAGTCGAAGCGAGGAAAATTACCGATCATCGACGAAAATGGTCATCTCGCCGCTCTCGTTTCCCGCACCGACATCATGAAGAACCGAGAGTTTCCCGATGCCTCGAAGAGTGTCGATAAGCAATTGATGGTCGGAGCCGCTCTGTCCACCCGCCCCGAGGATCGTGAGCGGCTGGAGGCGCTGGTCGAGGCCGGTGTTGACGTCGTTGTGATCGATAGCGCCCAGGGCCACTCGGTCTATCAGATCGAGATGCTGAGGTATATCAAAGAGACCTACTCCGACCTCCAGGTGATCGCCGGCAACGTGGTCACTCAGAACCAGTGCGCAGCACTGATCCAGGCGGGAGCTGACGGAATCCGCGTAGGAATGGGACCAGGCTCCATCTGCACCACTCAGGAAACGATGGCGGTCGGCCGCGGTCAGGCGGCTGCGGTCTATCACTGCTCACAACACTGCAGGGAACAGGGTGTTCCGGTGATCGCCGACGGCGGAATTCGCGATATCGGACATATCGTCAAGGCGTTATCGATGGGCGCCTCCGCAGTGATGATGGGATTGATGTTTTCAGGATCCTCGGAAACTCCCGGTGAGTACTTCTACCAGAATGGCGTACGCCTCAAACGATACCGTGGAATGGCCTCGATCGAGGCGATGGATGTCGGTGGTGGAAAGAGATACTTCGCCGAAGATGAACCGGTTCGAGTCGCTCAAGGCGTCTCCGGCATGGTGATGGACAAGGGCTCGATCCGGAACCTGGTGCCTTACCTGTGTCAGGGCTTGAAGCACGCGTTCCAGGATATCGGGGTCAAGAACCTCGAGACACTGCACACGATCCTCAACAGTGGCGATCTGTGCTTTGAAACCAGAACTCAATCCGCTCAGCAAGAGGGTGGAGTTCATGACATGTATTCCTACGAAAAGCCTGCACTCGGCACCCGAGAGCGTGTCGAGTAACCACGAGATCCGAGAGGAGGCCAGGTGGCCTCGGAAATCAGCAACCAATTCTGTGCGATACTCGATTTTGGATCGCAGTACAGCCAGTTGATCGCCCGGCGGGTTCGCGAGAATCGCGTCTACTGCGAGATCCTTCCTTGCACCACTACTGCAGAGGACCTGAAGGCACTCGGGGTTCAGGGAGTCATCCTCAGTGGTGGCCCTTGTGGGGTCTACGATGATGATGCGCCGACCTTTGACGCCGCCATCCTCGAACTGGATTGCCCGGTGCTGGGAATCTGCTACGGCATGCAGGTGGCATGCCAGGCATCCGGTGGACAGGTCACTCCGTCCCAGGATCGAGAGTACGGCGACACCACCATCTTCCTCAACGAGCCTGACAACCCCATCTTTCACGGCTGTGACGAGCGAATGCAGGTCTGGATGAGCCATGGAGATCGGGTCAACGAGATCTCTTCCGAGTTGGTCCCGATCGCCCACACCGAGAACACTCCTCTGGCAGCGGTTTACGACCCAACTCATCAATTCTGGGGACTGCAATTCCATCCCGAAGTGACCCACACCCGTGATGAAGGAAAAATCCTCAATAACTTCCTCTACCGCATTTGCCGCTTTTCTGGTGACTGGGAAATCCAGGACTATGTATCCAGAGCGGTCGAGGAGATCCGCGAGAAGGTGGGCACCGACAAGGTGATCTGCGCACTCTCGGGAGGGGTCGACTCCTCGGTGGTTGCCATGTTGATTCACAAGGCGATCGGCGATCAGTTGACTTGCTTCTTCATCGACAATGGCGTTCTCCGCCAGGGTGAAGCGGAGCAGGTTTGCGAGGTATTCGGAAATCAGTTCGGACTCGACTTCCGCTTCATCGATGCGAGCGATCGATTTCTCGAGCGACTCTCAGGAGTTACCGATCCGGAGGAGAAACGAAAGAAAATTGGTCACCAGTTCATCGAAGAATTCCGTGAGGCGGCGAAGAAGTTCAAGGACGCTCGATTCCTCGCCCAGGGGACTCTCTACCCCGACGTGATCGAAAGCGTCAGCCCTTTCGAAGGTCCGTCCGCTACCATCAAGAGCCACCACAATGTCGGCGGATTGCCCGACGATCTCGACTTCGAGTTGATTGAACCACTGCGATTCCTGTTCAAGGATGAGGCCAGGGTGATCGGTAAGGAAGTGGGCCTGCCCGATGAGATCATCCAGCGCCAACCATTTCCCGGACCAGGACTGGCGATCCGTATCGTCGGAGAGGTCACCCGGGATCGCCTGGAGATTCTTCGAGCTGCAGATGCCATCGTCCAGGAGGAGTTAAGTGGCTGGAGTCGATTCCGTGATATCTGGCAGGGATTCGCAGTGCTCTTGCCGGTCCGATCGGTGGGAGTGCAAGGGGATCAGCGCACCTACGATTGCACTGCTGCCCTGAGAATCGTTGAATCTACCGATGGCATGACCGCCAACTGGATGCTTCCACCGCAGGAGGTGCTCGCACGAATTTCAAACCGCATCTGCAACGAGGTGCAAGGAATCAATAGAGTAGTTCTCGACATCTCCAGCAAGCCTCCATCGACCATCGAATGGGAGTGAAATATTTCATTGTCAATAGTTGGAATACTCACAGTCCTCCTCGTCATTATTTTGGTGATCGGGATCATCATGATCCTATCAGGCGGAGGTAATGATCGTGACGGATTGGATTGATTCCATGACCGCACTTTCTCAGGGCTCTCTTGAGGGCACTGGTTTAAAGATCGCCATCGTCGTTTCACGATTCAGTGGAGAACCATGTCAACGGTTGCTCGATGGAGCTCTCGAGCGGTTGATAGAACTCGGCACCTCCCGGCAAGACATCGATGTGACCTCCGTTCCCGGTGCGTTCGAGATTCCCATCGTCGCAACGGAACTGAGCAGAGGCCGCCCCAGGAAATACGATGCAATCATCACGCTGGGTTGCGTCATCCGTGGCGAAACCCCTCACTTCGATTTCGTTGCTGGTCCCTGCGCAGAGGCGCTGATGAAACTACAGAGTTGTGAAAGTCCCTCGACTTCTCTCCAGCAACCTCCCATCATCTTTGGAGTCTTGACCACCGATGATCGGGCGCAGGCGCTGGCTCGCAGTGGTGGCGATCGGGGACACAAGGGCAGAGATTGTGCTGAATCCGCCATCGAAATGGCTCAGTTGCTCAAAAAGATCCGGAGTTCAAAGTAATGACCAGTAGTACCGGCCCAAGACGTAAAGCCAGAGAGCTGGCACTCCAGTGCCTTCACCAGTGGGACCAGCAGGGTCATGAGGCTTCTCTCGAGATCGTCGAAGAAGTGATGGACAGCCTCGGTGCCGAGGAAGAAATTCGTCCTCATGCTCGTATCATCCTGGCGGCATACTGGGAGCGACCTGCCGAAATCGACGAGTGGATCGATTCGGCCAGTGAAAACTGGCGAATGAGCCGCATGGCAGTGATCGATCGCAATGTACTGCGAATCGCAGCAACAGAACTTCGCTGGATTGAAGATGTTCCGGCACGCGTTGCCATCGATGAAGCGATTGAAATCGTTCGAAGATTTTCGACCGAGAATTCAACTTCCTTCGTTAATGGCATCCTGGACAAATTACTGAAGGAATCGGAGAAATCTGATGATCCTAGGTAAGCTGTTCGGGAATAAAGAATCGAACGACACACCCGAGGAAGAGAAGCTGGGGGCCTTCGCTCGACTTCGCCGAGGACTGGGGAAAACCAGAGCAGCTCTCGCTTCCGTTTTCTCACTCGGCCGCAAACTCGATGCAGACTTGCTCGAGGAGGTCGAAACCATCTTGATCCAATCAGATTTCGGCCCCACGGTGGCGATGGAACTTTGCGATGATCTTGAGGCTGCGTATTCCGACCGTGAATTTTCTCCGGATGAAGTGGTTCCATTCCTCAAGGAAAAACTGCGCGACCGACTGGGAGCCGGTCATTCCATCTCCTGGGCCGAACAGGGCACCACGGTGATCGTGGTTGCGGGGGTCAATGGAGTCGGAAAAACCACCTCCATCGCCAAGCTGGCTCACCAGTGGAGGTCCGAAGGCAAGAGCGTGATACTGGCAGCGGGAGATACATTCCGTGCCGCCGCCATCGAGCAACTCGGTATCTGGAGTGAACGACTCGGGGTCGAGATGATTCGTGGGAAAGCCGGTGGCGATCCCGCTGCAGTGGTCTTCGATGCGGTCCATGCCGCCAAGGAGAAGCAGGTAGATGTACTGCTGATCGATACCGCTGGCCGCCTCCACACCGAGAAACCCCTGATGGATCAACTGGGCAAGATTGGCCGGGTGATCGGTAAGCAACTGGAGGGAGCCCCACACGAGGTTCTCCAGGTGCTCGATGCCACCACCGGCCAGAATGCCATCCTGCAAGCCAAGGCATTCCACGAGGTGATGCCGGTCACAGGACTGGTATTGACCAAACTCGATGGAACGGCACGTGGAGGAGTGATCTTTCCGATCATGAAAGAGATGGGACTTCCGGTGAAGTACATCGGTGTAGGAGAAGGAATCGAAGACTTGCAGTCCTTTGATCCCGATCGTTTCATCGATGCACTCTTCGACTAGGGCTGCCGATCAGCGGAGCCCCTTCTCACCAGTTCGTCGATTCCATCTCCATCCAGATCCGCCAACCCCTCCTCCGGAACACCCACGATCACTTGGTCGAGTTGGCCATCTCCATCTTCATCACCGCCACCTCCAGCCATCGAGTGCCACTTCTCTCCGGGAGCGAGTGGCCTCAACGGCGGCCCCTGGGCGGGATACACCACCGCATGGTATCCCCCCTGCTGCCGCTTCGGTTGTTGTGCCAGGACTCGATCCCCGTTACTGACTCGCCCGACTGCCAGGGGGAGATGCCCCGCCAGAAGTCCTGGGAAAGGTCCCGTCGATTTTTCCAGTAGTGCTCCCGATCCAAAATCCAGTACCAGAAGTCCTGAACCTTCGGTGGGTCGACCGACACCCAGTAACACCATCTCATCCCTACCGTCGCCATCGATATCGAACAGATGCACTCGAACTCGCCCCGCTGGAGCCAACCCACGAATGGTCGGCGCCGCCAGGTGTGGCTTCCCCTGTGGATCGACGCAGCAGACCTCCAGGTCGTTTGGTCCCGCATCCACATCATTGCCATACAAGCTGTAAATTCCATCGAGATCGAGGTCACAGGGAGCGGAGCCCGCTTCAGGATGAATCGGATGCATCACCGAGCGCTTCACCGGTACATGGCCGAGCCCGAGAATGTGGCCTGCTTCATGCATGATCAGTTTCCCGAGCTGCGGTTCGATGCGACTGACCACCCTCAATCCGCTGCCTACTGGAGTGGGTTTCGTTGGAGATTTCTCGAGTGTCCAGTCCAGCTGGGTATTGAGATGAATCGACCACTCAGAGGCGTCACCAGACTCCGGAGCAGCCGCGATATGGGCGATCAATTCGGTTGAGATGCCAAAGGAAACACAGGAGTGCCCATGATTTCCTTCTCTCCAGCCGATGGTCAAGGTGACCGGCTCCCCTTCTTTCGCTCTTCGAAAGGAACAGGTTCCTGGAAGATCCCACTTTGCCAGAGCCGACTCGATCACCTGTTCAGCCTTGCTCGGATCAACAGGGCAACTCGTGGGATCCATGCGCCAGATGATTCCATCCACACCGACCATGCGGTGCAGGATGGAAAATCGGAAAGGAAGGGCATCGCCCCCGTATCCGTACTGTTCCGGCTGGGAGTGCTGTCCAAGTTGACAGGCGCCCAGCAGCAGTGGTAACAGCAGTAGGGAGGCGAGATTCCCCTTCACCGCTGTAGCGCCCCACCGCGAAAATTCACGCCCCAGTGACCACCACGGTAGTTTCGACGACAACACCAAATTCGAATCTCCCCTCTCGCTGGGCCCAGCCAAGTTCTTCCGATTCCGTGACCGAAGCCGACTCCCTGTGACAGATGGAAAACCGCCCGCTGCCCCGGCGCAAGGCACAGGTCAGCGGGCGGTCGATTTTCTGATGAATCCAGTAATTCTAGAGGTCAGAGAGGAACAGCAACAAAGC
Organism: Planctomycetota bacterium; assembly: GCA_018694835.1. Classification (GTDB taxonomy): domain Bacteria; phylum Planctomycetota; class UBA8108; order UBA1146; family UBA1146; genus QNYK01. The sequence goes on along the minus strand of JABHOG010000082.1, from coordinate 23,496 downwards.
CGCCTGATCTTCTGCCCCGAGGGCCTGATAGGCATCTGTTATCTGAATCGCCTCATCCTGGTGAAGCAAGATCGCATCCTCGAGGGTGGTGGCTCTTCCATCGTGAAGATACGGGGCCGTGACCCGAACTCCCCACAATGGCGGAGTCTTGTAATAGCCGACGCCAGCGGGAGTGCCCAGATCGGCCGTACCTCGAAAATCATCCGGATAGATGTCGTGCAGAAGTAGGTCGGAGTAGAGCGGAACTGGTCCATCCGAACCTTGCAAGGTAGGGATATGACAAATTGCACAGCCGACCGAGTTGAACAAACTCTCTCCGACAAGAACCTGTGGATCCTGGTTTCCTCCCCGAGGAGGTGGAGCCAGGTGGAGGGCAAAGAACAACATATCGGCGAAATCCTCGGGAAGGATCTCGGGATCTGCGACAGGGTCGGCATCGGTAATCATGCCAAATCCACGACCATCGACAGGCACCGTGATTCCGGTCTCGCCGCCCAGAGCGTCTCTCAGGAAATCATACAGGGTCGGAATTTGAGACTTCCAGCCGAGCTTTCCCACCTCCAGGAATCCGCCGACATCGATCATTCGAGCGACACCTCGGCAGCCATCTCCATTCAAATCGTTGGGATCCTCGTTCGAGAGGATTTCGCTATCTGAAATCGTTTCGATCAACCCCAACCCGAGAGTGTTGGGAGTCTGACGCTGCTCGAAAACATCCGCTTGAGGATTGGACTCCTCGCGGCCCGGTGTATCGGGGCGCCGCAGTTTACTGGCCACCTGTCCTCCAGGAAGATCCTGGAACGGACCATTGCCGTCATTGTCCAGCCCGAAACGCATCACATTCACATCGAGTCCACCAGCACCGCCGATGATCGGCTTCTGGTGGCAAGACCGACATGAATCCGCATTCAGATCGGGAGTGCCCAGACCTTCCGCCTGAGTCCAATCGCGATCGAAAACCTTGCGGCCGCGAATCCACTGCTCCAGTTCATTGGCATCGAGTACCCGATCGGGACCGCCCATCGCACCTACCGGTGGAACGGGAGTGTCGTCATCGATGATCTCGGCATTGACGCCACTGATCACCAGCAAGGTCGAGAACAAGACCAGAAGACCAGTGTTCAAACATGTTGTTTTATTCATCAGATCGCCTCCAGGAAACGGATCACAGCTTCTTGATCGGAAGGAATCAGAGCATCGTAGGCGTCTCTCGACTGCTGTCCTTCTCCTCCATGCATCAGGATGGCATCTCGCATGGTGTCTGCCCTACCATCATGTAGCCATGGGCCATGGAGTCGCACTCCCCACAATGGTTGAGTTCGAAACTCATCGACGGTGATGAGTGGGGTAATCACACTGAACTGTGGCATTCCCATCGAAATCCCATCCGCCAGTTCTGGCCCCATGTCGTGAAGCAACAGGTCCGTGTAGGCGTTGACCGGTCCCACCGAGGACTCCAGATCAGGAATGTGGCAGGCGGCGCAATTCATCTGGAAGAACAAGGTCTCTCCCAGTATCTCCTCACTCCCCATCGGCTTGCGGGGTGCGGGAGCAAGAAACTTGCTGAAGATAACGATGTCTCCCAGATCCACGGATGGCATCTCGGGGTCCGCAACGGCATCGTCGTCGGTGGTCGGATCATCGGGTCCTGCACCGACCTGCATCATGGCGGCGCTGACGATTCCACCACTCCCCTGGAATGGATCGGTGGTGATTCCCATCTGATTGTTCAGGGCACCACGCAGAAACGCCTCGAGGAAGTTGGCCTGTAATTTGAATCCAAATCTGCCAATGTTTCCCATGGCATCGGTATTGTAGCGACCACTGATGCCATCTCCGTTGGAATCATCTGGATCCGCATTGGAGACGATTTCACCATTTGAGATCAATTCAAAGAGACCCACACCGAACTGCGGAGGCGCATTTCTCTGCGCCACCGTGACCTGAAGTCCGCCCACCTGAGATGACTCAGGAATCGAGGGTCTGCCACCACTGCCCGCACCGGGGACGGTGTAGGAGGGCATCACGATGCTGGGAACATCCGCAGGATCCCAGATGGGACCCTGAGACCCGGGTGCGCCGACTGCTGCGAAGAAAAAGTTCCGGTAGATCGGAGAAGAACCACCGGCTACCGGGGTGCTGTGACAGGCCACGCAACTGATCGCATTGTAGTAAGGCCCGAGTCCCTCTTCGGGAGAGAACTCCTTGTGCATCAGATCTCGGCCACGAAGAAATGAATCGAAGGTCTCCTGATCGAGCCCCTGAAGAGCACCTCCGAGAGAGCAATCTGCGTAGGATTCACATTCGAGATTATCGGCGACTGGATCCGGTCCACATTCGGCGAACGGTTCTGCCGGAGCGGCTCCATTCAGGAACAGGTAGTTGAATCCACTGACGGCATCCGCAAGGTTGACCATACCGTCATCGTCGTAGTCATAGGCATCTACACAGTAGCCGACTCCACCTGAAAACATGTACTGCAACATCGTGACGCCATCGGCGAGATCAAAGGAACCGTCCTCATTCACATCTCCACGCTTGAAGTCTGCAGCATGGAGTTGCCCCACGCCCAGAACTGCCAGCAGCAGAAACAAGGGAACAATCACTTTCACGGCAAAACCTCCTCTTGCTTTCGATTTCCACGAGACCGGCTGCAATGGAACAAACAGACTGCTCAAGAAGATATATGGCGACATTCAGAGTGTCATGAACCGCTGAATACTGACCTTGCTATCGCCTGAGTTTCTCGTCGATGGCGAGAACGCTCGCTCTGGCCCCAACTCAACATGGTAAATACGAACAATCGGGGAATTTCGATTCTACCCTTCAACGCACCCAGTTCAACACCATGGATCTGGATCAATTACCCTCGAAGCGATCCAATAGGACTCCATCAGGACCGATTCGTCGGAGACTACGCTCCTGCTAGAATCGCCCAGATTCCCCTCTCACAGCTTCACTGATACGGCGGCAAATTAGCGACTAATCCACAGGATTACCCTGCAGGATGAAGGTGAGGGCCAGAAGAGCGCTGAGTATTGCGACGATCGGTCGCAACAGCCGCTCTCCTCCTTTCAGGGCAAATTTCCCGCCCAGATACGCCCCGAGTCCGTAGGAAGGGATCAGCACAATCGCCACGGCCAATTCAAACTTGCCGTGGCTCAGGTACAAGAGGCCCGATGCTACCGACATCGCCACCACCCACCACACCTTCCAGCGCACCGCTTCGATCACCGAGAGTCGCATCGAAGTGGTCAACAACAAGACGATCAAGGCTCCGACTCCGGCTCCGATGAACCCACCGTAAAACCCACAGATCAGGCAGCCGATGTAGAATTTGATTCCGGGAGTGGCGATCGGGGAATCGGTCAGTGGCGGATCTGGCCGCGGCAACAGGAATGCCCCGACCGCCACCAACAACAACCCACCCATCACCTGGCGGAACATACTCTTGTCGAGGTGCTCGATCTCGACCGCTGCCAGCGCCCCGAGGATCGCAGCCCCTCCCACCAGCATCAGAGGGCGCCAGCCGATGGTGGGCGATTCCTGCGGTTTCGAGCCTCTGGAGCGTTGCAGCCCACGATTCATCGTCCATCCGGCGACCAGCGCCTGAAAGGCCACGCAGATCCGGTTGGTGCCATTGGCCACCAGCGGGTCGATCCCCAGCGACACCAGTAGCGGTAGTACCAGCAGCGTCCCCCCACCCACCAGGGTATTGAGGGTTCCAGCCACGACTCCCACCACTGCGATGATCGCCCAGTCCAGTATCGCCCAGTCCAGTATCGCCCAGTCCAATTCCAACTTGCGACCACCCTTCTGGAGCCACTTTCGCACGAGAGTTGCGATCAATACAGCAGGGTTGGCTTGATTCCCGAAGCCGATCCCACGATCCTCTCATCCTGTCAGGAGCCACCAGTAGCGACTCCACCCGACGGGAGGAACCGGATGAATCCAGTAGTGAACGATTTCTCGATCCGCATTGCTACCCCGAACGGTACCGGGAGCCAGACTTCTAACATCGTGATTCAGCGAGCGCTGATTCAGATGGGGCTGATCGCCAGCGCCAAGAATCTGTTCCCATCCAACATCGCAGGACTCCCGACATGGTTTCAGATTCGTGTCAGTCCTGGCGGCTGGCAAACGATGAACCCTCAGTGGCAGGTTTTACTGCCCCTCAATCAAGCCACCATCGGTCGCGATCTTCGGGAGAGTGTGCCGAACACCGTGGTCATCGAAAACAGTGACTGGAAAACCGCCGACAGCGAGTTCGAAGGACTCTGCCGCTACGCGGTCCCCTTCGATCAACTGGCCCGAAAGATCAGCAATGCGAAGTTACGGCCTCGCCTCAAGAACTTGATCTATGTCGGAGTCGTCGCCCAGTTGTTCGACATTCCGATGGAGATGATTCGAGGAGCCTTACAAACCGTCTTCCCCGGCAAAGAAGCAGTGGTCGACCTGAATATCGAAGCAGCGCAGATCGGCTTTGATTTCGCTGCAGAGAGTCTGACCAAGCAAGATCCGTGGAAGTTTGCTGCTGCCGACCAAGTCGGGGATCAGATTCTTCTCGACGGAAATGAGGCTGCCGCACTGGGTGCCATCTGGGGCGGTGTCTCGGTGGTCGCCTGGTATCCCATCACTCCCGCTTCATCCCTGGCGGAAGCGGTCGAGAAACACATCGGTCGCTGCCGCGACTCAGACCCGGATGGGCGCAACAGGTTCGTGGTGATTCAAGCGGAAGATGAACTGGCGGCCATCGGGATGGCACTGGGAGCCGGTTGGGCTGGAGTTCGATCGATGACCTCGACCAGTGGACCCGGAATCTCCCTGATGGCGGAAAACCTGGGCCTCGGCTACTTCGCCGAGATCCCGACAGTGGTCTACGACATCCAGCGGGTCGGACCTTCCACTGGACTTCCGACCAGGACCCAGCAAAGCGATATACTGCAGGTGGCTTTTCACTCTCACGGCGATACTCGCTTCCCGTTCCTGCTACCCGCCTCTCCTATCGAGTCGTTTCAGTTCTCCTGCCAGGCCTATGATCTCGCAGAGAAGTATCAGATTCCGGTGATCTTCCTGTCCGATCTGGATCTCGGAATGAACAGTTGGATGTCGGATCCGCTTCCCGAGCCAGAGAATGACATCCATCGTGGCAAGATCGCCACAGATGAAGTGATCGCTCGACTGGATGACTGGGGTCGCTACAAAGATGTGGATGGGGATGGAATCCCTTATCGAACCATTCCCGGTATCACCCTTCACCCTGACGCCGCTCACCTGACTCGAGGGTCAGGTCATGACGAAAACGCCGAGTACAGCGAGTCCCCCGAGGTTTACGAAAAAAACCTCGACCGACTGGCGAGAAAAATCGATGGCATGGTGGTCGATCTCCCCGCTCCCATCGTACAGCTCGAAGAGACCACACTGGGTGTCATCGCATACGGAACCACCGACATGGCGATGAGAGAAGCTCTCGAATCGTTGGAACAAAAGCCCTCATACCTGCGCCTTCGCTCCTTCCCGTTCCATGACGAGGTGGAGTCCTTCATCGAAGATCACGAACAAATCCTGGTGATCGAACAGAATCAGCAGGGGCAGATGGCTCAATTACTACGAATGCACTTTCCTCAACTTGCCGCTCGAATTCGATCCGCAACCTACTTTGGCGGCTTGCCGCTCTCCGCAGGTTTCGTCAAGGATTCGATCGAACAGCCGCGCAGAGTGGAGGCCTGATGAGCGAAGAACCGAAGAAACCAGCGACCAATGCGCTCGGTCTCGCCAAATCTGATTACAAGGGCGGGCCGTCGACGATGTGCAAGGGGTGCGGTCACGACAGAATCTCGGAAGCGGTGATCCAGGCCTCTTACGACCTGGGGATCGATGCCAGGAACATCCTCAAGATGAGTGGCATCGGCTGCAGTTCCAAGACGCCGGCGTATTTCCTCGGCAATGCGATGGGTCTCAACTCGACTCACGGCCGGATGCCCAGTTTCTCCACCGGTGCGCATGTGGCGAACACCACCATGTCTCCCATCGGAGTCAGTGGCGATGGCGATTCCGCCAGCATCGGAATGGGTCAATTCGTTCACATCATCCGCCGCAACCCCAGGATGGTCTACATCATCGAAAACAATGGGGTGTATGGCCTGACCAAGGGACAGTTCTCTGCCACTGCGGATCGCAGAAGTCCCTCGAAGCGTGGAGCATTTCCTCGTGAAGCTTCCATCGACCTGTGCGGACTGGCGCTGGAACTGGGTGCCACCTTCATCGCGCGCTCCTTCAGCGGCGACAAGAAACAACTGGTCCCCTTGCTGAAAGCGGCTCTCTCCTTTGACGGGCTCGCCTTTCTCGATGTGATCTCGCCTTGCGTGACCTTCAACAACCACGAGAACTCGACCAAGTCCTATACGCATCAAAAGGAGATGGGTGTCACTTTTCACGACCCCCACTATGTCAGCCCGCAAGAGCAGATCGACATCGAGTACTCCGATGGAGAACTGCAAGAGGTCACTCTCCACGATGGTTCAAAGTTACTGCTGAGGAAATTGGAGCGCGATTTCGACCCGACCGATCGAAATGCTTCCTTTGCCGCTCTCCAGGAGACCCGCAACAAGGGGGAAGTCCTGACCGGCCTGATTCACATCGACATGAAAGCGGAGTCACTGGCGGCCAATGCAAAGATGACCCGAGAGCCTCTGGCGACCCTGATGCAGGGGGATCTTCGACCCGCTGCGGGTGTTCTCGACCGGATCAACGGGGGATTCAAGATCTGAGCGTTCGGCTGGAGGATGGCTCCAGAGATCGCACTGCCTACTGGTAGATCAGCCCACCACGCGGAGATCGGTGACCATCATCCCCGGGAGTTTTACACCTCCAAGATGTCGTTTCGAATAGGTATGCAGTTCAGGTAAGACCTCGGTTCTCGACCCCAGATCCACCAGGCCATCTCCGAGCAATCGAATCAGCGAATCATCGATCCGCACGGTACCGATCGGAGCCACCGGCTTCCCATCTTTGACCCTCAACGCAACCCAGCGCGTGACTCCCGTGACACGAGCGCCCTCGCGAGCGGAGAGGTTGGTGTAATGAACATGCGACAACCAGATCCCGTCTCCCAGTTGTTCGAAAGACTGATCGGGATCGATCGAACCGGGGGCCATTTCGAGACCGACAGGCATCTCTCCCCCTGCCGCCCCATTGTGCTCGTAACCAAACTCCTTGGCAGTCCTTGGGCTGGTCAGTTTCTCGAGACCGACTCCAGCGGAGACCAACTCCACCGGAGCGGGTATGCCATGACCCGAATCATGAAACAGAGGCGCACCCACTGCTGACGGATGATCGCGCAACACCACCCGCGAATCGAGTTTGGTCCCGTCGTACAAGCATGCCAGTGGACTGGAACCTGTTTTCACCGCTCGTGCGGAGAAACCGCCACCCCACAACACCGGCTGGAACAGATCCCGCACCGCTGCCGGTTCAAGCCAAGCACGATAAGTTCCCACCGGGACGGTCTCGATCGGGCGAGCGAGGATTTCAGCCATCGCATGAGCCTGTTCTCTGCGCCTCAGAGCGGAGTTGGGCTCCCAGCTCTCGGCTGCCCAGACCCAACGAGTCGCTCCTCCACCCAGTAGATGCATCGAACCATCGATCACCGTTCGAGGAGCTTCGAACCAGCGTCTCAATCCTCCACTGGTCGCAGCAGCACGGTACATCGTCCCCGTCATGGCGATGCCACAGGTTTCCAGACCCTCCAGCTGCCCCGCCAAGGCATCGGTCAACTCATCCGGTTCGGGGATCACTCCATCGCCACGATACTCTTCCCGAACCGGTGACGGCAAATCGGGAAGATGCGGATCCTCGGGTAGATCATCCACCGCACTCGAAAGCGCAGAGATCGAACTTTTCAGTGGCGCACGATCATTCTGCAATGAACCCGTAAGCATCAACTGGGAGCAAACTTCCTTGCCTCCCTTTCTCAGGGAGATGGAAAGATCCCGCTGTTCGATCGATCCACACTGCCGAACTCGCCCCGAGGAGATCCTTGAGAATCCTGTCTCCTCTGCAGAGAGGCTGAGGGTCAATTCTTCTCCCTCACCGCGCAGCGCATCCGCATAGTCTGCAAGATCATGAAACCACGACTGCATCTAACCCTCCCGACCAAAAACTTCGAGCCCCCGAAAACGACATGCAGGCATCGCGTGCCCAACAAAGACCATCTGGTTCGGTTCACCCTTGCCACAGTTGGGAGTCCCTCGGACCTTCCAGGTCGCCGCATCACCGACGGCATCGAGAGAATTCCAGAAGGGGACAGTGGTACTGCGATAACCCGCATCCTTCACCCGCCCCTGCAATTCACCATTTTCGATCAGGCGTGCATCTTCCACTCCAAACTGAAACTTCCAGCGATGATCGTCGATCGACCATGAGGAATTTACATCGAGCCAGATCCCTTTCTCGACCCCTCCGATCAGTTGCTGCAGGGTGGAGTCTCCCGGTTCGACGTTGAGGTTCGCCATCCGGTCGATCGGGGGGCGGTTCCACGAGCAAGCTCGAGAGACCGCGATGGCATCATCTTTTCGATCGAGCCTCTGAGCACTGAGGGCTCCGCCGATCCCCCTGACCAGCAATCCATCCTTGATCAGGGGCGTTTTTCGTGCCGCTAACCCCTCATCATCGAACCCCGCACTACAAACTTCCCCCTCGATGGTCGGATCGATGACCACGTTGAGGATTTCTGGTCCCCAGCGAAGCGATCCCAGATCCTCGATTTTGACGAAGCTGGTTCCTGCATAATTTCGTTCGTCACCGAGAATTCGATCCAGTTCCAGCGCATGGCCGATCGACTCGTGAACCTGGAGAACCATCTGCTCCGGGCCGATCACCGCATCCATGACAGCGGTCGGACAGATCGGCGCCAGCAAGGTCTCGATGGCGTTGCTACCGATAGTCTGCGGCAGATCATCGAAGCCGCACCGATCGAGAACTTCGATTCCCCCCAGTTGGGCATCGCTGCGCCCACCATTGGTTCGCGACTGTACATCCTGGCCATCAGAAGCGACCGCCTGGAGCCAGGGAATCACCCGATCATGAGATTGAACGATCCGAACATCATCCGTGGTGACGATGGTGGTCTCGGTCCGAACTCTCCTCACCGAAGCGGTCCGCTGAACGATTCGGTCATCGGTACGCAGCCCCTGACATGCAGACCGCACCCGATCGATGATCTGACGCTTCGAGACCCCTGACCAGGGCTGCTCGATGGAGTGGCTCCATTCGCCCGATACTTCTGGTTTCGGAGCGGTGGAGAAGTCGATCACTCCTCTCGATCCACAGGCGCGAGCCCAGCGCTGAGCGACCCTCGCCGCCTGATAAAGTCCTCCGAGAGACAGATCGCTGGTCGCCGCTAGCCCCATTCCCTCACCTTCGATCACTGTAACCATCGCACCGTGATCCTCGGAAACTGACGGTGGAAGCAGCACATCATCACGAACCGTGAAAGACTCCGTCACGCTCCGCACCATCCTGAGGCTACACCATGTCCCTCGCGGGGTGATGTTGCCGAGGAGTTGTGCTGGATCACTGATCTGTTCCTCGCTCATCGAATTCTCTCCATCTCATCGGGCAATCTGGGGCCTTCGGGATCTCGCACCGGGATCCCGCCACGCAATACAGTCACCTCCACACCCTCTTCCGCTGCGAGACCGTGGATCACCAGGTCCGCTCGATGATCCGATCGGATCGCACCGCGCCTCGGGAGCCCTAGATCGGTAGCCGCATTGGCTGCGCCCAGCGCTGCAGTCAAGGATGGGTCCCACCCGAGCCGCTTCGAGGTTTTTGTGAGTGCTTCCGGTAACAGGGTCACGCTTCCTGCCAGAGTTCCATTCTCTAGAGTCGCTCTCGAGCCATCGGAACAAACCTCTTGCCCACAAAAACTCCCCGATGCGATGCCCATTCCCGCCAGTGGCATCGCATCACTGACAGCGATCAGACCCGCTGTCCCCTTCATTCGCAGTGCCATCCTCACCATGTCATCATCGAGATGATGCCCATCGAGGATCACCTCGCAGCGAACTCTCTCATCGAGGAGCAAGGCGGTCACTGCCCCGGGGTCCCGGTGATGGATCGAAGGCATGGCGTTGCACAGATGTGTACATCTCCGTGCTCCGGCATCGATGGCCGCAGCGGTCTGCTGTGCGGTGGCACAGGTATGGCCGATCGATCCACGGACTCCGACCGTTGCAAACTTACGCTGAACTTCCATCGGAACCTCTTCTGGAGCAAAGGTCATGATCCTCAACTGACCTCCAGCGCCATCGAGCAGACGGTCGAACAGCCCCTCATCCCACGGGTGGATTCCAGCTTCTGGCAAGGCTCCCATACGACCCGAGGACACAAATGGACCCTCGAGGTGGATACCCAGGATGGACTTGCTCAGTTCCATCGCTCGCGAACACTCTCGCAGTGCAGCGACCATCTCCACCTCGGTACCGGGGACGATGGTCGGGTAGATGGTGGTGATCCCCATCGCCGCAAGATCCTCTGCACTCGCTGCGATCGCTTCGGCATCGGTTCTCGAGAAATCGGTACCGTTGACGCCGTGGATGTGAGCATCGATACATCCAGGGGTGACCCTGCGGCCGCCCAGGTCCCAGATTTCATCTCCTGTGGCGCTGCCTGGCGGGGCCAGATTGGCGATCACCGTTCCCTCGATGACCAGGTCTGCACGGATGATCCTGTCCGGCAAGACCGCCTCGGCATCTCGAAGAACGATGCGCTGCAGAGAATCCTCAGGATTACTCATCCTCTGCTACCTCCCCTCACATACTTCTCGGCACACATCGCTGCACCGATCCAGCCGGCTCGATTGCCATGTTGCGCACGAACCACCTTCAGGTCCGCGCTCGCTTTTGGCAGTACTCGCGACCGAAGTTCCGATTCAATCAGTTCCAGGTGCCTGGGACGTGCATCGATGATGCCTCCTCCGATCACTACCACATCGGGATTGAGCAGATGCAACGCACTCATCATCCCCGCTCCCAGTGCGCTTGCACCTTCATCGAGGATCTCATTGGCAAGGGCATCTCCGGCGATCCCCGCCTGGACCAGTTGCGAGACTCCAGGGGACTCATCGAGGTCTCTTCTTCGACCCCACTCCGCCGCCATGCCCCAACCACCGGCATACGCTTCGACGCATCCGACCAGACCGCAATTACAGTTACGTCCCGATCGCTCCAGGATGATGTGACCCAGTTCCATCGCTCCACCGGAGGGCCCACGCAACAGTTCCCCATCGATGACGGCTCCTCCACCGATCCCTGTTCCGACCGTAGCCAGCAGCAGAGTTCGAGCTCCGATTCCAGCTCCGGTGCAGTACTCTCCCCACGCTGCGGAGTTGGCATCATTTTCGACCACCGCTGGAACATCGAAACGATCGCGCAAGAAACCGACGATGTCGGTACCGTGCCATCCCCCCAGGTTGGCCACTGGAAAACGGATGACACCACTGGCTGGATCTACCACACCTGGCGTTCCCAGGCCGATGGCCGCCACTTCCCCGGGGTGAGAGGAGGCCTCGAGCAAGGCCCCATCGACGGCCGCAGCGAGGGCCTCGAGGATCGCTTTTTGACCCAGATGGGCCTGGCTGGGGCGCCGATCGGACCACACCACCTCGCCACGCTGGTTACACAGGCCGACCTTGACCTCGGTACCCCCGAGATCGAGGCCTACAAAAAATGGAACAGACATGGTCCTCCAGGCCGGTACGGTGGGCCGGCTGGGCCCAGCATCGCTTGCCAGAAGCGGCGAAGCAAGTCGGCCTTGTCGAGCCCGCCTTGTCGAGCCCGCCTTGTCGAGCCCGCCTTGTCGAGCCCGCCTTGTCGAGCCCGCCTTGTCGAGCCCAGTGAAAGATGGAACCGGAGTCCGATTCGATGGACAATCGCAACGGAGGTCACCGATGCCTGGTACGCCTGAGCCACAAGAGAACCACCCGGACGATCGAGACAGCGGGATCCAGCGCTGGATCGATCGTTATCGCGCCGATCACAATCATCCGCTCAACCACCTCACTCATTTCATCGGGATCCCGGCCATCGTCGCCTCCCTGGTGGTAGTCTTCTTCGACTGGCAGTGGGGTGTGGGACTCTTCGTCGGCGGTTGGATCCTTCAGTTCATCGGCCATGGAATTGAGGGCAATCGTCCATCCTTCATGAAGGATCCTCGATTTCTGCTGATCGGCCCCCTCTTCATCCTCCAGGAAGGCTTTCGTAAATTGAGCCGAAAACAGTCACCACCAGCAAAGAAATGAACCCGATGCGATCACCTCTGATGAATCCGATAATCCCTGCGCTATCGTTGATCCTGCTGTGCACCTTACTGCCTGCGCAGAATGGAGATCGCAAGGGCGAAACACAGGCTGAAAACTGGCGACAATGGGATATTCCGGCCGCTCCTGTCCTGACACCCGATCAGGCGCTGGCTTCATTCGAGGTCGCAGATGGTTTCCATGTCGAACTGGCCGCATCCGAGCCACAGGTGGTCGACCCCATCGCCATCGCCTGGGACGAGAAGGGGCGATTGTGGGCGGTCGAGTTGAGAGCCTACATGCGCACCGTCGATGGAGACGGTGAGACCGATCCTCTGGGTCAGGTGGTGGTGCTGGAGGATCGCGATCAGGATGGATTTTTTGAGCGCAGTACGGTGTTCCTCGATGAACTGGTCAGCCCTCGTGCCATCTCCATCGTCGAGGGTGGTGTGCTGATCGCTGAACCACCACACCTCTGGTACTGCCAAGACCTCGATGGAGATCTCCGATCCGACATCCAGACCGAAGTGGCTCGCTATGGTGATGCCAATCCAAATGTGGTGGAGCACACCGAAAGTGCCTTGCTACGCACCGTCGATAACTGGTTCTACAACTCCAAGAGCAGCCGCCGATTTCGCTTCGATGTGATCGACGGAAAACCGCAGATCGTCATGGGTAGGAGTGCCTTCCGGGGTCAATGGGGTCTCGCCCAGGACGACCAGGGGCGGCTCTATTTCAATCACAACTCGACCTGGATCCTCGCCGACCCACTCCCCACCGAGTTGCTACTTCGCAATCCCAACTGCGGTAAACCAGTGGGCCAGCCAGGTCGATCGGGGCACCGAGTGATCAGTGACCAGTCGACCTGGCCGGTGCGCATGAACCCAGGAATCAATCGCGGTTACCAGCCAGGGATGCTCAGAGAAGATGGACGACTGCGCCGCAACACATCGGCAGCCGGTTTGACCATCTTCCGTAGCCACCGCTGGGGAGACGAGTGGAACGGTGTCGCGTTCGTCGCCGAGACCACCGGCAACCTGGTCGCAGCATTCCGCTTGCGAGAGCAAGGCTCACGCCTCACCGGAGAGCAGTTGACCTTCCCCCATGAGCAGTATGTCCAGCAGGCTTTCCTCGGCTCCACCGATGAACGATTCCGACCGGTCGATGTCGAGGTCGGCCCCGATGGCAACCTGTACGTCGTCGACATCTATCGTGGTGTCGTCCAGCACCGCCAGTTCGTCACCTCGTATCTACGCAAGCAGGTCGAGGAACGGAAACTGGAACAACCCGTCGGCCTCGGACGAATCTGGCGAATCGTCGCTGACGATGAGCCATCGCAAGTCGAACCACTGGCATTGCTCGCAGGAGAAGCCGGTCGCATCCGGGCGCTGCAACATCCGGTTGGCTGGGTGCGAGACCAGGCCCAACGACTACTGGTCGAGGCGGGAAGTTCAGCACCGGTGAAGGAGTTGAAACAACTCGCCACCTCCAGCGACTCGCCGGCGACCGCCCGACTTCATGCACTGTGGACCCTGAGCGGATTGAATGCCCTCGATGGCGCACTGCTGATCGATGCCCTGCAGGATTCCGACGAGGCGGTTCGGCGGACTGCCTGTCGGATCATCGCCGAACCGACGCCGATCGCTGAAGCCGATGTCGCCTCACTGGTCGCAGCACTCGCGGCCAACACGGCACAACTCTCCGAGATCGAGAAGATTCACCGGGTGCTGGCACTGGGAGCCTTTCCCGACCACCCCATGGCGCTCGCTGCAATGCTCGAAGCGCTCCGGCGAGATGGAACCAACGCCAACATCCGCATGGCGGCGCTCAGTGGCTGGAGCGATTACCAGATCGAGAGGATCGGCCGCCTGCTGGGCGACCACATCGAATCATTTCCCGGGCGCGAAGCGCTGCTGAAGGAAACCACTCGATCGGCTCTGCGCTCCCACCCCTCCTCCCTCGGCTTGCTGCTCGACTCTCTCGAGGGCCTCGACTCCACCGACCCGCGGTTGGCGGCCGTCCTCGGGGCGATCCGTGTGACCACCGACGACCAGCGCTGGAAGGCTCCGGTGCTCGCCACCATCCCACCGCTCCTGAAACGCAAGGATCTGGCGCCAGCGATCGCCACCGATGCCGAAGCGATCGTCGCCCGGCTCACCTTTGATCCCTCGTCATTGCCAGAGGTGGAACCGTGGACCGAGACACAGCGACGGCTCGCCAGCCATGGTGCTGCGGCCTTTGCCTCCTCCTGCGCCCTGTGCCACGGTCCAGCAGGGGAGGGTCAACCGGGCCTCGGACCCTCCCTCATCGACAGCCCCTGGCTACTCGGTGAGGGGAGCATTCCCATCCGACTGGTTCTCGATGGACTGACCGGACCGGTCGAGGTGGAGGGAGAGACCTGGGACATCACCATGCCGGGACACCGCGAGAATCCACTGCTCGATGATGAGGCTATCGCCGCCATACTGACCTGGGTGAGACGACAGTGGGGCCACGGTGCAGATCCCATCGATCCGAAGGCCGTGACCGAGTTGCGCCAGTTGACCGCAGGACGCACTCTGCCCTGGACAGTCGAAACCCTGAAGGAGGATCCCCGATGAAATGGTTGTGGCTCGGAATTTGTCTGATGGTCTACGGTCCTGTCACCGACAAGGCCGGTGCGGATGAGGGTCCGACTTCTTCCCAAGGTCTGAAGAGTCCAGAACTGCCGCAGTGGGAATCGTTGCTTCCGCCGGAGGATCTCTCCGGCTGGAAGATCCTCGGAGGCCGCGCCCGCTATCTGATCGAGGACTCCGTGGTGATCGGACAATCGACCCCGAACAGTCCCAACACCTGGCTCATCACCGAACGGCAGTTCGGAGATTTCGAGCTGGAATACGAATTCCTGTGCGATCCCTCGCTCAATTCCGGCGTTCAGATCCGTAGTGAAGCAGCGGGCAGCAGCGCTCGTGGTTTCCAGGTGGAAATCGATGTCGACGACCAGCGCAAACGATTCTGGAGCGCTGGACTGTACGAAGAAGGAGACCGTGGCTGGATCGATGATCTCAAGGACAATCCAGAAGCTCGTGCCGCTCACAAACCGCACGGCTGGAATCATGTCCGCGTCGTCGCAGTGGGAGCACATCTGCAAACCTGGCTCAATGGAGTCGCTGCTGCAGAGGTCTTCGACACACGGCGCCTCAGCGGATTCATCGGACTTCAGGTCCATGGAGTCGGCAATCGTCAGGACCCGCTGGAGATCCGTTGGCGTCGCTTACGGGTCCGCGATCTCGGTACTCATCGATGGACCCCCTTGCCGCTCCAGAGTGATCAGAACGGACCCCAGTCGATCACGCTGCCCAAGTATTGCTCCACCTTTCGTGTCGATCTGTCCTCCGAAGCGGACTCCCCGACGGTATCCATTCTTTGGAAAGGACAGGTCCAGCTCGATTTCTCGACCGATTCACTGGATTACAGTTACTCGGGGATTGTCACCGAGGATTCTGCGGAGAATCTCAAGTCGGGCCCGATGGGCGCTGGTAAGGATCACTTCCGCGGCCGATTCCAGGTCTTCAGCGGCGACGAGAAACGAAGTTGCCTGGTCCTCAGTGACGGGCAGAAGCGGCTATTTCTCGAAGCCCCAGGCCCTCCCCCGGGGGGTCAGATCGTTCTTTCCGGTCGCCTATCGAGGATTCGCACCCTCGAAGCACTGATCCCGGCAGAATCGACCAAGAAGGCGCATCCGAAGGACCCGGAAGGCGTTGCACCGAAAACTTCCGACCAGTAGACTCCTGACTTCGCACGAACCCCATGGAGGACTAGATGAAGGTCAAGATTCGTAAGAGCGGCATCAAGCGCAAGAAGCAGGGCTTCCGTGCCCGGATGCGCACCAAGGCTGGTCGCAAGCAAATCAATGCTCGCCGTCGTCGGGGAAGTTCCCGCATGACCGCCTGGAGTTAACTGCCGGCACTTTACTGCCTGCAAGTTCAACTGCCTGCAAGTTCTTCACAGCACTAGTTCACCGACAGATCACTGACGAGCGACGGCTACGCTTGGCGCGGATTCCATCCTACACCAACACTTCTGCGTCGATCTCTCGATTCGACAGTTCGCACAGCCCACCTCTCGTGGCCAAATTCCAGCCGTGAAATCAGGAGTGTAGATCCACACTTCGAGGACGAGTTTCGATGACCGGCTCCACCGCGAATCATCACGGGTGACCGATGAGTTCACTCGGATCGTGGAAGGCTCACCCGCATCTCATCGCCTCAAACCGGATGGATGAGGAAGTCAGGATGAGGAAGTCAGGATGAGGAAGTCAGGCGAGGAAGTCAGCGTGCTAGCGGCGGAATCAGCCGGTCAGATCGCTCAAGAATTGCTGGCGAGGATCGTCGCCATCATTCTTGCAACAGAGATTCTCGGCCAGTTGGCGGATCGACGCTTCGGCGATGGTATCTCTCGCCTCCAGCAGAGTCCCCTCGTCACCGGGGATTTCGATCTCAGGAATCCACCCGAGATAGCGTGGCAATCTGCTGGTCACGATCTCTGAGATGTCTTTCCGGATGGAAGCCCATCTTTCCAGATCACTCACCAGGCTCTTGCAAACACTCTGCCCCATACCTTCATCCTCGGCCTTGTTGGCGACGATCCAGTTGGCGGTGACCCTGTCAGGATTGTGCTTATCCTCGTCCCGGTCGTAGAAGTGGAGCATCTTCAGCAAACTGAGCGCGTCAGCCCGAAGGGTGTCCTCTTCGCCGGTGATGACCACTCGGTCATCTGCCATCATGCAGAAATCGCAGACATTTCCATCGATCCCTGCACGGGTATCGATCACCACCACATCACAGGATGTGGATGAGTCCAACTGGCTGAACTGGTCCAGTATCGCCTTGAATTGATTATAGAATTGCTGCTGACCCTGATCGTCCCAGTTGCCGAAACTCCTCAAATTGGAATCACCCAAACTGCTGAGAACCGAGAATCGTCCACCTTCGACATTTCTGGTGCCGATCGACTCCACCTCGATCAACGAGGAGCTGAGATTTTCTGGCTGGGCCAGGGCTCGTTGGAGGGTACGTTTCTGGCCCTTACTCTTCAGGCCCAGTTTGGTGTGGACATTTGGCGTACCCAGATCGGCATCGATCAGGACGACTTTTTTGCCCATTCTCGCCAGTTCTCGGCAAAACAGAATCGAGAACACGGTCTTCCCCGCACCCCCTTTTCCCCCGGTACTCGCAATAATTTGTGGTCGAGACATCGATCTCGCTCTCTTTCATCGATAGGGCGCAGGACTCATCATGCACCGGTCAAGGGCGCACTTCTACCCACCATTCAAGTTGCTGTTGGAGAAGACCTTGGTCATCTCGAAGTACCCAGCGGGTTGGGTCCTTCACATGGCAACGCACCCGGTGCCATCCTGGTTCCAGATCTTTCGACCGAATCTGTGCGGCCTGCACCAATTTCCCGGTGGGATCCAACCCACTCTGAGCTCTCCTCCATCGCTCTCCTGGCCTCTTGTCGACCACAGCGGTGTCTCCCCTCGAGGCTTCCCCCGCAGCTGCCGGTCTCTGTAATCCGTAGGAGAGAACCAGCCACTCGACCTCAAGATCATGAGTCCTCGGCTGAAGCGTCCAGACCTTGAGGATCACCTCTTCGTCTTCAGACTTCTGTAGCACCAGGTCCCCGGGCTCCGGCTCTGCTCGATCGATCGGTCGAACCCTGCGGTAGATCACCTTGACCATGTGCTCCATGCAGACGACGCAGAATCCGCTATTGTCTCGCATCATGCAGGAAACCTGAGGACGCCACACATGAAATGGCTTGCGGTCTCCGCCCTCGAAGAGCCCGACCTTACTGCCATTCCACCAACGATCCTCCGCTTCGATCCATTCACGCCAGATCACTCGGGATTCCACCTCGGATTTGTTACTTCCGTGCATCAGGTTGGGAGGGGCTTCCCTGGTCGCCACCACATCATCTCTGCCAGGAGGGGGCGGCTTGTCGGGATTCGACCCCGGTTCGGAGTCGTACTCATCATGGAGACCACCCAGTGAATGCCCCACTTCATGGTTGACCAGTCCCAGGGCTCCCTTGGGAAGACTGGTCACTCCTCCCCCGCCGGTCGCAACTCCTGCGGTGTCGTTGGCGATCACCACCGACTGCCGATCCTTGCCGGCATCCCCGAGGCGAGACAGGATCTCGAATACCTTGCTGCCATTGGTTGTAAGGACGTCGTAGCGAACCATGCATCCGAGAGCGGTGTCCTTGACGATTTCACCTGGTTCGCGAGACACGCCCTGATCCTTCGACTGGAGGTGAACCGCAGTGACGTTGAAGTACTGCTCGTACTCTCGGTAAGGATCGACTGAAAAGAGCAGTTTTTCACAGGTGCGAGCGTGATTCAGGAACGACTCCTGATGTGAATCCTCGACCAGGTATCCATCTCCAAGGATGAAGAGGTCGATGCGGTTGGCGGTCTTTCCACTTTCCCTCAGCGGGACCTCGGCAAGGTACGGATTTTCGAGCAATTCCCGGGCGACTGACGATTGCTCCGCATCATCCGCTTCTGCAACCACTTCCCTCAACATACGATCCGCCAGGGAGAAGGATCCTTCCTCCCTGAGAAGCTGCACGTACTCGATGATCACCTCGATCTTGTTCGACTTCTTGAGCCTCTTGGCCTGGGCGATCGCCTCCCGCTCACGCTCCTTGCGAAGGAGACGACTCTCGATGATCTGTTCCTTTTCCAGCGTCGTGACCAGACGACCCTCATATTCTTCGTAGCCACCGAGGACTGGAACACCACCGCGATTTCGCTGCAGGATCGCTTCGGCCAGTTCCGTCCCTCTGCTACGACGATGAAGATTGACCAGAGCTCTGTGAAAACCATCGTCATCTCCGGATGTCTCCGCCAGGTAGACCATCCCCATCACCCCTTCCAGGGAATGAGGTACCGCCCTGAACAGGATCGCTCTCTCCGAGGAATCGACCTGCAGCCACTGCCGCTGGTCGACCATCTTTCCCCCGGCGATCTCTCTTTCCAGGGTCAATTGATCTCGAGTGGCCTGATAAACACGGGTGGATCCGCTGGCCAGTTCCACCTGTAACTCCCCGCCCGAGGCGCCTTCCAGAAACTCGTCGAACATCGTCGCCAGGGCTGCCGCCTTGACCAGCATCTCCAGCGCCTCGATGTGATCATCCGGAGGTAGATCCAGTGCGATGGCTCGATGCAAGACTGGCGGCAATTCGAGATAGCGGCACTCCTCTTGAAGTCGCCTCGCCATCGAGAGTAGATATGCCCACTCCTGTGGCGGCTGATCTCGTTTCGCTCTCTGCCGCCAGCGTACATCTGCGACTCCCTCGACCAGTTCTCCCAGAGCCAACTCGTACTCCGGAACCCCTCCGAGACGGGATCGGGCCATCGCGATGATCCTCAACGCCTCTCCAGGTTGGTTCTGATCGAGCAAGACGGTGATCTGCTGCTGAATCACTTTCAGTTTGCTTCGAGCCAGGGCTGAAACGCCATCGGCACGCGCCCTCCAGTAGCCATGATCGGCTTCGGAGCCATCGACCATTGCCAGGAACCTGGTGATCGAACGGGCTTCACCGAGACGATCATCGAGGATGAGGCTACCCAGGACCTGATCGAGAGACTGTCTCCTCTCCAGATCACTGGCCAAGCGCAATCCTTCGAGCGCCGCTGCGAGATCCGCCGAACTCCTTGCCGCCTTGCTCGAGGGGAATCTCCTGCCGATGGCACGAAGCGCATCGATGGAATCCCATGAAATCTCTGCCGCCGCAAGTTCCTGTTCGATCAGTGCCCGTTCCACCTCACCATCGTCTGGCGGAGTGGCGATCCCCAGCGGATCGAGAAGCGTGAGTTCTGAACCACCACCGGTTCGCTGGTTCTGACCCGCTTCCTTGCGAATGGTCCCCGGCCCGTTGACATACTCGCGGCTGATCAAACCCAGTAGTAGCAGCAGCAGGACCACCAGCGCTCCATCGGTGATACGGGCAACGACCGATCGACCTCTTCTGGGGAGTGCTGGTCGAGGATCTGTAGAAGAACTCGGATCCCCGCTTCCGCTCGACGGACTTGCAGGGTTCCTCGATCGTGCCCCCCCTCTGGAACCCTTGCCAGGAGCCTGAACCCTTGGTCGGTGCTCTTCAGTCCGAATCTCGATGGCAGCGGCACCGATCTGGACCCGATCACCCGCACGAAGTAGTGCCGAATCGATCAACTCTCCATTGAGCTGGGTGCCATTCGATGAGCGCTTGTCGATGATCCGGAGCTGGCCCTTCTCGAATAGAAGTTCTGCGTGAATCCTGCTCGCCTTGGGAACATCGATCACTACATCGCACTCATCTGATCTTCCGAAATTGATGACCTTCTTTCCCTCCATGGAGATCTCTTTTTCGACCCCGTCCAGGATCAAAAAGATTTGAAGTTTCGGATTGGGAGTACTCGCCATCGATCAACTCCGTGCCATGGATTACTCAGTAAAGGGAGCAGGGGGGTAATCTCCCGTTGAGGTACCCCCCCTTGGGTTATTCGAGTCCTAGATCTGCTCGAAGGCGAGCGACAACTTGCTGGTCTTCCAGATCGATGACAGGATCGGAGTCATATTGCTCGAAGAACAGCGAAGCCGGTCGAGTTTCGGGAATATCGAGCGCCTTCCGTATCTTCTTTTCAGCGGGAACGAATCCTCTCCCCGCCAATCTCAAGATCGATTGACCAATGGTGCCTTGCAGGCCGCAAACCAGAACCACTGCCTGATCCGGTCCGAGAGCTCCGGGGGACAGCGACAAGCTGGATTCTAGCAACTCCAAGCCATCGGGCTTGAAACAATCCTCAGCTCTGCCCGTCCGACCGCTCCAGTCGGGACACTCTGCGGGTCGACTGACGGTCGGGATGTAAACCAGCCCGTGCTCCTGCGACAACTGCTCCAGCTCTTCTCGATATCCGAGATCTCCCGAGCGAGAAACACCATGAATGATGCAGGTCTTGGTGACCGATCTGCCATGACGAAGATCATCTCGAACGATGGAGACAAAGGGAGCCAGACCAGTCCCAGCGCTGACGTAAATCCGACACCGATCGTCCTCCAGCCCGACCGTCCCCGGGATGGTGAAATGCCCCTTGGGCTTGGGTCTGAGAAAGACTCTATCCCCTTCCGAGAGGCGGAACAGGCTGTGAGTGAGGGGGTTTTTCGATTCTGGCCGGGCCACTCTACGGATGTAGAACTCGACGTGTCCTCGCTCAGCAGGCTCCGAGGCGATCGACATCGGACGCTGAACTCCAGCCAGATCGGGCTCCACAAGATTATTGACCCCGATCACCATGTACTGTCCGGGGACAAACCAATCTCCCTCCGGTAACTCCTCATCGAGGGCCACCTTGAAGATCGACAACTCCTCCGAAAGGTCAATTTTGCCTACTATGGTGGCATTCGGTTCCAGGACCTTGGCCAATTCAATCCTCCTGCTCGGGAATTCGATGAGTAATCCAGACCCGGAGAGTCTCCTCGCGCGGCTTCGCCGGGTCAAGGTCTCGGAGTCCAAGTGGACTCGCCCTGCTGTTGTGCTCAGAATGCTCCCTCAGAAGATCCTGGAGGAACCGAGATGGAATTGACGGGAAAAGTCGCCCTGGTGACCGGCTCTGCTCACAGGATCGGCCGCGCCATGGCGTGTCGGCTCGCCGATGAAGGGATGCATGTAGCCATCCACTGGAATCGCTCTCGGGAGCAGGCATTGGAAACGATGGCTGCTTGCCAGGCACGGGGAGTCGAGGCGCTGATGATCCAGGGAGATCTGTCTGACCCCTCGATCGCCCCCGAGATCATCGCCAAGGCCTATACCCTGGGTCCGGTACAGGTCCTGGTGAACAACGCTTCTCGATTCGTGCCAAACCGACTCCTCGAGATAGATGCAGCCCAGTTGGAGATTGACCATCGCATCCATGTCGTCTCACCCACAATTCTGGCCCGCGAATTCGTGAAGCGATTACCCGGAGGCTTGCAGGGTCGAATCATCCATATGCTAGACTGGCGTGCTTCCGATGCGGATCCTCGATACCTCAGTTATGGTCTGGCCAAGGCTGGATTACTACACCTGATGAAGTTGCTCGCCGCTGAACTCGCGCCCGAAATCACGGTTAATGGAATCTCTCCCGGATCCATCCTGCCACCCAGTAACGAAATGGTGTCAGGGCCGACGAAGAATCCAAAGATGGAATCGGGAGAAAACCCGTCATTGGACCTCTTGACCGATGTGTTGATCCAACTGGTCCGTCAAGATGATGGTTCCACTGGTCAAGTCGTACCCGTAGATGGATGGAGAACCATGCCATGAGTACATTGCCACAACACCTCTCCAGTCTTGACACCATCCACATCGAGGATCTGGTGGTCAGGACCGTCATCGGTATCTTCGATCACGAGCGGGATCGATGTCAGGATGTCCTGATCAACATCACCATCTGGACAGATATTGCCCGGGCAGCCGCCAGTGATTCCATCGAGGACGCCGTGAACTACCGCGAGTTGACCAAAAAGATCATCCACCATGTTTCAAAATCCCAATGCCTGCTGCTGGAAAGACTGGTTCAAGAAGTATCCGACCTGATCCTTGATGAGAGCCAGATCATGGCGACCAGGGTCAAGATAGAAAAGCCGGGAGCACTACGTCACTCTCGTTCGGTCGGGGTCGAGATCTTGAGAGAACGCTCGTGAGCGCTGTCCGCCCTGCATATGCACTATTGCTACTGGGGTCCAACATCGACCCGGAGCAACACATCGAAGCAGCCATCGTGCAGTTGAGAGCCTGTACCGACTTGGTGTCCCTCTCTCCGGTCTACCAGACTCCGGCAGTCTCTGCTCCGGGGACTGCGGATTACCATAATCAGGCGGTGATCCTTCGAGATCCGCTCTCCTTCGAGGAACTCAGAGTTCAATTGAAACTGATCGAAACGGCTCTGGGTCGAACCAGAAACACCGATTTCAATGCTCCCCGAACGATCGATATCGACATCCTGGCCGGCGCAGACGACTCCCTCGAGATGATCTTGGAGTGGCCCATCGATCCAGCGCTATCCACGCTTCATCATGCAGCGATACCTTCCTCCACCATCGCATCGAAGTGGAGATTTCCTTCTTCACTGGTGAGCGTTTCAGAAGTCTCTCAGCAACTGGGATCGGTGCCAGAAGGGTTCAAAAAACTCG
>JABHOG010000081.1 GCA_018694835.1 Planctomycetota bacterium | reverse complement strand
TTCGATCCTTCTCTGACACACCACGGCCTTGGCGGTGGAGATCATCTCCATCGTCCGCGTGATCTTCTTGGTGTTATTCACCGATCGGATCTTATTTTTCAGCTCTCTCGAGGTGGCCACGCTATCTCCTCGCCTCGCTAGCCTTGCGGCAACTTGGCACTGAAGTCCTTGTTGAAGTCAGAGACGACCTTGGTGAGATTCGCCTCTTCCTCTTTGTTCATCTCTCCTGCATTGATAATTCCCTCGAGGATCTCGGGGAACTCGCTGCGTATGTGATTGAGCAACTTGTCCTCGAAATCTGCCAGCGAATTGACCGGCAGATTATCGAGATGGCCATTGGCACCGCACCAGATCACCACCACCTGTTCGGAGATGGGCATCGGCTTGTACTGCGGCTGCTTGAGGATCTCCACCATGCGGAATCCACGGTCGAGCTGAGCTTGTGTCGCCTTGTCGAGGTCAGTTCCCAGTTGAGCGAAGGCTTCCAGTTCCCTGAAGGCAGAGAGGTCGA
Source organism: Planctomycetota bacterium (assembly GCA_018694835.1). GTDB lineage: Bacteria > Planctomycetota > UBA8108 > UBA1146 > UBA1146 > QNYK01. Next base: position 9,270 of record JABHOG010000081.1, on the reverse strand, counting down.
GTCGCAGTGAACCTGCAATCTTCTTCATCGCCTTGATCTGTGCGTTACCACCCACCCTGGATACCGAGATTCCGACGTTCACCGCTGGCCGCTGGCCCGCAAAGAACAGGTTTGGCTCCAGGTAGATCTGACCATCGGTGATCGAGATCACGTTGGTCGGGATGTACGCAGAAACTTCACCCTCTTGCGTCTCGATCACCGGAAGAGCAGTCATCGAACCTCCACCGAGATCGTCAGAGAGCTTCGCGGAACGTTCCAGCAGGCGAGAGTGCAGGTAGAAGACGTCTCCTGGGTATGCTTCACGTCCCGGAGGGCGACGCAACAGCAGTGACAGCTGACGATAGGCAGCCGCTTGCTTCGACAGGTCATCATACACGCAGAGGGTGTGCCCACCTTTGTACATGAAGTACTCGGCCATGGCAGCACCGGAGTAGGGTGCGATGTACTGCAACGGTGCGGGACTGGATGCCGGAGCGCTGACCACGATGGTGTAAGCCATCGCACCCTCACGCTCGAGACGATCCACCACGCCCGCAATCGTCGACCCCTTCTGCCCCACCGCGACATAGACGCAGATCACGCCACTGTCTCGCTGGTTGATGATGGTATCGATGGCGATGGCGGTCTTCCCGATCCCTCGGTCACCGATGATCAACTCTCGCTGACCCCTTCCGATGGGGATCGTCGAGTCGATCGCCTTGATCCCGGTCTGAAGCGGCTCGTGAACCGATTTCCGGTCCGCGATTCCCGGCGCAGCGGATTCCACTGCACGGAAATGTTCCGTCTTGATCGGGCCCTTGCCATCGAGAGGATTCCCGAGCGGGTCAACGACCCGTCCGAGCAGCGCCTCTCCACAAGGGACCTGCATGACGGTGCCGGTTCTCTTGACTTCGTCCCCCTCCTTGAGGGTCGCGAACTCACCGAGGATTACAGCTCCGATGGAGTTTTCTTCGAGGTTGAATGCGAGACCGTTGGCGCCGTTTGAGAACGCCAGCATTTCACCTGCCATGCAGTTTGAAATGCCGTAGATCCGGGCGATTCCGTCTCCCACCTCGAGAATAGTTCCGACCTCATCTACTGCGAGGTCAGACTGGTAATTTTCGATCTCCTTCTTGAGAACAGAGGAGATCTCGTCGGCATTAATTTTCATCGATCAGGTCTTTCCCGAATCGAGTTAGCGAAACTTCTTGACGGACCTTCCGCAATTGGGTGCGAAGGCTACCGTCGACAACCAAGTCACCGATCTGGATGGTCACTCCAGACAAGAGGCCAGCATCCACCAGTTCGGTAGAGACCACCTCCTTGTTCAATTTCTTCTCGATCGCTGCTTTCAGTGCGTCCGTTACCCCTGCAGAGAGTTCTACTGCAGAAGTGATGGTCACATTGGCCCTGCCAGCAACTTCATCAATCTGTTCCCTGTAGGCCTGAGCGATGTCCTCGATCAGGGTCTGCCGATCCCGGTCGATCAGAATCCGAACCAGGTTCAGAACCGGGTCCGAGACCTTTCCCTGCAGAGCCCGCTCCAACGCTTCCTTCTTGTCCCCACGACGAATCTTCGGGCTTTCCAGGAACACCTTGAAGCTGGCCTCGGATTCGACCGCTTCTGTCAGAGCATCCAGCTGGTCACCGTAAAGTTCAGCCTCGCCGCTGGCGGAGCCCACCTCCAGCAGCGCACGGGCATACGCCTGTGCGACCGGGTGCCGTTGTTTGATGCCTACTGCCATCACAAACTCCTAATTGATCTTCTCGTACTCGGAAATGGTTTCGCGGGCGATTCGTTCGTGATCTTCGCCTGTCACCGAGTGACCGATCAGCTTCTCGGAAATCGAGATGGAAAGATCAATCGCACGAGTGTTGATCTCATCGACTGCCTTTTCCTTGGCCTGATCAATCTCTGACAACACCTTGGTCTTGATGTCCTCAGCCTGGCTACGAGCATCGGCGACTACCTGGTCGCGAACGACCTCGGCATCTCGTTTGCCCTCGGCAACGATGGCGCTGGCTTCCTTGCGAGCCGCTGCGAGCACCTTCTCCTGCTCTGCCTGAAAGGCTTGCTGCTCCACGCGCATCCGATCCGCAGCCTCGAGAGACTCACGAATCTTTGCATCTCGTTCATCCAGTGCGATCGCGATCGGCCCCCAGGCCTTCTTCTTGAGCACCAGGAACGCCAACACGAAGACCACCACCGTGTAGATGAAGGTTTCCATGTCAGGATCGAGCAATCCCTTCTTCGCACCACCAGCGGCATCGGATGCCAGCAACTGGCTGGTCGAAAGCAACAGGGACAGGATCAGAACCGAGAGGATCTGGATCACTCGAGAAGCGCCGACTGCCTTACCCACCGGTAGCCAACCCAATGATCGAGTTGTAGATCATGAAACAGATCACCACTGCGAAGAGTGCCACACCCTCGACCAGCGCTGCAGTCAGCAACATCGCACCGCGGACATCGCCCGAAGCTTCTGGCTGACGTGCGATCGCCTCACAGGCGGAACCTGCAAGTCTTCCGATACCGATTCCGGCTCCTACAGCAGCCAGTCCAGCGCCGATTCCTGCACCGAGGATTCCGTTAGCAAGCATGCTTCCGTCGACCTCTGCGAGGCTCAGGAGTCCCATGAGCAATTCCATCATTTTCCCTTTCTGATGTTCACCCGATTCTCAGGCGAACCAACTTTATTGCCCCCGAAGGGGTCAAGATTCTTCTGACTAATGTTCCGGATGCAAAGCCAACGACAGAAATACCGTCGTCAGGAACGCAAAAATGTAGGCCTGAATGAAGGCCACCAGTAACTCAAGAAATGTCAACATCACGCTACTCAATACTGACACGACGGTGATCACCGATCCTGTCAGCATATTTTCTGCAGAGATAATTCCGGCAAAACCGAGGATCACGGCCAGCATGATGTGGCCACCCACCATGTTGGCAAAGAGCCGGATGGCCAGCGCGCACGGCTTGATGATGTGTCCACCGATTTCAATCGGAATCATCAATGGCCAAAGGTATGCCGGACCGACCAAAAGGTTGGCCTTGAGGTATGGGATCAGTCCATTGCGCTGAACTCCGACGAAGTGGTAAGTCACCAGAGAAATCACAGCGAGTCCTGCGGTGACGCTGATGTTCCCCGTCGCAGTCGCAGACCCGGGTATCAGACCTAACAAGTTGCAGAACAGGATCACGAAGAAGAAGGTCCAGATCAGCGGCAAAAATCTCTGGGTATCGTCGCCGAGAAATGGTTTGACCATTTCATCCCGGATGTAGAGCAGCACCACCTCGAACAGCCCCGCAGTCCGGCCTCCCGGAACCCCGCCGGCAATCTTCTTGGCGATCATCGGGAAGATCGCGACACAGACGAGTGCCGAGACGACGAGCATCAGAACATGCTTCGTCACCTGCAAGTTGTCGGTGAGCCAGTGCAAGTCGTGATCGAGCACATGGCTCAGAGGATCACTACTTGCCAGGGTCATCATCAACCCGTTCATCTACCTGCCTCTTCCTTGGCCCCTTCAGGAGCGTCTTCGGTATCAATCTTTTCGCTCTTTTGTCGTCCTACACCCACCGAGGTGGATATTTTCAGATCTCCCCGCTTCAGCGCCTGAGCGAGAGTGGCGATCTCCACTCCCAGCACCAGCAGATACAGAACCGTGGTCGCCAGCAGTGCTCGTGGACTCCAGAGACTTCCGGAACCGTTCACACCCTCGGTGATCGCATGGGCCAGGCCCATGCTCGCAAAGAGTACGAACCCTCTTTGCACCACACCCTTCAACATCTCGCCAGCCATCTTGTGCGACTCGCAGGTGAGCGTCTTTTTCAAACTGCGAAATCCAAGGACTCCCAGTCCGACCGCCCAGAAGCAACTCCAACTGAGACAAATCAGCGCACCGTCGCCCCACTCTTCACTCACGAAATTTGCGGCGACTCCGCTGGCCACCAGCACGATCCCGGCACTTCTCGCCAGAAAGACCTGGAAGAGGCTCATTCGCTCTCCTCTGCTGCTGAAGATCGAGCCTCGTCTTCACTACCGGGGGACTCTTCATCCTCCCGAACAGTTCGCGGTCCCTGACCTTCTTGCAACAAGATCTTTACCATGGCAACCAGTCCCAGTCCGATTCCAGCAAGGGTTCCGAACGGAGCGATCTCGAACTTGTCGTCCAACCAATTCCCCCCGAAAGCGAGGGCGATGAAGGTGAGGACAACCTGGAAACCCAGTGTCGACAGGCGAACCATCGCCGCCGCTTTCGCTGGATCTCCTTCAGGTTCGGAACTCGAGGAATGATTCATGCTCGACGCTCCTGATCGGCCTCTGGAAGATGATCAGGAATCCTGTTCATCGACCTCACAGCAAGGAGGGAAGGTAGCAACGGCCTAGAAAGAGGTCAAGGAAATCGAACAAGCTCAAAATGACTGAATTCGTACTCCTGTGCCGTCTGGGAAGCTGTTCCTGTAAAACTGATCAGTCTTCTGATTCCAGTGCATCTCGGACCTGCTGAGCTCTGACCGATGCCGGGACGAGACGCAGGGCACGGATGGAGAACTTGAGTGCCTTCTCCTTCTCATCCAACTTCCACAACACCCAGCAATAATCGGGATAGATCTCCTTCAACGCAGGAGCCTCGGCGGCGAGTCTCAGTTCCAATTCTCTCCGCGCCTTCCCCCATGCCTCGATTTGAATGAAAGCCTGGGCCAGTAATGCATGACCGTCATCTGCGTAAGGAGAAATGAAGGGGAGATCCCACGCAGCATCGACCACCCCTGGCCAGTCTTCCTTCTGTGCCAATCTCTGAGCCAGTGCCAGTCGCGTAGGGGCGTCGTCTCTATTGTTGGCGACCTGTGCTCGTAGCGAGTCGATCGACTCCTCGGTCAATCCGAGATCATCCTGAATCGTCGCCAGTTCAATCCATGGGCTCCGACCTCCAACCGGTGACCGGGTGGACCTCGGAGCTCTTATTGTTGCCGCAGCGTAGAGGTCCAGCGCTTCCTGACTATCACCACGCTTTCGCAATTGCTGCGCCAGTAGAATCTGGCATCGATAGGTCCAGATCGATTCCCCCGCGATCGCTTTTCGCAGTGATTCGATAGCGCTATCCACCTTGCCTTCGCTCAGTTGCATCCAGCCCTGAACTGCGGCGAGATCTGCATTGCCTTCAGCGACCTTGCTGGCTCTTCCCATCGACAACTCCGCATCGGCCTTGCGGCCAGCTCCGAGATACGCCGCCGCTAACCAGGCCCATGCCGAAGCATCATCGGGAGAATTTTCGGCACGTTCCTTCAGGTGGTCGACATGCCGTTGCTGGAAACTCGGGCCCACTCCATTGGCGAGGATCCACGCGCCCAACCACGCCTTCATCTGAGCATCGAACTGGTCGGTCGATTGGCCTAGAACTCCACGAATCACCTCAGAAGTCGTACCCCCAAGGGAATAGGCCTCCAGCATCTTGCGGATCGCACCGAGGCCGTGTGATTCTCCGATCATCTCGCAGATCAGGCCACTCTGGACATATCCGACCATGATCTCGTTTCGCCATCGCGGGCTCATGAAAGCCCCCTGGAGGTCGTCGATTCCTCGCAGCGTTCCGCCATGGAATTCAGAGGCCATCAACAGGGGCTCATTGCGCTTCCAGCGCGGCTGGGTACGTCCCTCCTCGTAGACTGACAATCCCTCGCCAAACCATCTCGGAATCCGATGCTTCGCTTTTTGCAAGGTCGCCACGTGGGCAAACTCATGCACTGCTACCGCGCCCCAGTTTCCAGGAATCGCATTCGGAGTGGTCAGAGTAACGAGCCGACCAAAGCAAACTCCGCTGGCTGCAAGACCTGGCAATCCGATCGACCTTGCGGAGAAATAGGAGTGATCCGAGAAATCCTCCACGGTCAGAGGTCTGGCGATGGCTGTTTCGTAATCACGATCCAACATCGCTCGAGTTTCCAGAAGCAACGGAAGGATGTATGGCATCAACCATGGTTCTTCATCGCTGCGCATTCGGATGACCAGTCCGTCTTCTTCCGTGGTGGTGAACTTCTCATCGATATGCGACATCAAGGTTCGAGTATTTTTGACCCACACATTGTACTTATCTCGCAGCCACGCCTCTTCGAGCGCGACTCGCCCCTCACTCTCGAAGCCGCTCCGCAGAGCATTGATGGAGAAGATCGCATAGGACCTGGGCAATCCGGGATCCAGAGTCATCGCCTTCTGGGCGTGTTCAGTAGATTCCCGGTAGAAAAACCGATCGACCAGCCGCTCCGCTAGCGTGACATGGAACACTGCAGGTGCTGGATGTGCCTCCTCGACACTGGTTTGTAGCTGCTCGAACTCATCGAGCCGGGCGGTGGCCCACAGTACTGCAGCGAGGAGCCCCTGGGCTTCCTGGTGCGTGGGATCGATTTCCAGCACCGCTCTGTACAGTTGTTCCGCCTCATCCCAGCGCTCCGAGCCAAAGGCCAGGTCCCCCTCCAGGATCAACATCGCCGGGTATTCCGTGGAAACAGCCTTGGCCCTGGCGATCAAGTCATGGACCTCCTGGCCCCGTTCTCCCGGAAAGCGATAGTCCGACCAGGTCGAACGAGCCAATCCGATCAAGGATTCGACGTGTCGTGGATTGGTGGATAGTGCATCACGGTAATGGCTTCTGGAGTCGGGGTAGTTGTACTTACTGTTGAGAGCGAGGCCGCTGGCGGCATGGGCCACTACCGAGTTCTTGTCGATGTATAACGCACTGTCATACATCACCTCGTAGGCATCACGGAAACGATTGAGTCCTTCACAAGTTTTCCCGAACCACACGAACTGATCGGGACTCAATCGTTGTGCTTCTTCCCTCGACATCTTCTTGTAGAGGTCGAGCACCTCTCGAAGTTTCTTCTCTCCTTCAGTTCGTTTTCCTTGTTTGATCTTCAACAATCCGAATCTGCTGCCGGCTTCGATGTGCTTTGGTTCCGCATCTAACGCCTTGAGTAAGTAAGCCTCGGCAACTCCATCTCTTCCTCGATCCAACTCCAGTCCGGCAGCGGCCACCAGAAGATCGGGAGTGTCTCCAGCGAACAACGGATGCGAGGTCAAGGATTTCAGCGCTTGCTCTGAGCGACCTGTTTCCCGGAAGAGACGCGCCTCGAGTAACGGAAAGATCCCTGGCTCTTCCTCGACCCAATCGCCCGCTTCCTGATATTGGCCCGTCTCGATCAGATGAAGGAGTTCCGCTCGCTCATCGAGATCGAAACTGAACAGTTGCACGGTGGCCAGCAGCAGGATCGCCGCTGAACAGATCAAGGAACGGACAAATGGAAAATTCATCGGTGATCCAACTCCTGGCTATGGGAATCCGTCGGTCCAATTTGCGATATCTTACACCAGGTACTATCCAAGGGGAGTATTCGGCCCATATCCCCACTTCCTAAATCACGCCGTGGGCCTCATTTGTCGTCATCGACCTCAGCATCCTAGACTCCTTTGTCGGCGAATGCCGCACCTGGGAGTGTCTTGCAGGAGGGAGCCCATCGTGGCCGTGAAGTTCACTGAGAAAGCCGAGAAGGTCTTGCAGATCGCCAAGAGCGAGGCCAAGCGGCTCGGTCATGGGTATGTCGGAACAGAGCACATTCTATGGGCTCTTCTGCATCAACCAGACTCCGTAGCAGTCCAGGCGATCTTGCGCTGCGACCAAACTGTCAATGACTTGCTCTCCGCACTTCAAGACAGTTTGGGCCGAATCCCTGGAAACACAGCAACTACGCCTCTGGAAACTACTTACACACCACATGCAAAGCGCTGCCTTGAACTGGCGCGCGAACAAGCTGTGATTCTTGACCAGTACTACATCGGCACCGAACACCTGCTGATCGGCCTGGGAAAAGAAGAAGAGGGAGAAGCCTCCCGAATACTGTCGGAGAGAGATCTAGGAAAAGACCGACTTCAAAATGTCATACAGAGGATGCTGGGAGGCGAAGTGGACCAAGCACCAGGAAGCACCGTCAAGAGAAGCGGAGTGGCGACACCGACCCTGGATTCCAACGGTGTGGACCTGACTGCCGTTGCAGCTCAGAACCGCCTGGATCCGGTGATCGGACGTAACAAGGAGATCGAAAGAATCATCCAGATTCTCTCCCGTAAGACCAAGAACAATCCAGTGGTCTTGGGTGAGCCCGGTGTCGGAAAAACCGCCATCGTGGAAGGACTTGCCCAGCGCATCGCAGACAACGCCGTTCCCGACGTACTCGCGAGAAAAAGGGTTGTCTCTCTCGATCTTGCCTCGCTACTTGCGGGAACCAAGTACCGTGGGGAATTCGAAAAGCGCATCAAGGCGATCATCAAGGAGATCGCTGAGTCTGGAAATGTGATCCTGTTCGTCGATGAACTGCACACCATCATGGGTGCTGGGGCATCCGAATCGAGTCTCGATGCTTCCAACATTCTGAAGCCCGCCCTCTCCAGGGGCGAGATCCAGTGCATCGGTGCCACTACCCTTGATGAATACCGCAAGCACATCGAGAAGGACGGCGCCATGGAGCGTCGCTTCCAACCGATCATCGTCGATCCGCCCAACCGGGACGATGCTCTGGAGATCTTGACCGGACTGCGTGACACTTTCGAGGCGCATCACCGCGTTCAGATCACTGACTGTGCCCTCGCATCAGCAGTAGATCTCTCGATCCGCTACATCTCCAACAGGTTCCTTCCCGACAAGGCGATCGATGTTCTGGATGAAGCCTGTTCCCGCGAGCGATTGCAACGGACCACCCGTCCACCCGACCTCACAGATGTCGAGGCTCAGATCGAGCAGTTGCAGCGCGAGAAGAATGAGGCCGTGTTCTCACAGGATTTCGAGTTGGCTGCAGAGATTCGCGATCAACTTGAGAACCGCAAGAACTACAAGTCTCAGGTGATCCAGGATTGGAAAGACAGTTCCAAGGAAGTCGACGGCAAGGTGGATAGCTCATGCATCTCCTACACTGTCGCCGAGATGACTGGTGTGCCGATCCAAAATCTCCAGGAGGAGGAAGCAACTCGCCTGAAGAAGATGGAAGAAACCATCCACCTCGATGTCGTGAGCCAAGATCATGCGATCAACTCGATCAGCCGTGCCACACGTCGTGCCAGAGCAGGTCTCAGAGATCCCCAGCGCCCGATGGGTTCCTTCGTATTCGTCGGCCCCACAGGGGTTGGAAAAACACTCGTCGCCAAATCCCTGGCCAAGTTCTTGTTCGGGACGGAAGACGCGTTGCTCTCGATCGACATGTCGGAATACGCAGAGAAACACTCCATCTCGCGCCTGATC
>JABHOG010000080.1 GCA_018694835.1 Planctomycetota bacterium | reverse complement strand
TGCAGTTGCTGAAACTGCTGCTGGGAGAGAGTGTCCTCGTCGTGGCAGGGCAGTGGCATCGAGCCGATGGCAGCGATGAGGCAGAGGATCGTGATATTCATCTACAGGACTCTTTCTGTCACGGAATGATCTGCACCGGGATCAGCTTCCAGCGATTCTGTTCCGGGTTGCCGAGGACGACGTGGTACCTGCCCGACTGATACACCGGCGGCTTCCACACCTCGCCCGCTTTCAGGCGGTATCCGTAGAGCGCCCCACCCTGGTCTGCTTCTCCAGTTCCTTCTCGAGTGACACTGATCACCGTCATGCCATCCAGCTCCTGCACCGCGGCGAGGTGGGCATGGGGCTTTCGACCATCGAGGGAGTGTTGCGAGACGGTGATGGGCCAGCCGGGGTACTGACTGGCATCGTCATCGCCGGGACGACTCCAGCGTGGCCACGATTCGAAGGTGACGAGACGCTGCTTGTTGTCGATGCGAACGATGCCCCAGCCGGGACCGCGGTCGAGCAGCCGCGATGGTTGCAGGCCAGTCCGGTACGGATTGCCCATCGCCAGCACCGTCATCTTGTTGCCGAAGCCATCGATGTAATCGCCGGTGCCACGATGGGGGCTGACCTTTTCGCCACCTCCATCGGTAGAAGGGAACCAGCGCCGCGGCCAGGTGTTGGCCACTGCCGGTCCGGCAAAGGCGATTCCGCCATCGCGGAATTCATCGACACCGTAGCGGATACACGATGACAGATGCTGGTCGCCGGCGAGGTGAAAGGCGCGCGCTTTTCTGAGCAGGCGGATCGCCTCGTTCCTGGGAGATTGGGGCCAGCCACCCGAATCGCAATCGGCGACCGGAACCTCACCCTCGGGCCAGCCGCCCGCTTCGACGATCGGCAAACTCGGCGTGATGCCGCCGGTTTTTCCCGGTGGCAAGGTAGCGACATTGGAGAAAGGAGTCTGCGAGAGCAGGAACTTCCACTGGGCACCGTAGCCCCAGTCGAGTGCCCACTGATCGAGGAACTTCTCCTGCGCATCGCCGAGCAGATGGAGGCCGGGTAGATCGGCATCGACGGGATCAAAATCTGGACTGGTGAACCAGCCGTTGACCACCTTGCCTTCCGGTACCGATGGGCGCGGCGCGCTCTTGAACTGGCGATCGGAGAGGACCGCGATGCTGATTCCGGCGTACTCGACTCGGGTCGAGTAAACGCTGTAACCCTCGCCGACGGGTCCATCGATGAGCGGGTCGGGCAGGTGCGAGGTCTGGGTCATGTGGATGGCATTGACCTGGCGCGGGGCCAGCTTGTAGCCGCCGGAATCCTGGGCAGTGGTGCCTGGTTCCTTACGGCCGCGCTTGCCGCCGGCTCCCCAGATGTTGCCGTGATAGACATCGTGATCATCGGGGATGGTGATGCAGGGAGTGTTGCGAGTCAGTTCGCCGAAGGATCGATACCAGCGCAGAAACTTGGTGTGGTAGTCGAGCAGCATCTTGTCGGGAGGACCGCCTTCTGCACGAGAAATGTCCCCCTCGTAGATCTGATCCCCGGCAAAACAGAGCAGATCCGGTTGGTGGGATGCGACCCCTTCTGCGACCTCCTGATGGGGAAACCAGATCGACGATGAGTTCCACGCCAGCTGGCCGGTGAAGTTCTTCATGCACGAGATCAGGCCGACCACGATCGGCTCCTTGTTCTCGGCAGGTTCCGCCCGGACGATTCCTGAGTAATCGTGATTCATCACCTGGTCCGCGGAATTGCGGTATCGCAGGCGCACGCGGAAGGAACGGTCGCGTTGTGCATTCCAGTCCGACATGCGAAAGCGGACCACCCTCGACAGCGGCTCGAACTGGCCACGTGAAACCGTGGTCCACTGCTGATCCTCGAGCAACTGGAGCAGGCAAGATTCGACCTGGGGTGCCGAGACCGGTGCCAGTTGTGCGGTCAGCTTCCAGGTGTGGGTGCCCTTCTTGTTTCGTGTCAGGCAGTACTGAACTCCGTAGATGGGCCCGAGCGATTGGTCGTCGGTGGCGACCAACCCGTCGCCGCCCGCACCGAAGCTGTGGATCACCCACCCGTTCGACCCACTCTTGCCGCCGAGGTGACTGGCAAGGCCAAAGGAGCCGTCGACCTGATTTGTCGGGATCTTCTGCATTACTGCCGAGGAGATGAGGGTCCCGTCCTTCTTGGCATGGGCAGTGAGGAGTACGCGAAAGGTCGACTCGGAGTCTGGAATCACCTTCAGGCGCAAGAGCCAGGGGCCCTCTCCACCGTCGCCATTTCGGGTCTGTTGCGGGATCAGTTGACCACGATTCGCCGGCAGTGGACCGCCGATCGACCAGGAGCCACCACCGCCGCCGTGAGTGAAGTCGCGAAAACCAACACGGCCATCCGGGTGAATCACTGCCAGGATCCCGCCATCGGCGGCGGGCTTGTCGTGGACCAGCGAGCGAATCCGCGGGTCGATTTCTGCGCCCCCGATGCCGAACAGGATTCCGCCGAAGGAACCCTCATGAGGTGCCGCGAGCCAGCCGCTGGAGATCTCGGTCGTCAGCGCATAGGAACCCTGAGTCGGGTGTGCCTCGCGCGTCAGCAGAATCGTTGTTCTGACAGGATCTCGCTTCTGAGAATTGATGCAGTGCAGATTTCCATCTTGAACTTCCCAGTCCTGGAGCCGATTGGAATTCCAGTCGGCGCCGGTCCATGTCTGGTCGGGAGTGCTGTTCCAGTCGAGTTGAATTTTCTGGCTGAAGAGCGCGGACCCGCTGAGGAGAAAGATCATCAGGAGTAGCGCAGTACGGAGCAATGTTGTTGGCATCTGGACCCTTTCGCTGGGTGGAGGATGAGGTTTGTCGAGCATTGGATCAACAAGCACCTCCACTCCCGGGGATCTGATCGTTACACTCGGGGTCAGATGGAGGCCACCACGGATGAAAATTGCGATGAGTCGTGCGATCACCACGAAATTGCTGCTGCTGCTGCTGCTGCTGCTGCTGCTGCTCTTGCCGCTGTCGCCTCGAGAGCCACGACTCGAGGCCGCGCATGGCGATGCCCTGGATCGGGCGATCGCCAGCTCCGATGAGAAGCAGGTCAAAATTGCCGTCGAAGCTCTCGCTGTCGAGGGGACCTCTTCGGCGATGGAGCAGGTGATTTCCAGTGCACTGCTCTCGGGAAATTCGATGGTCGAAGACGCAGCGTTGGTTGGCTTGCGTAATCTCTTGCCGGGGTCTGGTCTCGAGTGGTTGTGTACTCAGGCGACAAAGCACCCACGAAAAGAAGTGCGAGATCTATTGCTGGGTTTCTTGTCGAAGCGCAAGGAAACGGAGTGCTTCCGCGCGGTGATACAGGGGCTCTACGATGAAGAAGATAGTGTCGCGTTGAAAGCGATCGACTCATTGCAAGGCAAGGGACACCCCGGTTCGATTCCTCACATGGTGCGTGCATTGCAACATCAAGAAGATCGTGATCGAGACCTGTCGCTGGTGGCGGAGCGAATCCGTCAGATGCTGAAGAAGTTGACCGGCGCAGACCTCTTTGCGGCATCGGAGTGGGACGCACTGTGGAAGGGCAACAAGAAGGTCCTGGGTCAGGGCAAGAAACTCGATCCGGCAAAGATCATCCTGAAGGGCAGTGGCGTCAAGGTCGAGCCTCCTGCCTTCTTTGGACAGGAACTGGTCAGTGAAAAGATCGTGTTCGTTCTCGACACCAGCATCTCGATGAAGCAGAGAGATCCTCTCCCCGAGGGGTCGAAACCGACCGACAAGGCGGATGCAGGAAAAACCGGGGTCAACAAGCGAGGCAAGAAGGACAAGGGCTGGGAAGAGTTGCCCGCTTCTCGCATGAGATTGAGAAGAGTGCAGAAGGAACTGAAACGAATGATCAGGGAGTTGCCTCGCTCCTTCAAGTTTTGCCTGGTGACCTTTGATGAGGATGTGGATCGGATGTCAGATCATCTGGTGGGAGCGAGCCCCGATCAGAAGCGCAGGGCGCTCAAGTTTGTCGACAACTTTGATCCGGAAGGTTTCACCTCGACCGACCGTGCTCTCGAATTTGCATTCAAGATTCCCGGGGTCCGAACGATAGTCTTGCTCTCCGATGGAATGCCCTTTCGAGCCAATGACCCCATCGACGGCATGAAATTGCTGGAACACATCGATCATCTCAATCGCTTCGAACACATTCCGATTCATACCGTTGGCTTTGCTTCAACATCGGGGGATGCCGGAGGATTTCTCGAAGAACTCTCAAGAAGGAGCGATGGCACCTATACCGAGGTGCCTTGATCACTCTCCTCGATGCAGTTTTTCGTCGAACTGCTGTTCGATCTGGTCATGTTCCTTGGATGCTTCTTCGAGCTTGTGAAACGCAGTATCGATCGATTTTCTCATGTTCTTCAACTCTTGCGATAATCGCGAGATCTGTTCGCCATCACCGGTTTCCGATGCCTGGATCAGCCGCTGTTCCGTGCCCTTGGCCTTTTCTTCGATGGTGATGATGAGTTTTTCGTTGCGCTCTATCTGCGATCGTAACGGTTTGAGCAGTGCGGATCGTTGCTGGATCAACTGTGCCCTCTCCCGTCTCTTGTCCTTGCGGTTCTCGTTCTTCTTGCGCTCGCCAGTGCCTCTGGAATCCGCCTCTTCACTCCATCCGAAACGACGAAGAAAAGTGTCGTAATCACCTTCGAAGACGCGGGCGATTCCTGCATCGAAAACGACCAGGCGGTTACATGTTTCTCTCAGGACCGATTCGACGTGAGTTACCATCACCACTGCTCCTGGGTAGACATTGATCGCCTCGATGAGCGCCTCGGTGCTGGCCATGTCGAGGTGATTGGTCGGTTCGTCGAGCAGCAGCAGATTCGACGGACAAGCCAGTACCCGGCCCAGCAAGGTTCTCGACTTCTCGCCCCCCGATAACACTTCGACCTTCTTCAGTGCCAGGTCGCCACCGAACATCATCGCCCCACAGATATCTCGCACCTGGGTTCTGGTCAGCATGGTGTTGGCGCTGTTGATCTCGTCCTCGATGGTGCGCTTGTTTTGCAGCACTCCCATGGCGCTCTGTCCGAACAGGCCATGAACCGTCGATGGATGGGAGCGAACCTCTCCAGCGACCGGTTTGAGTTCCCCTGCGAGTAAGCGCAACAGTGTCGACTTACCTTTTCCGTTGGGACCGATCACTCCGATCCTATCTCCGGAACCGACATGGAGTTCCATTCCGCGGATGAGGGTTTCTCCACCCTCGTAGGCGAACTCCATCGCTCGCGTCTCGGTCGACCACTTACCTGGATTTGGGATGTGATTGAAGGAGAAGGAGAGGGTGGAGATCTCGTCGAGCTTGTCGAGTCGTTCCCGCTTTGCGATCTGTTTCAGGCGTGATTGTGCCTGACTGGCTCGCCGCGCCTTGGCGCGAAACCTCTCGACGAACCGCATCTCGTGGGCGATTTTTCTTTCGGAGTTC
>JABHOG010000079.1 GCA_018694835.1 Planctomycetota bacterium | reverse complement strand
GTGCTGGAAGGCGTGGTCACCGATGTCAATGGAGTTCCGATCGAGGGAGTCCGGGTGACCGCCATCGATACCAGCGATGGACTGCGCAAGGTGAACCGCACTTCTGGCCTGACTGGCCAGTTCCACTTCGACGATCTGGGGCGTTTCCCGGTCGATCTCGTGGTGGAGAAGAAAGGGTTTGCAGATATTCGCCTGTTCGAGGTCGTAGTCGACGCTGCGCCCATCACCATCCAGATGGAAGCCCTGGGCGGAATTCGCGGAACCGTGATCGATGAGACCGGCGTTCCTCTGCGGGCGTTCAGCGTTTCTCCGAGGATCATCGAAGGTGATCGAGAAGTGACCCGGGTACCTGCGAGGACTTTCCAGTCTGAAGACGGCCGATACGATTATGACGGGCTGCAGCCGGGGACTTACACCGTGATCATCGGTGCTCCAGGATTCGCTCAAGATGTGATGGATAACATCATGGTCCGTTCCAACCAGTGGGTGGATCTTCCCACGGTGGTTCTCGGACAAGGGGGCCGAGTCATGGGTCAGATCATCGATGCCGCAACCAATCAACCGGTTGCTGGCGTCAAGGTCTCCGTGATCGGAGGCAATCGGAACTTCCTCAACACTTCCCTCGGGGGTAGTGGAAAGGGCAGAAGAGATCAGATCTTGACCGGAGCGGATGGCTACTTCGAGTTCATCGAACTGGCGGTGCCCTCGGTCTCACTGAATGTCGAACACCGCGCCTACATGACCATCGGAGTCGAAGGAGTGGCGAGTGGCACTTCTGATCTGGTCATCGCCATCGGAGCCGGAGGTATCATCGAGGGGCGGATTTCTGACACCGAAGGAAATTTCCTCGCTGGAACCCAGGTACTCCTTTCCGGAGGAGAGAAGGGCACCGATGCCAGGGTCCAGAGCGATCGGAAGGGTTTCTTCTCCTTCCCAGGTCTGCCCCGTGGGCAGTACACCGTTCGGGTGACCAATTTTGGACGTGGTGACGGGACGCCCACACGCATCAAGAATGCTCCGACCATCGATGTGTTCGTCAAGGAGGGCACGACCGAGTTCATCGAATTCGAGATCGACCCCTAATCCACAGGTGATGAAGACAGTCGAGCCTCTTCCGGGGTTTGGGACGAGACCAAATGGGGTGATACGCCCTCAGTCTCCGTCCCAAATCCCGGAACTTTCATCCAGGGTATGGTGTAACTTCTATTAAAATAACAACTTAAGTAGCGTGTGGAAATTCGATGGGGAAACACGGAAAATGGCCTCTGCTTTGCTATCTTTCCGGGTGAGGGGTGGTCCCTCCTGGACCGTGCAGAAGGTCCTGTGATCGAGGTGGTATCGATGAGATCGAAATCTGAAATGAACCGGAGCCCTGGGTTCCCCCGAGCCCAACACTTCCCCGGAACTTCTCATGCGAGAGTTCTGGTCCTCGTGACGCTGGGTGTCGTCCTCACCCTGATCGTCGTTCCCGGGGTTCCGGTCTTTACTCACTCAGCGGCCTGGGCGGTCGATCCTGCTTCAGGTGAACCGCTCGCCACCCAGGATCCAGTGCCGCAGAAACCGGAACCGGTCGTTTCCACTGCCGAGGAGAAGACTGACTCTGTCTCCCCCCTCGAACGGGATTCTGCCTTGAGTGCGCGGATCGATCGCTGGATTGTCGATCTGGCGGCAGATTCCTGGAGAGATCGTCAATTCGCCAGCGAGTCATTGATCGCTGCGGGGGATCCTGTTCGCGAGGCGGTGAAGCACGCCTTGACCAGCGACGATCCGGAAGTGAGGGCTCAGGCGCAGTCGATCTTGACGGCACTGAGCCTGAAGAAGCAGGTCTCGATTACTGCTCAAGATGGAACCCTGGAACAGAAACTGCGCCGGATCACCTCCGATGGATCGGTCACCATCGAGGTGGGGGGCCAGCCGGTCGAGTTTGAACGGCCCCGGTCGCCGGATCCGTTACCGTTTCCCGGTGGCCGCGATCCGTTCGAGGGAATTCGTCGAGCAGAACAGCAGATGAAGCGGATGGAAGAGCAGATGTTTCGCCGCTTTCCGATGGTTCGCTCGAGGAGTCCGCTGGAGATCGGGGCTCTCGATCCTCGTTGGGGTGCGGGTGCTGGTCGGGACTGGTCTTCCAGCAGTCAGGTTCGGATTACTCGCAATGGTCAGGTGATTCTAGAGAGCCACAGTTCCGACGGCAGCATGACCATCGAGCCGCTGGGATTGACGCTGGAAGAAGTGCCCCCGACCCTCCGAGCCCACCTTCCAAAGCTAGCAGAGGGGGGTGTCATCGTCTCCCGGGTGCGAGAGCAGAGTCCCGCTCATTTCGCAGGTTGGAAGATGTATGACATCCTCACCGCCATCGATGAAACGCCGATCAGTTCCTTTGCGGACGCACAGCAGCGACTGCAGCAGTTGCATAAAAAGTCAGATCATATTTTTCATATCATTCGTGCTGGCCAGCCACAGATCGTCGGGGCCAGACCTACTCAAGAGTCGAAGCGATAGTTTTCTAACCAGAGAAAAGGACTTGTTACCATGAAATCACCTCTCACCTACGGCTGGCTACTGCTGGTCTGTGGATTTGTTCTTCCCGCCTGTATTCATGTGCATCCGAGCCAAACGGCATTCGCCGAAGAGATCGGTGGCCTGCTTCTGGCTCAAGAAGAAGCACTCGTGGATCCGAGCGTCGATCAACTGGAGGAGCGGTTGGCAGAACTTCACGCGGCCATCGAACTGGCGAAGCGTGAACTGGCAGAGTTGAACCAACTTCGCCAGGAGCAACCGTCGTTTCATCGTGCTTCCGTGACCCTTGTCGGGGAAAGCGCTCCAATCGACCACGGCAAAGGGTCGGGATTCCCCGATGCCATGCCCATCGAAATGATGATCAACAGTACAGGAGAGCCTGGCGAAGCTGGAATGAACCGACGATTCCGGAGCCCCGGCAGGATGGTCAAATCGGGTGAGATGGTGCTGGACCTCGGCGAGATGCCCGGTCACGGCGAGATGATGATGGGTCGCACTGGAATGTCCGGACGCGGCGAGATGATGATGGGCCGCACTGGAATGCCCGGTCACGGCGAGATGATGATGGGTCGCACTGGAATGCCCGGACGCGGCGAGATGATGATGGGTCGCACTGGAATGCCCGGTCACGGCGAGATGATGATGGGTCGCACTGGAATGCCCGGTCACGGCGAGATGATGATGGGTCGCACTGGAATGTCCGGACGCGGCGAGATGATGATGGGCCGCACTGGAATGCCCGGTCACGGCGAGATGATGATGGGTCGCACTGGAATGCCCG
>JABHOG010000078.1 GCA_018694835.1 Planctomycetota bacterium | reverse complement strand
TCTTGGCAGTTTTCCACGAAGCCGACTCGATCCGGCCTTCCAGTTCCTCGACCCGGTCGGCGAGAATCAGCACCTCTTCCAGTCGTCCCGAACCACGCAATGCAACTCTCGCCACGGCCTCGGCGCCGATACGAAGGTCGCCACTGGTGATATCCACCGGAGACAGTTCCGCTTCCTGCTCCTCCGGATCCGGCACATCAGGATCGACAAAATCGACCTCGATCTTTTCTCCGTTACTACGCACGAACAGGAACTGATCTTCTTTCGGGATGTCGTGGAGCAACATCTCATGCGCGATGGGCGTCAGTGCGTGTTTTTCCACCGCACGGCGGAGCGGACGCGCCCCTAGTTGTGAGGTCAATCCCCGCGACAGCAGGAAATCGATCGCGGACTCTTCCCATTCCACTGCCCACGGTCGATCCCGCAGCCCACGACGCGAGAGAACTCTCTTCAGTTCCATTTCCAGCAGCGCACGTTGTTCCGAACGAGAGAAGGGACGAAAGGTCACCACGTGATCGATTCGATTGAGAAACTCCGGTCGAAAAGTCTCGCGCAGAGCTCTCTCGTAGAGGTTTTCCTTGCCCGAGTCTGGATTGAATCCAAATGCCCCCTGCGCAGCTTCTCTCGCCCCAACATTGCTGGTCATGATGAAGACCACATGACGGAGATCGACTGTTTGTCCGCGGGTATCAGTCATCCTTGCGTCATCAAAGGCTTGCAAGAACATGTCCCACACCTGCGGATGGGCCTTTTCGAATTCATCGAGAAGAACCACGCAAAACGGCTGCCGGCGGATGGCATCCAGCAGACTGTGATGCGACCCGTGGTGACCATCATCGGGTGACCCGACCAGCCTCCCCAGGTCTCCTGCAGTCTGCAGCTCACTCATATCGATGCGCTCGAGCCGCTCCTTTGATCCAAACAAGTACTCGGCAAGCACCTTGGCACTCTCTGTCTTGCCCGTTCCTGTCGGTCCGGCAAAGAAGAACACGCCAAGAGGCCGTCCCGGATCGGTGAGACCCGCCTTGAGCAAGGTGATCCTGTCCGCCATGCACTGGATCGCCTCATCCTGGCCAATGATTCTCTGCCGAAAGAAAGACATCACCTGACCAGGATCCAGCATCTCTTCATCATCGACGATCACACTGGGCATTCCTGAGCGCTCGGTGATCGCGCTCACCGCGTCGGAATACACGATCTTCGATTCCCCTGCCTGCCGCTTTCTTTCCATGATCGACTTGAACAGATCAAAAGAGGATCCAAAAACAGCCTGAGATGTGAGGTACTGCTGAGACAGGGTGACGATCTTCTTGAGAATGTCATCGGTAACTTCAATCTTCGTGTCCTTGTAATTGCAGTGCTGTCTCACCAGGACTTTCAGCCCCTCCACCGTCTCATCGATGCCTGGTGCCTTGACCTCGACCAGGTCGAACGCCGCTCTGATCGCTCGGTTCTTGCGCAGCAGCGTCTCGATTTCGGCACCTTCTACAATTCCAACGGTGATCAATCTCTTCTTTCGGATCTCTATGATCATCCGATCGAGCAGACTGACGGGGTTATTCATGTGTCGCCCCGCTGACTCCATCTCGATGAAATCAGGAATGAAGAGGATGGTTTTCTTGGCAGAAAGCTGATTGACCAGCCCGGTCCAGCGTTCTTCCAGCTGACCTACATACATCATCCCTGCGACCAGCTCCTGAGCGGACGCTTCGACGATGCTCCAGCCATCTGCCGCCAGGTCGGCGAGGATCTTGCGGATCAAAGTTTCCTTGCCTGAGCCTCTGGGCCCGACCAGCAACAGCGACCTGGGCGCATCTTCTTCGAGCCGCTTGAGGATCCCATCCTTGTACTCCTTGAACCCCGGCAGTTCGATACACTCCTTCTGGTGCTTCTCGATTTCGTCGGTAGTCCAGGGACTCGTCACCGAGTTCAAGGTCGATTCCTTGCCTTCATTCATCTGATCACTCAACTCTCTCAAGAAATCGTCGTCCAGAAATGTAGCCAGCATCGTCAATGCCGGACCTGAATCTGCGTCCCATGACTGGATCCACTCTGCGACAATTTTCGCTTCTGTTTCTGGAGGCGACCTTCGGTAAAGCACGTCCAGGAGTTCGCCGATGATCTGGCGTATTCCCTCATCGGAAGGCCAGGGGAACAACTTCAGACACTCACTCAGCGTGATGCTGGGATCGCGAATCAAGATCGCTCTCATCGCGAGTTGATCCCATATCACCGGTGTATGTTCCGTGAGGACCAGGCCTATCAGTTCAGCATCTCCACGATCAGGATCTGCCAGAATCAGCATTGCGGATGCAGAGGATTCAAAGTTGTCATAATCACTCGCAATGGTGATCAGCACCTCATCGGAATGATTCGCTTCCTTCATCTCCTGGAGCAACGATTCTGGAACTGACACTCCATGAGCCTCTACCCTCGGTACTTCTCGCTCTTCCGATTCCTGCTCTTCTGTTTCCTGCTCGACGACATCATCAGTCTGCTGGACGAGAACATCAGATCTGAAAATAGAGACATAGAGGAATAGCGCTCCCCCTCCAAGGTAGACCAGAATATTGAGCACCTGGTGCCCCATCGACCAGAGTGTCGGGTTGGAGGCAGCGTCGACAGGAGGGGTGAAGATCCACTCCCTCAGTGATTCACCACCAATTGCCAGGAGGGCCACCCCCAGCAAGAACAGGAACATGGTTTTGGTGATCAACATCTGGCGACCATTTCTTCTGGTGATTCGAGGGAACGGAGTTCCCAGAACTCTCATCTGTGCACTCGAAGTTGAGTAGGGTGAAGGAAAGGCCGATTTCCTTCATGGTATTGATCATGCCACATCCACATCAAATTATCCTGCACTGCCTCAAATGCTCTCCAGCCCCCCGGCATGGGCGAGTAATCGCACCGGTGAGATGACCTTCTGGACTCCCAACAAACTTTCCCAACGCAGGACGCACCCCGGATTTCCGCTGATTATTTGATCTGCTTTTGCGGATACGAAGCGATCGCGAGCCACCTCACCGATCGAGCGCGAGAGTTGATGCCGTCGAAGCATGTACATTCCTGCGGCTCCACAGCAATGATCTGGTGCGGGTAACTGAATCCGGTCTTCCAGGCAGTTCTCGAGCAATTCTGTTCCTTCATCGAAATCGAGTGATGAATGCTGCTGGTGGCAAGCCAGTGAGAGGACAGATCTTCCCGACAGTTTCTGTTGGATGTTGAAGTTGCCGCCCCGTGCTAACAGCGTCGCAGTGTCGGTGATAAATCCGGGTTCATGACCGCTGGTGGAATTCAAATGTGCAGCACAACCGGCAGATTCGATGACCACATGATCCACTCCCCCAGCTGCCAGGTCTCTCCAGCGCAGACGCATATGATCTCGCGAGTCTTCGACCATGCCTGCATGATGATGTAATGCACCGCAACAACCCGCCTCGGGGATGACGACCTTCCAACCCGCTTCGCTCAGTAACCGAGCCGACAGATGAGTCTCTGCCCGAAAAATACGATCCGCTATACAGCCTCTCAGCAGTGATACGGTTCCTCGACAACTTCCGACCGCTTCCATCACTGCGGGTACTTCAGGAGCGGGGCGTAAGCGTTCAGCAGACGGCAACTCCCTGGCGAATGGAAACCACCTCAGCCAGGGGGCGATCCATCTCAACCCGCTCACCAGTGCAGAGAGTCGCCCTGGATATGGAATCACTTCTCTCAGCAGCCACGACTCCGCTCGCGCCGGAAGGTCGGATCTCTCCCGGCGACTCTGCTGGCGATAACTGGCCATCAGCTGTTCCATCGAGATTCCCGAGGGGCAGGCACTTTCACAAGCACGACAGACCAGGCAACTTTCCAGACCATCATGGATCGCATCGCTGACCCGGGAACGATCCTCGACCACTGCTCGAAGGGCAGCGATTCTCCCCCTGGGAGACTCCGCCTCCCTTCCTGTGGCCAGATAGGTGGGGCATTCTGGAAGACACAGACCACAGTGAACGCAATCCTTGAGCGCTGGAATTTCGCTGAACGGACTCTTCATTTCCGGTCCCCATGCCAATCCAGATTCTTCTGTGGATCCCAGTTCATCCGCAACTTCCGCGTCAGGACATCGCTGGGATCTGCAGCGACGAGGGGGATCCCCGATCGCTTCTGTGCTTGAAGATCCTCTGCGGTCACCCTTCCCTCCAGCTGCTGAACCTGCTCGAACAGATGATCGAGCAGATCTCCTCGCTGCCACCCTTGCAGCAGTCCATATCCTGCCGCTGGAAAAACCGCTTTCCACCCACCTCCAGCAGTGGAGAGCAACGTTCTCCACTCTTGCCAGCGAACTCGCACTCGTAGTGCCTGTCCCCGGTCCGCTCTCATCCGGGCATGGATCGCCATCGTTTCCCCTCCATCTATCTGCCGAGAGGTCGCCTCGTTGGAGAGGTTCACGATGAGATCCTTCTTTTCTTCCACACTGCGAACAGTGCCCGAGAGCAAGATGACCACCTGCTGCTGTTGCGGTTCGATGCAGATCAAGTGAGGCTCAAAAGGCAACGCCCTCAATCGATCCAATCGCTTCCAGCACTGCTCATCGTTGTGAAACTCCCAGCGGATGATGTTCCAACAAGGAGGAGCCGATTCCAGTCGCAGATGAAGTCGAGTGACCACTCCCAGTGCCCCCATCGCGCCCCCCAACAAGCGGGTCAGATCATATCCGGTGACATTTTTTACCACCCTTCCGCCCGATAAGATGGGGCCCCCATCTCCACGAACCCCTTCGATTCCCAGCACATGGTCTCGGAACCTCCCGGTGCAAGAATCTGCTGGCCCTTCTCGGGGATCGCTGAAGAGCCCTCCGACGGTGCCCCCCTCATCGGGAAGCACTCCACTGACGATGAGTCCCTTCTTCTGCACCTCTTCCCGGAGAAACTTCACCGAAGTCGCGGCCCCGACCGTCGCTACCATCTCTGCTGCATCGAGGTTTTCGATCTGATCAGGGAGAAAACTGGTCGATATTGAGTGAGATGAATGTGATGAGTGAGATGAATGTGATGAGTGAGATAAATGAGATGAGTGTTGGCCTTGCGTCGATGACAGGCCCCGACTGCCGCTTCCGTAATTCCGGGTCACATCGCAATTCGCCATTCCTACCCCTTCCACGCCAGTCGATCAGTCGACTTTCGACCCTATCCGAACAATCTGAATCGCAAATTAATGAACTCCAGGAAGCTCTGTTCGGAGCCTAAACCCTAATCATTGCAACAATTAGGGAATTTTTTCCTGGTTGAGCCGCTTCAGATTGCCCGAGTTGTCCACCACCCCTGCATCCCATAAGATGGAGTCAGCGTCGGATTGGATCAGGATTCCGCATCTGGCGCAGGTGATTCACCTGCGGGCTGCATTCCTGCTCGACTCTCGACTACTTGGGTTCTGCGTTAACGATAAAAATTTGGGATCTCTTCCGGCAGACATGCTCTGCGATGCAAGCCTTCATCGGCAGGATCGCTTGGCTCTCCGTCGGAGTGCACTTTCTTACATCCAAGAGGGGGGCTTCCCCTGTTCCATCTCCTGAAAGGAGACTCACGATGAGGATTCGTAATTTGCCTGCTCTGGCAACGGTATGCCTGGGACTGGCAATCTTTTGCACTCCAGCAGTTCATGCGCAACTGCTCGATTTTGATGACTTCGAAGGCTATGCGGTCGGATCGGGAATCGCAGGACAAGGATCCTGGGATACCTGGGACGGTGCCCCTGGTGTCGATTCCGATGTAGTGGACACCTACAACTCCACAGCTGGGGGAAGTAAGAGCATCGAGCTGACTCCCGCCGATGACGTGGTTCGACTGTTCGGAGGATTGACCTCCGGTGCATTCTCCTTCACTTCCAAGGTATATATCCCTGCCGGACAGGCCGGTGATTACTACTTCATCTTGCTGAATACCTATGACGGTAGCGGCTCGGGCTACTCCTGGTCCGGACAGATTCACATGTCGGATGCCACGGGCCTGTGCAACGCCGATAACGTCTCCGGTGGAGGCGGCACCTATGCCGACGCGCCGCTGGTATACGACGCCTGGGTTGATATGAGAGTAGATGTGGATCTGGACGCCAACATCTACCAGGCCTTCTACAACAACATCCAGATCGTCACCGACGGTGGTTGGTTCGGTGGAGGTGGTCAACAAGCCATGCAGTGCCTCGACCTCTACAATGCAGGTGGCGGCCAGTTCTACTACGACGACGTGCAGGTCTCCTGCATCGGTTCCTGTGGCTGCTTGCCCTTTGATGCCTTCAACTGCAACATCGATTGCGCCACCAATGACGTGACCATGGACTGGACCACATTCCTCAATGTTCCCGGTGGATACGGCGGCGGCATCCAGGTGCTCCGTAACGGTGTCGTCCTCGACACCCTGCCCGGAGACGCGCTTTTCTATGACGATCTCAACGCCCCGCTGGGACTGAATGAGTACCAGATCATCGGCGACTGTACTGGTGGTTCCACCACCACTGCTTCCTGCACCGTTGCGTGCACCGGAGGGCCTTGCCCACCGCCAGTCGCAGGAGATGAGTGCTGCGATTCAATCCCTGCAGTCTCTGGCGCAAATGCTTTCGATCTGGAGCTGATGACGGATAGTCCTGACCCGGTTGCCGGAGGCAACTGCGCGGGCTCCTTCCTCGGAGGCTTCTGGAGTGACATGTGGTTCACCTATACGGCGAACACCAATGCCTTCCTGAGGGTTTCCACTTGTAATACCATCGATACCGATCTGGCCGTCTACGAGGCCAGCGGTGCTTGTGGTACCAAGATCGATATCGCATGTAACGGAGACTCCTGTGGAGTAGGTTCCGATATCAACTTCGCCTGCACAGCCGGAACCACCTACATCGTTCGCTGCGGTTCCTGGGATGATCCGCAGGCAGGCGCGATCCTGACCGGCGACCTGGTCATCGAAGAACTGTGTGACTTTGGTCTCACAGGCGTGATCGGTATCGTCGATTGTGGCACCGGAGATGTCGCCCTGGGCTGGAACCCTGCCGGTTTCAGTAACTACGACGTCCTTCGCGACGGAGTGGTACTGGCCAGCGCGCTGCCCTTCGGCACTACCGCATATGACGACGTTGCTGCTCCTCCAGGACCGCACACCTACGAAATCGTCGGTAACTGCACCACTCAGGGCACCAGTGTTGTGACTGAAGTGAATGTCAATGTCCAAGGCGGTGGTGGCTACAGCGATATCATCGTCATCGGAGAGCAGCCCTCTGGAATCGACAGTGCTGCGGCATTGCAAACCGCCCTGGAAGCGATGGGCCTGGTGGTCGATGTTCTTCCTGGTGGACCCGCAGAACTCCCCTGTATCACCGATGCCTCACTTGAGCGCCTCTGGTACATGGGCGGAACCTACCCCAGCGCCCGTGCTCTGACTGCCGCCGACGGTGTTGCCATTGCCATCGCTCAAGCCGCAGGTAAGCACATCTATGTTGAAGGTGGTGATGTCTGGGGCTTCGACGCCGCGACCGACTTCAATCTGATCGACGGAGTCGCCGATGGCGCCACTGATGGAGGTGACAACTTCCTGATCATGGATGGCCTCGATACTGCTCTGGGACTTGACGTCAGCGATCTTCAAGACATCGCCTACAACCAGGACCAGGCAACTGGCAATGACTGGACCGATGAACTTCAAACCACTGACCTCGATTCTCTCGGCCCCAACTCAGCTCTGGTCTGGGAGCCCGATGCTCAGGCCTTTGGTGCGGGTGTCGGTACAGGTGTCTTCTACGACACCGACTCCGGTGGAAAGGTCTTGTGCCAATCCTGGGAGTTCGGCGGATTCGGCGGAGATCAGAATGATCTTGCCGTCCGATACGTTGGTATTCTCGGTGGAGGCCCATCTTCTGAACCGCAATTCCGACGCGGTGACAAGAACATGGATGGCGGTTTCAATATTGCCGATGAGATCTACCTGTTGGCGGCCTTGTTCTCTGGTGGCGCAGCGTGCGCATGTCCGGACGCCTGCGACGAGAACGATGATGGAGCTGTGAACATCGCAGATGCCATCTTCGGACTTGCTGCACTCTTCTCCGGAGGAGCAGCGCCACCTGCCCCGGGCCCGAATACTTGTGGTGAAGACCCGACGCCAGATGCCCTGGCCGAATGTGTCTACACCGGTGCTTGCTAGTTAAACTCCACGACCCGTCCTGGAGGTGTTGTTAGAGGGGTGTCTCCTTCCCGGAGACACCCCTTTTCTTTTGCTCCGACAGGCCCAGGATCGACTCGGTTCTCTTCAGGTGATCCGAGTTTCGAAACCCAGACTCGGTACATCCACGGCCAGCAGGAAGTATCTTCCCTGGATTCGCAAGACCGTGAGGATCGACCGCAGTTCTCAGGAGCCGCTGTGTCTCCAGTTGTTGTGGTGAAAAGATCAGCGGCATGTGATCTCTCTTTTCCAGACCGATCCCATGCTCACCCGACAAGGTGCCACCGAGAGCCACGCACAATTTCAAGATCGCATCCCCCGCTTTCAGAACCTGAGCTCGTTCCTCGGGGATGTTCGCGTCGAAGGAGATATTGGGATGAAGGTTGCCATCCCCGGCGTGGAACACGTTGCTCAGAACCACACCCTGGTCACGACCGATCTGCTGGATTCCGCTGATGGCTTGCGACAGTTTTGATCTCGGTACCACTGCATCGAGAACATACAGATCGCTGGCGATTCTCCCCATCGCTCCAAACGCTCCCTTTCTACCGCGCCACAGTCTTTCTCTCGATTCTTCGTCGAGCGCTTCCTCGATCCCGATGGTCTGTTCGCCAACCGCAGCGCTGCGAACCGCTTCGGCCGCCTCCTCCACTTCACCCGTGAGACCCTCGAGTTCGATCAGCAATACCGCTTCCGCATCTTCTGGATAACCCGCACGAAATACCGAAGCCTCGACCGCCCCGATGGTCAACCGATCGAGAATTTCCAGTGCTGCAGGTCGCAAACCGCGAGCGATGATGGCTGTCACCGCCTCACAAGAAGCCTCGAGAGAGGAGTATGAGACGAGGAATGTGCGAACACAGGGAGGCCTCGGCACCAATCTCACCTTCGCCTGAACCGTGACACCAAAGGTACCTTCCGAACCGATGAATGCACCTCTCCAGTCGATCCCCCCACCATCACGTTGAAGATCGAGGACCGTTCCATCGGTGAGTACCGTTCGAACTTCCAGGATATGTCGAGTGGTCATGCCGTGAAGAAAACAGTGTGGCCCGCCGGAGTTCTCGGCAATGTTACCGCCAACGGTACAAGCTCGCTGGCTCGAAGGGTCTGGAGCAAATCGAAGTTTGTGAGCAGCAGCCGCACGATCGAGATCGAGATTGATCACGCCTGGCTCGATCACCGCAGTCCGCTGTAACGGATCGATGTCGATGATTTTTCGCATCCGGTGTACATCGAGTACCCAAGCACCCTGCATCGGAACGGCACCGCCGCTGAGCCCTGTCCCTGCACCCCTCGCCACAAACGGCACCTGATGGCCAGCAAGCACCTTCACCGCCTGCACCACTTCAATTTCACTTTCCAGCAACAGGACGCCGGGAGTCACTCCTCGATGAAGGGTCAGACCATCACTGTCGTAGAGCCGGCATTCGTCCGCATCGGTGAGGATGCGACGATTCGGCAGCCACTTTCTCAGTTCCCGGATGATCTGCGCTTTCGCCAACTGTGCTCCTTCAACCGCATCAGGTTCCTCCTCCTGTGTCCAGAAGTCCAGCGATCAGGCTGCAAACAGTTGCTTGCACCGCTCTTCATCGACAGCAAGATGGAGGATTGGGAAAGAGGTGTCCGATGACCCGGAATCACTGGTGGCTACTGTTACTGTTCATACCGTCGATGGTCGCTGCACAACCTGCTAACGATGACTGTGCAGGTGCCAGCAGCATCACCGTCGGAAGTACCCCCTTCGACATCACCAACGCCACCGACTCGACGATTCCACCGGATGACACACTCTGTGCCGGTGCTCTGCTGGGTCTACTGCAGCGAGATCTGTGGTGGAGTTTCATTCCTGACACCTCAGGACTGCTGTCGGTCAGCACATGTAACAGTGCCAACTTCGATAGCGACATCGCGGTGTACCGCGGCAACTGCAATGCCCTTCAACTGATCGGCTGTAACGGCGACAGCAGCGGCTGCTCCCTGTTCACATCTCACGTCTCCGATCTCCCGGTCGCTGCAGGAGAAGAGATCGTCATCCGGGTCGGTGGCTGGAATACCAGTTCGGTCGGTAGTGGAGAATTGGTGGTCGATCTTCAGGGACCCATTCCCCCCATCGATCTGCAATGCTCGGTCGTTCCCGCTGGCGTCAGCGCCAGCTGGAGTGCACCGCTTCC
This sequence comes from Planctomycetota bacterium, assembly GCA_018694835.1. GTDB lineage: Bacteria > Planctomycetota > UBA8108 > UBA1146 > UBA1146 > QNYK01. Next base: position 12,953 of record JABHOG010000078.1, on the reverse strand, counting down.
TGTCGACGGCTGGGAAATCTACCTCGACTCGGTACTGATCGATGTTCTCGACGCGACCGCCACCCGTTGGACCGGGGGCACCGCTCCAGGAATCGGCGAGCAGCGTCTTCTCTGTGTGGCGGCCATCTCGGGTGGTAGTAGCGCTGAAGATTGTTGCACTCTCCTGGGCGGACCGATCCACGACAATTGCCTCGGAGCCATCGAGATCTCCTCAGGCACCATCGATTTCGACACATCCGGAGCCACCGATGGAGGTGATCCGTTCGATCCTTCTCCTTGCTCCGCATCACTACCAGGAGACCTGGTCCAGGATATCTGGTATCGCTGGATTTCACCGGGCAACGGGTCGGTGCAAATCTCCACCTGTTCGATGGCCACCTTCGACACCACTCTCGCAGCCTATGGCGGCGACTGCTCATCGCTGGTCCCGCTCGGCTGCAACGGTGACACCAGCGGTTGCACTGGATACACCTCGATGATCGAAGATCTCGTGGTCAGCATCGGCGATGAGATCTGGATCCGCGTCGGTGGCTGGCAACCAGGAGACGCCGGCTCCGGCACCCTCTCGGTTCAGTTTTCACCGGCACTGGTCGACAATCTGATCGCAGACTCGCAGCCAGGAAGCGGAATCATCGATGTCAGCTGGCAAGCGATCTCGGATCTGACCTCGACCGCCCTGTTGATCGATGGTGTTCCCTACGCTTCCACCGGTGCGGTGGCCGCCGGAACCCTTCTGCAACAACAGGTCTCTGGATTCCTCTGGCCGGCTCCCGTCGAGATCTGCCTGATGTCCAGTTCGACAGGCGGTTCTGCGGTTCCCATCTGCACCGCTGTCGATGTGCTCGGAACTGCAGTGGAAGTGGTCAGTGGTTCGACCGGTTCCATCGTCGATGACTCGGTGACCATCGCCAGCGTCACGGTCAACAACAATGCAATCCCTGCAGATCTGCGGGTGGAAATCGACATCGATCATCCGAGAATTTCGGATCTACGGATTCGACTGCTCTCGGCCGAGGGAGAACAACTGGTCCTGCAAGAAGGAGCCAGTGGTTCCGGTCTCGATGCCATCTACTGGCAACCCGCGACACCCGCTGCGCCCCCCTTCAATGTCGGGGCCACCATGAGGCCCAGCGGTCCCGGTTCGCTGCTCGATCTGTGCAACTCCATCGCCGCGGGTGAATGGACCCTCGAGATCGAGGATCTGGTCGCTGGAGAGAGTGGCACGCTGGTCGCATGGTCGCTGGTCTTCTTCGATGTTCCCCCCGCGTATCTCCCCGCGCCCGATCTGATCGCAGGAGATCATCAGCAGATGAGCCAGCTGGGCCGCGAGGGAGATGAAGTCGGCCTGATGCTGCAGTCGGTGTGCTGCAATCACGGTGATGAACCGCTCGACTGGCACGGCAACCCGAGCCCTCTGCATCCATTCATGGTGTTCAACCTGTACCGCATCTCCGAAGAGCGCATCGTTCAGGTCGGAAGCTCCTGGGCCAAGCACGCCCCTGGTCCAGCGACCACCGCCAATGCCTGTGGACTTGGATGTACCGTTCCCGCCGATCCCTACACCCTCGGGATCGGCTGTTCCGACATCTACAGCGCCAGTTACAACGGAACCCAATCGGTACTCGGACCGCGCTCCGAGATCGATCCCTGGAGCGGCAGTTACGACTACAACAATTCCATCCTGAATGGACCGCTCGGAAGCGTCACCCCCGTCGATCGACGCTTGCGCATCCACGATGCCGATCTCGACCCCTCTGCAAATCCAGATTCCGATCTGGTGGTCGAGGCGCTCTACATCGCTCATGACGATCCAAACCCAGGCGACAACATGATTCACGAGCAGGTTTCGATCACCTCGGGCGCACCGGGTCAGACATGGCAGTTTTCACTCTCCGATCCGGGTCAGATCGGCCCCGCCATCCTCGCCTGGACCGGCAGTACCATCTCGCAGATCACTCCTGGAGATGGTTCCGATGGGATGGCCATCATCGCAGCAAAAGCTTTTCCGCTCGATGCCAGCGAGTCGTCATGGCGCTACGAGTACGCCATCTGGAACCACAATCTGTCGCGCCATGTCGGAACAGTCGAGATCCCCATCGCTACAGGGGTTCAGGTCAGCGATCCCTACTTCCATGCGCCGCAGATCGAAAGCCTCGGCTACATCGATCTGCCCTGGCAGATCGAACTCGACTCCACCGCCATCCGCTGGAATGCACCGCCACAGAATCCACTGCGCTGGGGATACCTCTACAACTTCGCCTTCACTGCCAGTGCTGCTCCAGCCTCCGGTGATGTCCTGGTGATCGGCCACGATGTTTCCGGCCTGATGCTGACGCAATCGGTGATTCCCGGCGGTCCCGTCACCCCCGCGATGCGCCGGGGAGATTGCAACTCGGATGGATCCATCAACATTGCGGATTCCATCACTGCTCTCGACATCCTGTTCATGAGTGGATCGGCGCCAGCCTGTACCGATTCTTGCGATGCAAATGATGATGGTCTGCTCAACATCGCGGATCCGATCTCCCTGCTGAACTGGCTCTTTGGCACCGGCTCACCGCTGCCATCCCCGGGCCAGTCGTGCGGAGAAGATCCCACCGTCGATTCCCTCGATTGTCTCGATGGAACTCCCTGCTCCTAGTGCCAGCAGTGGTGAGTCAGGGACAGTTCGTTTCTGCACACTCGAGAGCATCAGTATCGACCGCATCTGGTCCACAACCGGTGACCGGGTTGGGGACAGCAGGAGGGGGTCCGCCGGAGAAGAGATAGGCGAGGTAGTTGATCGGATCGGCGATGTTGAGGGCGCCGTCATCATCGATGTCGCCGGCATCTTCACAGGGAAGCACGACCGACCCGATGAAGAGAAAATCGAGCAAGTACACCGCATCGGCAACGTTGATGCCTCCATCGCCATTGCAATCTCCACGGACGAAGAAGACCGGATCGACGATCACCAGCGGAAAGCAATCGAACTGGGGCCATACCGCCTCGCCAGCTTCCGTCACCATGCGAATCGCCAGCGGCGGATCTCCGATGGTTTCACAGAGACAGAACTCGGTGAAGCCCAGCGGCGAGGTGAGATCGACCTCGTACTGCGCCTCGATGACCCGTTGCTCGCTACCCGCTGGAAACGGCTGTGCGTTGAGGAAACTCATCACCACAGCCGCAGTCCAGCCTCCCGGTTCGATGACAACATCGACGAATTCAGGTGCGGTCGGTTGCAGATCGGCACCCAGATCCAGCTGCTGCACCGACCCCTGGACCGGGTCGTGACACAGTCCGAAGGAAAATGCATGAAGAGGATCTGGACTGGTGGAGGCGACGATCAGTCCAACAAATTGCGGCTGGACATATGTCGCTATCACCTCAAACCTGTGTTCTGCAGAGAGCGGTGGCACCACCGGAGGATCACACGGCACATCACAGAAGAGAGTTCCTGGCGTCGGGTCTTGCTCACACGATCCGACCGGCGGTGGCATCGTTCCGTCGAGTACCACGTACAATGTGATCGTGATGAGATCCTGCATATCGATGGTGTCGTCATCGTTGGCATCACAGGCAAGTGCACAATCGATCGGCGTCACACCACCGAACAGGTAGTCGACCAGCTGCACCACATCCGCAAGGTCCACATGACCATCGACATGGCAGTCGCCACGGCGGAATTCACCGTTGGTCTGCTGAGCAGACATCTCGGTGGTTTGCAGGATGACCACCAGCATCAGCAGAAATCTGGCACAGGATCGGATTCGTAGTATCCACATGTTTCCATCACTCTCCGGCGAGTTGATGTTCGATGATACCGCATACCGGGGCACCTGCGAACTCCCTCATGGTTCGCCAGAGGTGAACAGATACAATATATAGGCTGTAGGTTCTGGATTTTGATCTCCGATGGGAGATCCAGCAGCAAAGGATGCCAGTATCGCTTCAACAAAACAGACCACCACGATGGCAAGCACTATAACAACCTGCCCGGGCCAGATCTGGTGGCGCAGGGCGTCGCTCGCTGCGCTGTTACTGCTGTGGCTCGGCTCAGGATTGCCGCTTCAGGCTCAGGAAGATCCGGCGATTCCCGACAGCTGTTCCAACGGAGTCGATGACGATGGCGATGGCAACACCGATTGCTGCGACAGCGACTGCGTCGGCGATCCCGGCTGCATCGAGATCTGCGACAACGGAATCGACGACGACTGCGATGGGCTGATCGATCTGCAGGATTCAAACTGCTACGGCATGCCCACACCGGGCTACTTCTCCCGCGGCGATGCCAACGGCGATGGACAGCACGACATCGCCGATCCGATCCTGATGCTCGGGCACCTGTTCCTCGACATGACGATTCCCTGTCTCGACAGTGTCGACGTCAACGACGATGGCGCCGTCAACATCGCCGACCCCATCTCCTTGTTACAGTGTCTCTTCCTCGGCTGCGGCGGCCCCGTGATCGCTCCCCCCTATCCCGACTGCGGCTTCGACCCCACCGACGATGACTTCCACTGCTGGGACTACTTCGGCTGCCCCTGACTCTTCGACTTCCTCGACTGTCAGTCACTTCCGGGGTGTAACTGAACTTTATTCGCTCAACAGTCATGGGTGGTCGATGTGGGATGACCCACACACCGACTCGGTAAATTTTTCACCACAGCTCTTTCTTACTGAGCCATACCATTGAACTATGGGTTTGCACGCCCATGTGTGGTGACTAAATCTCCGCAAAATTTGATCTGGCTACTTTCGAGATTGTCCTTAATTCCATCCCTGTTAGCAGTTTTCGGCGACTGCTTCAGTCTAGATACTATCTGCCTAACATAAGTGAGGAAGTATGTCGTGAATTTTTCGAATCTCTGTACATCGATGACCTGTAAAATCATCTTTCGGAATTTCTTCTGCCTTCTGTTGTTTCTCGTGACATTTTTAACTTCGTCAACCACGGCGTTTTCACAGTGCCCTACTCCTCAAGGTCACATGTCAATAGAGCCCGGGATGTCAGTGTCGACCTTCTTCGGCTGCATGGATCCAGATCAGTATGTTGTGGCTGTATTTGATACGCGAGATCCAGCTCTCAATGCTCCAGGGACAGATCTCCTCTGGTCTCCAACTCGATACGCAGGACCAGGTACAGGCACCAACTCTCTCGATCCAGATGCGTGGACCGCTACAAATCTAGGTCAGGTATTTGGAGTCACTCTCGACGATTCCGTACCTCCCAACATCTATGTCAGCGCGACCGTAATGCCAGGGACATTTCCGGGTTGCTCGGGAGCCCTTTTCGGACCACAAGGGCCTGGTGGAATTTATAAACTCGATGGCGGGACTGGCCTGATCTCTGGTTTTGCTTCTCTTGTCTCCGATCCTTCAGCCGGTCTCGGGCAACTGGATCATGTCCAATTCCCTTCTGGAAATGAAACGATCTATGTTAGCAATCTTTCCGATGGATTGATTACCGCACTGTCGGTACCAGCAGGAACGATTACCGATACATTCGATCACGGCATTGAAGCTCTCAATACAGCGGGACTTCCCCCCATCGCCGACGATCCAGATGTGACAGTTACCGCCACCGGTCGTCGAATCTGGGGGTTGAGAATCAACGAATCAGAAAATCGTCTCTACTACGCTGTCTGGAATACAACCACGCTGTCTGCTCCTTTAGGAAACGAACCAGACCCGATCAATGACAATGAAATCTGGTCAGTGGAAGTCGACCCCACTACAGGTCTATTCGTAACCGGAAGTGCCACCCTTGAGGCCACGATTCCTGCACTAGAATCGTTCAACCAGATGTGGGAAAACCCTGTGTCGGATATCGCCTTTGAGTGCGGTACCAGAATGGTTGTGTCGCAAAGGGGTGCCTTTTTCAATGGTGCCAACTGGGTAACGAATGGCCATCATACGCGAGCCCTTGAATTCACTGGGACTCATCTCGCGTGGGCCATCAGCCCAGTCGACAAGTTCAACGTAGGTAGTTATGGCAACGGAGCAAATACCTCTGGAGGGATCGATTTCGACGCCGATGGTAATGTAGTCGCTACAGGTGACGCGCTACACTTCGGAAGCTCTTCAGTCCCTTGCCCTTTTACAGATTCGATTTACGGATTCGCCATCATTCCTTCGACTGGAGGAGGACTGGCTTGTCCATTTACCATCGATAGCTACCTGATCGATAACGATTGTGTAAATGACGGTAGCCAGGACAAGTTCTTCCCCTTTGATGTCGAAGTCTGTCGACCTGTCAGCAATAACTGTGGAACTGGCTGTAGAACTGAAAATGCTACCGTTCTCTGTGGATCAGAAACCAATACCGGAGACTTCACTCTCACCCTTGATGTCGTTAACGACTCCGGTTTCGAAGTTCACAAGTTGTTGATCCCAGGTCTCGTCGGTGGCATCGGAGTTTCACCAAACATCATCGACATGGTTCCTCCGCTGGCCAATGGCGATACAGCTACTGGTATTCAACTGACTCTGACTGGAGGCAACGCGGGCGATTTCGTTTGTATCCCGATGAGCTTGATGTCGAAGGACGATGCAGGCGAACTCTTCGAATGCTGTGGCACCGAGGTATGCATTGAAATCCCCCCCTGCTGCCTGTCAATCACCGGGGAAACCATCACATTGGATGCCGATGGAAACTCCGTATATACCTTCACCGTGACCAACTTGGCTGGAGAAGCTCCTGCTGTAGCGGATCATCTCTTCATGGATGTCATCAGCCCCGCTGGTGTCACCATCACCGATGAATGGCAGGCTCTGCCCAGCCTTGGAGACGGATCTTCGACGCAACTTTCTACCATCATCATCGGAGCGCAACCTGGCCAGGAAATTTGCTTCCAGATCACCATCCACGATGCAACCTTGAACGAATGCTGCGGTATCATTCATTGCATCACCATGCCCGGGGAAGGGCCTGGGCCTTGCATTCCATCGCTGATCTGTAAACCACTGGGTGATGCCAATGGCGATGGCGTTCTGGATGTCTTCCTCAGCTGGCCCGTACCAAACGCAGACGATTGCTGCCCGGGTGACCTGGTCATCCTGGCCAATGGAGTGGTTGTCGGATCGGCCAATCCATTTGCCGGCTCTGTCACCGTCGATTGCATCAGTGGTCAGTACTGCATCGCATGTAATGCTGCCGACGGAACTCTCCAGATACAAGCTTGCTGCGATGTTACGTGCACTCCATTTCTGCCTCCACCGGTCGAGTTCTTGCGTGGTGACAGTAACTCCGATGGTTCTTTTGATATCGCCGATGTGGTCCAGACTCTGAACTTCTTGTTCGCTTCAGAAGCTGTTCCGTGCCTGGTCGCTCTCGATGCAAATGATGATGACTTCGTCAACATCGCCGATGGCGTTTACAGCCTGGAAGCGCTGTTCGGAGGTGGGCCATCACCGTGGCCTCCGTATCAGACTTGCGGCACCGACGACACGCCAGGAGATCTCGAGTGTGAGAACTTCCCGGCTTGCATCAGTGCAAACGATTGATGGCTTGAAAATTTGACGAGCGGCATCGTTCTGAAACCAGATCGATGCCGCTTGAAAATCTCCCCCGATGAAGAAAGTCCATGAACTAACTCCATGAAGAACTTCAGTTTTGCCATCGCCCTACTGCTATTGCTCAGCTTGTTTGTGAGTCCTGGATACTCACAGGGAGGCAGCGGCGACTCCTGTTCTGTTGAGAACTTGGCCATCGAATGTGGTTCCGCAGTCAATAATGCCGACTACACGGTGACTTTCAATGTCATCAACAATACCAGCTTCGTCGTCCATAAACTTTTCATCCCGGGAGATGTCGGCGGGCTTGGGATCAGCCCGAACATCATAGATCTCATCCCTCCGATCTTGGTGGGTGACATTGCAACTGATGTTGAAATTTATCTCACAGGAGGATCTCCTGGTGCCGGGATCTGCCTACCTCTCGGATTGATTTCCAAGGATGACCTGGGCGATGAGTTCGAGTGCTGCGGAACAGAATTTTGTGTCGAGTTACCGATCTGCGAAGTGCTCTTCATCCGAGGTGACTCCAATCGCGATGGCGGTTGCGACATCGGAGACGCCATCAACATGCTCACATTTCTGTTCGGGGGTGGAGTTTGCTCCTGCATGGATGCTTGCGACTGTAACGACGATGGCCAGGTCAACATCGCTGATGCCATCTACAAATTATCTTACCTCTTCAGCGGTGGACCCCCTCCATCTTCGCCCCATCCAGAGTGCGGCCCGGACCCAACACTCGACACGCTCGACTGCGCCTCCTTCCCACCGTGTCCCTAGCGGCTGGAAGACAGACCCAACCAGCCATCGCATCCCCTTGAATACAAGTATCCATTGTCAATCCGGCACCCCCATCCCGCCGGTTGACCTCGCATTGTGATCCATCTTCATGGCTTCACGTGCTTGGTAAACAGAGGGCCACTGAATTGTTTCGAAAACATCGTGTCCGACTCTTGGGGGGTTCCGGATAGTCGTGTGGAGATTCTTGGATCTCCGGTTCGTGTGAGTGGTTTTCATCCGGAAAGACACTGATGAAACCGACGAAACACAGCCCGCCAGGAATGGAGAGAAGGATGGTTCGATTTACAACGGTGGCCAGGGGGCATCAGTGTTCCAGCCCGAAACTGGTCAGTGACAAGCGATCTCTCGTGTTACTTCCACTACTGCTTCTGCTGCTCACTTCTTCAGTATCTGCCCAGAACTTCATCCGTGGCGATGCCAACGGCGATGGCGACATCGATTTCTATGTGGGGGATGCGGTGGAAATCTTCACCCAGCTCTTTACTGGCTGCTGGGGGATTGCTTGTGACGATGCGGCAGATTCAAACGACGATGGCAACCTGGATATTTCGGATGCCGTCAATATCCTGGCCCAACGCCAATCGGGGCTTCCACTTCCTTTGCCATTCCCAATCGTCGGAAACGATCCAACCCCTGACGGTCTACTCTGCGCCACTCCCACTCCGAGCTTCGCCGGTTACACCTTCAATCCAGCTTTCCAGCTGGATGTGATCCCTGTCGGTGTCGGCAGTGGATCCGTCGGTACCATCTTCACCGCCGAGCTTCAATTGACGGTTCCGGCGGGCTTTGGAGTCACCGGAATCTCGTTTGGTGTCTGCCACGATCCCGCGGAACTCGACTTACTACCCGGTATTGCTTACGGCCCGTTGGCACCGGACTACTTTCAAGTTCAGGGCCATTCGACGGGGTTCAATTGCAATTCGATCCCAACTTTCATTCTACCTGGCTCTTTATTCGGTCCGGGAGTTCATGTGATTGCCGAAGCGCAGTACCAGATTCTCACTTCGGGAGGCGCCGCCATCAGTTTTTGTAGCATGACCGGCCAGATGCCGGTGCCGGTGGCCTTGGCGGCAGTGGATTTTGGCGCCATGACCGATTGCTCGGATGTCTTTGCTCCGGCGTCCGTGGGGGCCAACATCAATAGCGCCCCCGAGTTCGTCCGCGGAGATACCAATGCCAGCGGCGGAAGTCCCGACATTGCCGATGCGATTAACTCACTTTACTACATCTTCAATATTCCGGGAGGGATCAGTCCCTGCGATGACGCTTCCGATGTCAACGACGATGGCATTCATCCAAGTATCGCTGACGCCATCTACTTGCTGAATTACCTCTTCCCGCCGCCCAGTTCTCCGCCGCCTGCGCCCTTCCCCGCTTGTGGCCCGGATCCAACCACCGATCCGTTAGGATGTGCCTCTTTCCCGCCCTGCTAGACCAGGGTGAGACGAGGACTCCGAGCGATACGCTCGGTCGAACAGCGGCAACTTCTCAAGGAGCGGTCGCTGTTCTTTTTTTTCAAACTCAGCTGGGTAGAAGAAGAAACGTGGTTCGTTTCGAAGTTGACAGTGGAGCGGGAAGCGCAGTTTCCGCTTCAGATGCTCTCGGGGTATTCCTTACGCAACAGTTCTCGCAGGTGAGTGATCGCCCGATGAAATCGCTTCCTGGCACTACCCTCGGAGATCTTCAACAGTTCTGAAATCTCGATGTATTCAAGGTTTCTCCGGTGCCTCATGTCGATGATCTCGACTTCATCCTGGGTCATGGCTGCCAGACTGAGTTTCAGCGCATCGACCTGCTCTCCGCGGTGAACCATCTTCGACGGAGATTCTGTTCTCGCCGGCACCTGGTCGATGAGATCTCCCTGTGTTGAACCGTTCTCATCTCGGCGTCTCTGGGGGGCCTTGCGTGCGATATCCCTCTTCTGGGCGTGCGCTGCCGCCACCGCCCGGGAAATGACACCCTGGGTGATCTTGCGAACCAGGCCGCGGAAGGCCTTGGTGTTGATCACTTCCAGCTCACCCTTATCTCGCTTGCCCGCGAGACAGATCACTACCTCTTGCAGGATATCATCGATGCCGATCGGCCCTCGCACATGGTCAGGCAAGTGTCGGTCGATGTAATGGCGCAACTGCTTCCCCTCGACCGCCAGGAAGTGACCCAGGGCCTCGTCATCCCCCTCCCCGAACAGGTGGAGCAACCCGGTGGTGAGCACCGAATGAAATGGATCCTGTGGTAAATCGGAGACCTCACTCATTCTCACCTCTTCTGCTCGTATCGTGGATAGACCTCAGGAATCGCCCGCAGACCATGATCCTCTGCCCCTCTCTCCCGAGCAAGCCCCTCCCCCTTCCCCCTCTGGAGCCGATGAAACTGAACTCTAGAATCGGCGGTCCGATGTTGAGTGAGATCCGGATGAATAGACACGCACGGTAACCATGCAGTCCCGCCGCGCGTGGAGATCAGGTGTCGATGAAAAGCACATCCCCAGCCAGTACCTCGAATGGCTCTGAATCCTCACAATCCTCGTGGACCGATGACGACGCCACCACCGATGTGGAAAGTTCACAAGGCGCAAATGGCCAGGAGATGGCCCAGCGCCTCTTCGAGCAGTGCCCATCGCTGCACCAGCCTACCCGAATCCTCGACGCCGAAATTTCCCTGGATGATGGCGGCAGCCGAAGGGTGCAAAAGTTAGGTAAGTACCGGGTGCTGGAAAAACTTGGCCGCGGTGGTTTTGGCGATGTGTACCTGTGCCAGGAAACCTGTAAACCTCACAGAAAACTCGCCATCAAGGTGATCCGCGCTGGCATGGATACCGACGACGTACTGGCTCGATTCGAGGCCGAAAAGAACGCCATGAAGATGATGAATCACCCCGCCATCGCTCGTCTTATCGATGCAGGCGCGACAGATGAGGGCCACCCTTACTTTGCGATGGAATATATTCAGGGACAGATGCTCACTGATTACTGTTCTTCTCACCGACTCACCCTGAAACAGCGCTTGTCTCTCTTCATCGATATCTGTAATGGAGTCCAGCACGCGCATACTCAGTCGGTGGTTCACCGTGATCTGAAACCATCCAACATTATGGTGACCGAGGTCGATGGAAAACCACAGGCCAAGATCATCGACTTCGGCCTGGTCAAGAGTCTGCAACAACCACTCGGCGAACAAACGGTTCACACACGCTTCGGCGTGGCGATGGGCACTTACGAGTACATGAGCCCTGAACAGGCAAAATCTGCGGGAACCCATGTCGACACTCGTTCTGATATCTACTCCCTCGGAGCCATCCTCTACCAATTACTCACTGGAGAGCTGGCCCTCGGTGGTTTGAGAGATTGTGATCACGGGCAGGTGCTGAAGAAGATCGAGGAAGACAATCCGATCAAGCCGAGCCTGCGATTTGAGTCGGCATCCAACGATCATGGTTGTGATCATGCCAACTACCTGGGGACCGACATCGATCAGCTCGCTCGCCGCCTGACCAACGATCTCGACTGGGTGGTGATGAAGGCTCTCGAAAAGGAGCCGAATCGACGCTATCAGACCGCCCAGGAACTCGCTCGTGATCTCGAGAGTTTCCTCTCTGGCGAAATGGTCAAGGCCAGGCCTGCCAGCACACGGTACCGCTTGTACAAGTTCGTCAGAAGAAATCGCACTTTTCTGTCGGCCACTGCACTGGTGTTCCTGTCACTGTCAGCCCTGGCCTCCTACGCACTTCTCGAAAGGAATCATGCTGTCTCCGCTACTCATCAGATGATACTGAAGGCGAACGACCTGGAAAAGGTGGTGAAATTCCAGATCAGCATCCTTCGCGGACTCGATGTCGAATCGATGGCGATGAATCTTCGAGATCATACCGCAAAGCTCTCCAGCAACGGCTCCGACCTGGGAATTCCTGGTATCGCCACTGAAATAAAAACCCCTCCTCTCGAGATCGATTGGATTGAGCTGGCCCGAAAAAATGTGCAGGTCCACTATATCGATCCTGCATTGACCACCATCAATGAGAAGTTCAAGGAAAAGACTTTGCTGCGAGCACGCTTGCTGGAATCGCTCGCGACCACGATGCAAGAGTTGGGGGGATGGACCCGTGAGGCAATTCCCCTGCAACGGGAAGTGCTCAAGATCCGACGTGAACTACTCCCGGTAGATTCCCGCAGCACGCTTCGTTCGGCGAATCGACTCGGACACCTTTTAGCGCGCAACTGCTCCGACAGGAAGAGAGATCAGTGGGTCGAGGCGAAGTCGCTCTATCTGGAGGTGCTCGAGGGAAGAAGGCGCGCCCTCGGAGACGATCACCGGGATACCCTGCAATCGATCAACAACATGGGAGTTCTGCACCAACGAATGGGAAACTACCAGGAATCGATGCGTTTCCATCAAGAGGCGCTGGCTGGACGAAAACGCACCCTGGAAGATGATCATCCGGACACCCTTCAATCGCTCAATGACATCGCCCTGTTGCTGAAGAAACTGGGCGAACTCGAGGAGGCGCTTCCGTTATACGAGGAGGTGCTCGAAACCAGTCGTCGTGTGCTGTCACACGATCATCCCGACACCATCACATCGCTCAATAACCTGGGAAATCTGCTGCTGGAGTATGGAAGGTTGGATGAGGCAGAGCGCTACATTCACGAGGCTCTCGATCT